>JBDTDI010000239.1:0-14484 GCA_039923155.1 Mycobacteriaceae bacterium | reverse complement strand
GGGGCCATGCGGCGCAGCAGCTCGACGGTGGTGTCGGACACCGACGCCGGCATGGAGGCGCGGTCGAGGCGGTGCACGGCGCGGCCGATGCGGGCGGTCGGCCCGCGGCGGGCCGGGGTCGAGGCGTGGCCCCCGGCGCCCGTGACGGACAGCTCGAGGGAGACGACACCCTTCTCGCCGACCCCGACGACACCGATGGGCGCGGACACCCCGGGGAAGGCCTGACCGGCGACGGCACCGCCCTCGTCGAGGACGAACCACGGCTGCACGTCCCGGCGGCGCAGCTCCTCCACCGCCAGCGGGGCGGCCTGGCCCATCACCTCCTCGTCGCAGCCGAAGGACAGCCACACGTCCTGCGCCGGGGTGAAACCGTCGGCCAGCAGGGTCTCGACCGCCTCGCAGATGCCCACCAGGCTGCCCTTGTCGTCCAGGGTGCCGCGGCCCCAGATCTGTCCGTCGACGATCTCGGCCCCGAACGGATCGTGCGCCCACTCACCGTCCACCGGCACGACGTCGAGGTGGGCCATCAGCACCACCGGGCGCGTGTCGGCGACACCGGGCCAGCGGAACAGCAGGCCGTGGGTGTGGATCCGGGTCAGCTCGAGGTGGGCGTGCAGCAGGGGGAACAGCCGGGTCAGCTCGGCGAGGAAGAGGTCGAAGGCCGCGGTGTCGTTGCGCGCCGGGTCGCGGTGGCTGACCGTGGGGATGCGCACCAGGGTCGCCAGCTTGGTGAGCGCGTCGGGCAGCGTGGGGTGGGGGGACGCTGACATGGGCGCACGCTATCCGACGCCGGGCTCACGTCGGGGTGACCGCGGTGGTGCCGGGCTCGGCGGCGGCGACGTTCGGCCAGCTCGTCCGCGATGCTGTCGCCCGGACCATCAACACCGACCTGACCCGCGTCCGGGTCAAGTACCCCGCCGTGGGACGCAGCGCACCGACCAAGTCGACCCTGTTGGCGCGGGCGCTGCAGGACGGGTTGTTGGACCTAGACTCGCTGTGACCGAGATGATTGGTCGAAGGGACTTGGAACCATCCACCGGGGGGGCGGATCGTGACCGGCGAAGCGGGGGGTGACCGGCTGCTGGAGTCGTTGCTGGCCGACGGCTCGCTGCTGGCCGACTCCGCCCTGCCGGTCGTGATCTACGACCTCGACGGGGCCGTGATCGAGGCGAACCAGGCGTTCGCCGACCTGGTCGGTCACGCCCTGGCCGAGGTCAACCAGCTCCAGGCCGCGCAGATCCTGCACCCGCACGACCGGGCGAGCAGCGAGGCCGACACCGCCGACCTGATCGCCGGGCGTCGCAAGACGATCGTCGCGGAGCGGCGCGGTGTCACCAAGGACGGTGCCACCGTGTGGGCTCGCGTGCACAAGACGGTGGTGGACCGGGGCGGGCAGCCGGCCGTCGCCGCGATCATCGCCGACGTCACCCACCACCGGGCCCGGGTGGCGGAGCTGGAGCACGCCGCCCACCACGACGAGCTGACGGGAGTGCTCAACCGCCGGGGCCTGCTCGCCCACCTGTCGGCCCTGGGCCCCACCCGGGGCCCGCTGCTGGTCGTGATGGTGGACGTCAACGGGCTCAAGGCGGTCAACGACACCCTCGGGCACCGCGCCGGCGACCTGCTCCTGCAGGCGGTGGCCACCTCGCTGCGCACGCTGGATCCGGAACTGGTGGTCGCTCGCCTGGCGGGGGACGAGTTCGTCCTGCTTACCCGCAGCCACCCGGTCGCCGAGCTCGACGACATGATCCGCGCCGCCGTGGCCGTGCCCACCACGCTGGGCGCCGACGTGACGGTCGTCCCGTCGATCGCCGTCGGTTCCGCCGTGTTGCCCGCTGGTGAGCCGCTGGCCGCTGCGCTGCACGCCGCGGACCTCGCCATGTACGAGGACAAGCGGGTCCACAACGGCGCGGGGCGACAGTCGGACCCCACGGTCACCGCCTACACCCGAGCCACCGGCGCGCTGCTGCGCCGGGCCCGCACCAACCTCGGGCTGACGCTGCGTCAGGCCCACCGGCGTTCGGGAGAACGCTGGACCGCGCCGCTGCTCGACTCGTTCGAGCGCGGCGAGGGGTCGCTGACCGTGGACACCCTCATCGACCTCGCCGAGCTCTACGGCGTGACGCCCGCCGCCCTGCTCCCGAGCCGGGAGGAACAGACCGGCTGACGTCTGGGCCGGGCCGGGGGCGGCCACCGACCGCGTCAGGCAGGGTGGGAGGAGGTGAGCGTGGCGTAGACGACGATGTTGTCGAGGTAGTTGCCGGTCTTGGCGTCGAACGGGCCACCGCAGGTGATGAGCCGCAGCCCCGCGTAGTTGATGTTGCCGTAGACGGCCAAGGTGGGAAACGCCTGCTTCTTGTACTCGCGCACCGCGGAGACGGTGAACTCGGCGACGGTGTTGTCGGCGCGGGTGATGGAGATCGGGTCGCCGGGGCGCATCGCTCCGAGCTCGTAGAACACGCCCCGGCCGTACTGCGCCGAGTCGATGTGGCCGTAGATCGCTGCCGGACCGAGCGAGCCCGGTGTCGGTGACCTGTCGTACCAGCTCGGGGTGCGCACCTGCGACAGCGGTGGCACTGCGACGGTGCCGTCCGGGTTCAGGCCCAGCGAGACCAGATCGTGGTCGACCCCGAGCCTGGGGACGGTGAGGCGGAGCGGGTTCGACCCGGGAAGGACCGGGCCGGTGCTCGACGGCGGCTGTGCGGATGGGGGCGAGGATGACGACGGCGCTGCCGGGGTCGCCGCGGTCGTCGGCACGGGCGAGGACGGGGCGCTCGATGGTACGGGCGAGCCAGCGGCCGAGGTCGGTCCGGGCTGGCCCTGCGCCAGCACGCTTGCCGGCGGCACCGGAGGGCTGGACCTCGACGTCAGGCCCACGCTGATCAGCACCACGCCGACGATGGCAAGGACGGCCGTAGCCACCGCGGCAAGCTTGCCGCGGTGGCTACGGTCGAACAGTCCTGAGGGGATAGATCAGCCCTCGGTGCGACGCCGACGGCTCAGCGCCGCCCCACCGACCGCGGCGACGGCGAGTGCGCCCACGCCACCGGCGATCAGCTCGGCGTTGTCACCGGCACTGCTGCCGCTGCCGGTGTCCGCCGCGCCAGCGGGGATCGCGGACATCTGAGAGACCGCGAGCACCCCGCACAGGGCCGGTGCGGTCGCCGCCAGCGGCAGCGACGGTGCGACCGAGCTCTTCTCGCCCTGAGCCTGCTTGCTCAGCTTCGACGGGTCGAGCCCGTGCACGACGACCACGGCCTTGCCGCCCTTCAGCGAGGCGAGGGTGTCCGCGTCGAGGGTGATGGTGCGGCTGTAGGTGTAGCTGGCACCGCTGGGGGCGATCTTGACGTCGGTGCCGTCGGCGGGGGTGGTGCCACCGCTCACGCTGAGCGTGGTCTGGATACCACCGTAGGCCGGCCCACCCTCCTTGGTGCTGATCACGCCGTCACCGTTCGTGTCGGCCGACGGGGCGGGACACTGTCCCATTCCACCGCCGTGGATGTGCTGCACGTGCGGGAACGGAGCGTTCATGAAAGTCGCCGCCAGGCCGGACACGTTCTCCTTGATGGTCGCCGTGTTGCCGTTGAGCGCCACGGTCACCGTGCCACTGGCCCCGGAGCTGTTCACCTGGTTCAGCTGAGCCTGGTAGGAGGTACCTGAGGCTTGGGCGCTGGCGACCCCCGGCAGCAGGGCCATCGCCCCGACCGCAACCACCGGCACCATGATCTTCAGAGACTTCTTCATCGCAGAAATCCTTCGCTCAGTCGAGCAACGGGTGCGGGGTGCACGTCGCATGTTCTTGCCATCGGATCTTGAACTCCCGCGGTTACGGTGATCCAATTTCGGCACGCTCGGCCCGTTCTGATGCGCACAACCAACCTACAACTTCTTGCTCAAGATCACATCGGCCTAGTTTTCCCTAAAGAGTGGTCGCTGCGGTTGATAAGCGACAAACAACGCAAAGCGTTTACTTCCTGCGACGCGCGAGTGACCCCGTCAGCACCGTCTCGAACAGCTCGGGCAGCTCCAGACCCGCGGCAGCGGCCATCACCGCGACCACGCTGCTGCGTGCGAACGAGCAGTACAGCCCGGCCTCGAGGAACCAGGGCTGCCCGTCGGGGTCGACGCGGAAGTCGAACAGGCTGTAGTCGCGGCAGCCGAGCGCCCGGTGGCACGCCTTCGCCGCCTCGTGCACGACCGCGGTCAGCGGGTCCTCGACGTCCACGATCCAGGCGTGCTCGGCGTCCTTGGCCACCAGGCCCAGCCCGCCGTCGGTCCCGGTGCGGATCTTGTCGTCGTGCAGACGGATCGGCTTGGACTCCGGGTGGACGGCGTACTCCTCCAGCGGCAGCCCCACCAGCTCGCCGTCGCGGACCACGATCCCGCAACGCACCTCCCGCCCCAGCTCGACGTAGCGCTCGACCAGCACCTCGTCGGACTCGACGAACGCCGCTCGCAGCGCCGCCGCCAGCTCGGCGTGCTCCCGCACCAGGGCCAGGCCGAGGGAGTTGTCGGTGTCGACCGGCTTGACCACGAACGGCGGCGTCAGTCCGGGCTGCTCACCGGCGCGCAGCAGCTCCCCGTCGGGCACGGCCACCCCGGCGGCGGCCACCACCGCCCGGGCCCGGGCCTTGTGCGCGCCCAGCGCCATGACGTCGGCCGGGTTGCCCAGCAGCGGAATTCCCGCGAGCTCGACCAGGGCCCGGTACTGGGTCATCCCGGGCACGCAGAACATCTGCGGGACGACCGCGTCGAGCCCGCGGGCCTGCAGCTGGGTCACCGCCTCCCCCAGGCCGACCCGGGGCGCGGCCGCGATGATCTGTGGCCGCAGGTCGGCCGGGAAGCACCATGATCCGTCCGGGCTCACGTGGGCGACGCTGAGCTCGTACCGCTCGGGGTCGGCCACCGCGTCGAGGCAGTCGGCGGCGTACAGCCGGGAGAGGTCCGCGTAGAACTCGTTGACCGCGGACCCGACCAGCAGCAGCACCCGCAGCGACCGGGCCACCTCAGTCACCCCCGGGCTCGACGAGCTTGCCGATGTTGACGTCGATCTTCACCCAGCGGCCTCCCTTGACCAGGTTGACCAGCAACAACCACGGGATCTGCAGGTGGTGCACGGCCAGGAAGGGAAGCGGGTCGGCGCTGGAGAAGATTGCGTCCGTGCCGGTGAGGATCGTGTGCAGGCGAGACCAGCGGTGCGGCAACGTGATCAGCCGCCACACCTCGTGGTAGAGCCAGTAGGTGGGGCGGCTGCCGGGCAGCGGGGTGATCGTCTCGACACCGCTGTCCAGGTAGGCCCGGCTGAGGTCGGGGTGGTTGTAGAACATGCTGATGGCCGAGTGGGTGCGGGGGTTGCACTCGATCGCGAAGACCTCCCCGGCTGACGCTCCGTCCGAGGCGACGATGAAGTCGAAGGAGAGCTGGCCGGTCATCTTCGTCGCCCGGCAGAAGGTGCGCACCCACTCCTCGATCTCGGGAACCTCGACCATCGTGTAGTTCAGCTGCGAGGCCGAGGACTCGCAGCAGCACCACACCTGCACCTCGCCGTCGCGCACGGTGCCGTGGGTGCAGTACTCCTGGCCGGGGATGAACTCCTGCAGGATCCACGGGTTCTCCGCCGAGATCGGCAGCGACGCCACGTAGGCAACGGTCTCTTCGGGGGTGGGGCGCGGCAGCCGGGTGAGGTCGAGGCGGCGCACCGGGTCGTAGACGATGCTCTTGAGGATGTAGCTGCGCTCGCGCCCGGTGAAGTCGAACTCGGCGACCTGGCGGGGGTCGGTGATGCGGTGCGTGTCGGGTACCCGCAGGCCCAAGGACTGGGCCAGGGCGGCGAACTCGGACTTGTCGTCGACCTGGCGCAGCTCGTCGGGTCGTGGGTGGATCACCTCGCACACGTCGTCGAGCTCCTGACGGGCGAGCGAGTCGTAGTAGCTGGCGACCGGGCTGCAGACCGGCACGTACACGTCGACACCCTCGCGCTCGACGAGTGCCCGCAGGGCTGCGGTGTAGCCGGGATCCTCCGGCCTGGGCACGGTGTGGAAGGCGTCGACCGCGCGGGAGAAGCGGTGCCCGGTGAGCCGGTAGCGGGCCTGCTCGACCAGGACCACCCGGTGCCCGTCGGCGTGGAACGCCCGCGCGAGCACCAGCGCCTTCGTCATCTTGCCGCCACTGATCAAGATGGTGCGAGACGGCCCCGACGAGCCCCCAGCTGCCGTCGGGCGCAGGGCCGAGCGGAGGTACCCCGCCACGGTGACGGCCACGTTGATCGGCGCCACCGCCGCGAGCAGCCCCACCATGCCCACCGTCCGCAGCGAGCTGCGGGTTCGCGCCCTCACCTCACACCCGACGCAGCAGGGTGAGCCCGTCCCGGACGCTGAGCAGCACCTGCTCGATCGTGGGGTCGTCGACCAGCTCCTGGTTGAACTCGGCGATCGCGGCCCCGTTCGGCGTGGCCCGTCCCGTCCAGGGCTGGCCCTGCATCAGGGTGTTGTCCACGCACACCGTCCCGCCCTCGGCCAACAGGTCCGTCTCGAGCACGGTCCGAAGATAGCCGGAGTAGCCCCCCTTGTCGGCGTCGAGGAAGACCAGGTCGAAGCGTTCCCCCGCGGCGGCCAGGGCGGTGAGGGTGTCCGCCGCCGGAGCCACCCGGACCTGCACCTTGTGACCGTCGGGGGCAGCGTCGAAGCACTCCTGGGCCAGCGCCGCGACCCGTGCGTCGATCTCGCAGGCCACCACCACGCCGTCAGCGGGCAGGGCCTCGGCCATCGCGAGCGCGGAGTAACCGGTGAACATGCCCACCTCGAGCACGCGGCGCGCGCCGCTGAGGTGCACCAGGAACTTCAGCAGCTGTCCCTCGACGTGCCCGGACAGCATCTCCTCCTCCAGCCCGCCGCGGTCGTCCCAGCTCTCCGCGGCGGTCCGGGCGGTCACCGAAGCCAGCTCCGGCGATTCCTCGGTGGTGCACTGCGCCGCATACTGCTCCAGGCCTGCCCCGAGCAGCACCGCCCGACGCAGGTCGTCGGTGAGGTCCTGCGGAACGCCGGGGACGGCGCCGAGGCGGGTGCTCAGCTGCGCCAGCGTCTCGGCCAGGATGCCCACCGGGGTCACCGGTCGGGCGTTCACGAGAGTGCGGTCACGAGAGGGCGCCCGCCGGCACCGGCTCGTCCACCTGCACCATCTCGACGGTGTCCGTCGGGACCTGCCCGGGCCGCTCGTCCGAGTAGCCCACGGTGGAGTCCTGCGGCGTCATGTACATGTCGACGCCGTCGCCACCGCGCGGGTAGCCCGCGGCCAGCTCCTTGTGCGCGTCGAGGGTGGCCTCGAGCTCCTCGCGGGTGAGGTCGTTGAGGAACGTGCACTCGCCGATGGGGTTGGGCACCGCGGCGCGCTGGCTGCCGTCACGGGTGCGGATGATCGACTCGGTGGCCCGCCAGATCAGCTCGCCGGTGAAGTACGGGCTGTCGATGGCCAGGCCCAGGCGGGTCATCAGCGAGTGGATGCGGTCGCGGTCGGCGATGCTGATCAGGCCTCGACGCTGCGCCAGCGTGGCGGAGAAGGCCATGTCGATGTTGATGCCGTGACCGTGGAACATGGGCACGTCGGGGGTCAGCTCCAGGGTGGGGCTCCAGGTGTGGCCGTAGGCGATCACCCGGTCCAGCTCGAGCTCGTGCAGGTTGGGCACCTCCAGGCTCAGCATCGTGTTGATGGCCTGCCAGGTGATCCGGTCCGCGATCTCCACCAGCTCGGGTGTGCCGTCGAGGTGACCGAAGCGGGTGCGCAGCAGCTCCTCGCCGTGCTCGGAGAGCCGCTCGAAGACCTCGGAGTTGGCCACCACCGCGATCTTGATCAGCTCAGCCATGCCGTTGCGAACCTGGTCCTCGGGCAGCGTCGCGAGGAACCCGAAGTCCAGGATGACCTTCGACGAGGCGTGGTAGGCACCGAGGCGGTTCTTCAGCTTGCCGTGGTTGGCCCCGACCTTGATGGAGACGCTCGCGTCGATCAGACCGATCAGCGTGGTGGGGATCCGGATGTAGTTGGTGCTGCGGCGGTAGGTGGCGCACGCGAAGCCGGCCACGTCGGTGACCAGACCGCCGCCGACCACGAGCACCGGCTCCTTGCGAACGAGCCCGAACTCGCTGAACGCGTCGACCAGGCGCTCCAGGGTGCGCAGGCTCTTGCCGGTCTCCTTGATGGTGACCACGCAGACCGTCAGCGCGATGTCGTGGTGGTCGAAGTAGTTCTGCATGTCCTCGCCGTAGAGGCGGTGCACGTTGGCGTCGACCACCATCAGGCACCGTCCGAAGTCGCGGTAGCAGTCGGCGACCTGGGGGTTCTCGGGCCGGAAGGCGCCCTGGGCGTAGAGCAGGCTGAAGTCGATCTTCTCGTAGCCCTCGACGTGGAACTCGGTGTCGGTCGCGGTGAAGCTCGCCTGGACCTCACTCATGTCAATCTCCTTGCGTAGTGCACCGAAAGACTCTTGGCGCAGGGGGAACGGGTTCGGTGTGTGCCGGCTGCCGCTCGGCGCGGATCAGCGCTGCTGCAGCTCGTCCAGGGTGATGCGCTCGACGACACGGGTGTCGCCGAAGTCGTGTCCGGCGGTGTTCTCGTTGGGAAAGGCCACACACTGGACACCGGCGGCGACCGCTGCGGCCACGCCCCCCACGTTGTCCTCGACGGCCACGGACTCGTCCGCGGCCGCGCCCAGGGCCTGCAGGGCGTAGGCGTAGGCGGCGACGTCCGGCTTGGGCGTGTGCACCTGCGCGGCGTCGACGACGAGGTCGAAGTCGTCGCGGCGCAACGCGTCGCCGAGGCCCGTGAACAGCGCGCTGAGGTTGTCCGGCGAGGTCGTCGTCACCAGCGCCACCTTGACCCCTCGCTCCCGGGCCGCGCGCACGGTCTCGACCACTCCCGCCCGCGGCGTGGCGCCGTCGGCCGCCAGCCGCTGCTGGAAGCGCTTGCTCTTGGTGCGGTGCACCGCCGCGGCGTCGACCTGCTCGCCCTTGGCGCTGGCCTGCTCGGCGATCCGCTGCTCACCGCCGTTGGACTGCAACAGCTCCCGGTACTCGTCGCGATCCCACTGCCAGTCCAGCCCGTGCTCGGCGAACGCCTCGTTGAACGCAGCGCGCTGCAGCTCGGAGGTGTCGGCGATCGTGCTCATCGAACCGAAGAGGATGGCGTTCATGGGATCAAAGTGTGGGTGACGTTTCCGGGGTCCGCTCGGCGAGCGCCCCGGGTGCGTCGTCGCTGGTGTCGTCCTCGGCGTCCCCGGCGACCATGCCCCGGTGCATGACCCGGTCGCCGACCACGCCGGTGTGGTCGGCCTTGTGCAGCACGCACGCGTTGTCCCACATCACCACGTCTCCGGCCGACCAGGCGTGGCGGAAGGAGTTGTCCTCCTGCGTGCAGTGGGTGAACAGCTCGGAGACGAGCTCGTCGGCCTCCTCGGCGGCCAGGCCGCTGACCGCGGCGCACCGAGCCGGGGTGGACATGTACACCGACGTCCGCCCCGAGATCGGGTGCCGACGGAACACGGGGTGCTCGGCCGAGGTCTCGTCGTCAGGGCCCAGCTCCAGGCCGGTGACGACGTGGGTGATCGTGCGCCCGTCGAGGCGATCCCGCAGCCGCGTCGGGAGCGTGTCGTAGGCGCGGTACTGGTTGGTGAACACCGTCTCGCCGCCCTGGGCGGGCACGGTGACCGCACGCAGCGCCGTGTAGCGCGGCGGGCGGCGCAGGTAGCTCGTGTCTACGTGGAACGTGCTGCGCGGCGGGGTGGTTCGTCCGACGTTGCTCACGATGTTGAGGTCGGGGTGCCCCGGCACCGGGGTCTCGCCCGTGGCGAAGGCCGGTGCACCGAAGCGGTGCAGCAGCTGCGCGAACTCTCCGTCGTCGAGGTCCTGACCCGGGATGACCGCCACCCCGTGCTCGGCGAGCAGCACCGCCAGCCCGCTCACCTGCTCGTCGGTCAGCTCCTGCAACCGCACTCCGGTCAGCGTCACACCGAGGGGTTCGTGAACCGCAGCATCCATGAACGGCGACGCTAACAGCGGCTCGGGCCACCTGCTGGGCCACGAGCGGCTGGCCGCGTCGAGCACCCCCGAAGGCCTGCTAGCCCAGCACCAGGGCGACCACGAGGATCCCAAGGCTGATGACGATCCCGAGGCTTCCCGTGATCAGCCCGGCGATCGCCACACCACCGTTGTTCGCCTCACCCCGCTTGACCCGACCCTGACCGAGGACACCGAGGACGACAGCCAGGATGCCGAGCACGATCCCCGCCACGATGCCCACGATGCCTCCGGCCGGGATCGAGACGATGCCGAGCACGAGGGCGACGACCCCGAACCCGTTGTGCACGGGGCCGTTTCCCCCGTTTCCGCTCGGGGGGCGGCTGCGGGCCAGGTGACCGGCCGGGGAGTACCTGCCCAACGGGTCGTACGGGGCCGGCTCACCCGGGCGCTGATCGTCATGGCCCTGGTAGGGGTCGTACGGCGTGCTCATCGCGATCTCCGTCCCTACCCGCGACCTCAGCGTCCGTTGGTGGTCAAGTACTGATCAGCACACTGCTGGACCTTTGCCTGGCTGCCACCCGCGTCGATCACGCACTGCCCGTAGTCCGACTT
Source organism: Mycobacteriaceae bacterium (assembly GCA_039923155.1). Lineage (GTDB taxonomy): Bacteria > Actinomycetota > Actinomycetes > Mycobacteriales > Mycobacteriaceae > Rhodococcus_D. Next base: position 3,865 of record JBDTDI010000239.1, on the reverse strand, counting down.
GGCCAGGAACAGGATGAACACGAGCGCACCGACACCGATCAGGATCCCCAGGATCCCGGTGATGATCCCGGCGATCGCGAGCCCACCGTTGTTGGCCTCGCCCCGCTTGACCCGGCTCCGGCCGAGGAAGCCGAGGACGACGGCCGCGATGCCGAACACGATGCCCACCACGATGAAGCCCGCCGGGATCGACACGATGCCGAGAACGAGGGCAGCGATCCCGAAGCCGTTGCGCAGCGGGCGGTGCTGGTCGTCGCCACCCTGGGCGTAGCTGCCCTGGGCGTAGTTGCCCTGGGGATAGCTGCCCTGGGAGTAGCCGCCCTGGGAGTAGCCACCCTGTTGGTAGCCGCCCTGCGGGTAGCTCTGGGGATTCCGACCCGACGGGTCGTACCGGTCCTGCCCACCCGCCCGCTGGTCGTCGTAGCCCTGGTAAGGGTCCTGCGGTGTGCTCATCGGGGTCTCCGTCGCTGCTGGATCAGGATGGCCACCGTCAACTCTACGGACAGACGGGCCAACCACCCGTTTCCGGCACCCCTGGTTGCCCTCAGACGGGGCGCAGAGTGTCCACGCCGACGTAGGGCACCAGGGCGGGCGGCACGCGCACCGAGCCGTCGGGCTGCTGATGGTTCTCCAGGATGGCCACGATCCACCGCGTGGTCGCCAACGTCCCGTTCAGCGTCGCCGCAACCTGGGTACGACCGTCAGCGTCGCGGTAGCGGACGTTGAGCCGACGGGCCTGAAAGGTGGTGCAGTTCGAGGTCGACGTCAGCTCGCGGTAGGCCTGCTGGCTGGGAACCCACGCCTCGCAGTCGAACTTGCGGGCTGCGGAGCTGCCGAGGTCGCCGCCGGCGACGTCGATGATCCGGTAGGGGACCTCGACCGCGGCGAGCATCTCCTGCTCCCAGCCGAGCAGGCGCTGGTGCTCGGCGACGGTGTCGGAGGGTCGGCACCAGCTGAACATCTCGACCTTGTCGAACTGGTGCACCCGCATGATTCCCCGGGTGTCGCGGCCATAGCTGCCGGCCTCGCGTCGGAAGCACGTGCTCCAGCCGGCGTAGCGCTTGGGGCCGGACGACAGGTCGAGGATCTCGTCGGCGTGGAACCCGGCCAGGGGCACCTCGGAGGTGCCCACCAGGTAGAGGTCGTCCTCGGCCAGCTTGTACACCTCGGCGGCGTGCGCCCCGAGAAACCCGGTGCCGCCCATGATCTCCGGGCGGACCAGCACCGGGGGGACGGTGAGGGTGAAGCCGTTGGCGACGGCCTTGCTCGCGGCGAGCTGCAGCATTCCCAGCTGCAGCAGCGCGCCGAGGCCGGTGAGGAAGTAGAACCGCGCCCCGGAAACCTTGGCCCCGCGGGTCATGTCGAGGATGCCGAAGCTCTCCGCGAGCTCCAGGTGGTCGCGGGGCGCGGCGATGTCGGGGATCTCGCCGTGGTGGGAGAGCACCACGAAGTCGTCCTCGCCGCCGGCAGGGGTCCCGCTCTGCACGACGTTGGACACCGCCCGGTGCGCGATGTCGAGCGCGGCGTCGGCCGTGGCCTCGGCGGTCTCCGCGGCCTTGACCTGCTCGCTCAGCACGCCGGCGCGGGTGCGGGCGGTGTCGGCGGCCTCCTTCTTCGCGGCCTCGTCGGGCGCCCCGACCTTGCGGGCGGCCTGCCAGGCCCCCATGAGCTTGCCGACGTCGACGCTGACGGTCTTCTGCTCGGCGCGGGCGGTGTCGGCGGCCAGCACGGCCTCCCGGCGGGCGGTGTCGGCGGCCAGCAGGGTGTCGACCAGGGCCGGGTCCTCACCGCGGGTGCGCTGGGAGGCACGGACGAGCTCGGGGTCAGCGCGCAGCTGCTTCAGGTCGATCACGGGAGGTCAGCCTACGGAGCGACCTCCCACCATCTCCACCACCGCCGCACCGATCTCGGCCGGGGAGTCCTCCGCCACGAAGTGGTTGCCGGTGACGGTCAGCTCGACCAGGTCCGGCCAGGAGCGCACCACCTCTCGCTGTCGACCGACCAGGATCGAGCCCGGCTCCGCGTTGACGAACGTCTTCGGCAGGCCGGGGTGGGTGGCCAGCCAGTCGGCGTAGGTGGCGACGACTTCGTGCACGTCGGCCGGGCTGGCGTCGATCGGGATCTCCCGCGGCCAGGTCAGGGTCGGCCGGCGGGACTCCCCCGGCTCGTCGAACGGGCGCCGGTAGACGGCCATCTCCTGCTCGCCGAGCTCGCGCACGACCCCGCCGGGCAGAATTCGTTCGACGAAGATGTTCTTCTCCAGCACCAGCTTCTCGCCGGCGTCGGAGCGCATGGCCCGGAAGATGTTGGCGGCGCCCTCCGGCCAGTCCTCCCACGTCAGCGGGGTCACGATGGCCTCGGTGAACACGATTCCCGCGACCCGCTCGGGGTGGCGGTACGCCCAGTGGAAGCCCAGTGCAGAGCCCCAGTCGTGGATGACGAGGACGACGGGCCCGGCCGGCAGCACCGCGTCGAACCACGCGTCGAGGTGGGCGGCGTGGTCGGTGAACCGGTAGGAGCCCGTCGAGGACGCCCCGCTGTCGCCCATGCCGACCAGGTCCGGCGCCAGGCAACGGGCGTGCGGCTCGACAACGCGGATGACGTTGCGCCACATGTAGCTCGACGTCGGGTTGCCGTGCAGGAAGACGCACGCGGCCGCCTCGGCCTCGGTGCCGGCGTTGGCGGTGGTGGCGGCTCGGGTGTCCACGTAGGCCATCGTCGTGCCGAGGACGTCGACGCGGTGGCGCTGGTAGGGGTCGGTCGGGTCGATTCCCTGGGTCATGTCCACCCTCAGCGTGTTGTCGGTCACCCTCATTCCCGGCGCAGCACCTTTCCCGCGCTGTTGCGGGGCAGGGCGTCGACGAGGTGCATCGACTTGGGGCGCTGCGCCGGGGTGAGGTGCGTCCGGGCGTAGGCGTCGAGCCCGGCGAGCTCGAGCTCGGGCGCACCCACCACCACTGCCTCCACCCGCTGACCCCAGCGATCGTCGGGCACCCCCCGCACCATGACCTCGCGCACCCCGGGGCAGGAGGAGAGGATCCGTTCCACCTCCAGGGGGTAGACGTTGACCCCGCCGCTGAGCACCAGGTCGTCGCGGCGCCCGTCCAGGTACAGCCAGCCCTCGGGGTCGAGGCGACCCAGGTCGCCAACGGTGAACTCGTCTCCCCGCCACGCCGCCGTCGTCTTCTCGGGGGCGCCCCAGTAGCTGAACCGGGCGTGCTCGGGCACGGCGCACCAGATGGAGCCGTCGGGGTCGACGGCCAGCCGTCGGCCCGGCCGCGCCCGCCCGACGGTTCCGGGGTGGGCGAGCCAGTCGGTGGCGGAGCAGGCCGTGAGCTGGCCCTCGGTGCAGCCGTAGAACTCCCACACCACGTCGGGGCCCGTGTGCTTGAGCAGCCAACGCTTGACCGGCTCCGGGCACGGCGCCCCAGCGTGGGCGATCAGCCGGAACCCGGTGAGGGCCTGCTCCGCCCCACCGTGCTCACGGAGCCGCTGCAGCTGGGCGGGGGCGCTGAACATCGTCGTCGGGTGGTGGGTGGCGCAGACGTCGAGGAACCGTTGCGGGCTGAACGGCCCGGGCACGAGCACGGTGCCGCCGGCCAGCAGTGTGCTGATCGCGAAACGCAGCGGAGCCGAGTGGTACAGCGGCGAGACGACGACGTGGGTGTCGGAGGGGCTGAAGCGCCACAGCGTGGCCTCCTCCTCCCACAGCGCCCGGGCGGCCACGACGTCCAGCACCCCGGAGCTGACGCCCTTGCGTCGCCCCGTGGTGCCGGAGGTGAAGTGCATCGGTCGGCCCAGGGGGACGGGGGCGAGCGGGGCGGCCGGATGGGCGTGCAGCTCGGTGAGCGCGTCTTCGGTGTCG
>JBDTDI010000238.1:0-15107 GCA_039923155.1 Mycobacteriaceae bacterium | reverse complement strand
CGCTGACCGCGGCGCCGACCTCACCGCGCGGCGGCGGCGGTGTCCACCGGCCGAGCCGTGCGCTGGTGCGCCGCGGCCACCAGGGTCAGCAGCGTCGCCTCCGGGCGGCACGCGAAGCGCACGGGGGCGTACGGCGAGGTGCCGAGGCCGGCCGACACGTGCAGCCACATGTGCGAGCCCCACCGCGAAGCGCCCTTGGCGCGGCTGCGGTCGAGCTCACAGTTGGTGACGATGGCCCCCACCCCGGGCAGGCACAGCTGGCCCCCGTGGGTGTGCCCGGCCATGACCAGGTCGTACCCCTGGCGGGCAAACACGTCGAGCACCCGTGGCTCGGGGGAGTGGGTCAGGGCCAGGCGTAGATCCGCATCGCCGGCGGCGGGACCGTCGACGGTCCCCATCCGCTCCCGCTTCAGGTGCGGGTCGTCCACCCCGACCACGGCAACGCGCACCCCGTTCACCTCCAAGCGGTGGCGGGTGTGGGTGGCGTCGAGCCAACCGCGCTCGGCGAACGCGGCGCGCAGGTCCCGCCACGGCAGCGGTTGGCCGTGCGCCCGCTTGTGCTTGGCGGTGAGGTACTGCGCCGGGTTCTTTGGGGAGGGGGCGAAGTAGTCGTTGCTGCCGAACACGAACAGGCCGGGTCGGGCGAGCAGCGGGTCCAGGGCCTGCACCACGGCCGGGACGGCCCGCTGGTGAGCGAGGTTGTCACCGGTGTTGACCACCAGGTCGGGCTCCAGGCGGGCGAGCTCGCTCACCCAGCGCTGCTTGCGCCGTTGGTTCGGGGTCATGTGCAGGTCGGAGAGGTGCAGCACCCGCAGGCTCGCCGACCCGGGCGTCAGCACCGGCAGGGTCACTTCCCGCAGGGTGAACGCGTTGCGCTCGATCCCGGCGGCGTAGCCGATACCAGCGGCGCCGACGCCGAGAACGCCGAGTCCGGCGCGGACGAGAAGGTGTGGGCCACTGCTGCGGGGGGGAACAGGCACAGGCTCAGCGTACGAGCCCAAACCGGTTGTCCGCTCCGCGTAGCGTCGGTACCCATGAGCGACCTTGCGAGCCGACTGCACTCCGACCTGACGACGGCGATGAAGGCCCGCGACGCCCTGGTCGTGTCCACGCTGCGCATGGCGCTGTCCGCGGTGCGCACCGAGGAAGTGGCCGGCACCACCGCCCGCGAGCTCGACGACGCCGAGGTGCTCAAGGTGCTGGCCAAGGAGTCGAAGAAGCGCCAGGAGTCCGCGGAGGCGTTCGACGGGGCGAACCGTCCCGAGCTGGCCGACAAGGAGCGCGCGGAGGCCAGCATCCTCGCCGCGTACCTGCCCAGCCAGCTCGACGACGGTGAGGTCGCCGCGCTCGCTGCGGACGCGGTGGAGGCGGTACGGGCGGACAACGGTGAGGCGCCGGGCATGCGACAGATGGGGCAGGTCATGAAGCTCGCGAGCGCAGCTGCGGCCGGTCGGGCTGATGGCGGGCGCGTCTCCAGCGCCGTCAAGTCCCTCCTGCAGGGCTGAGCGGAGAGGCGGGGGACATCCTCCGTCGTCTCGGTGGCCACGAGGCTGCTCCTGGTGGCCGGCGGCGACACCCAGCCCCGTCGACCACGGCCGGCGGCCCACCGCGAGCCCGATGGGCCCTACCTCGACCGAGGCCGAGACCCGGTCAGCCCGGCGGCACCGGAGCCGGGGCATTCGGGAGGGGGGCAACGGGCGGCAGGAACGGCACGCCCGGGCCCGGCGCGGGAGCCGGAGCCGGCGCCGGCGCCGGGGCGGGGGCCGGGGCGGGGGCAGGTGCCGGGGCCGGTGCTGGCTTCGGGGCAGGCCTGGGTGGCGGGGCGGGGACGTACCCCGAGCTGACGTACAGGGTGATGTTCGCCCCGGGGATCGACGCCCCGGTGATGCTCTGCCGGACCACCGTGCCGCGCGAGCTCCCGCTGTTCACCGTGACGGTGTTGACCTTGAAGTTCACCCCGGTGAGCGTCGCGGTGGCCTGCTGGCTGCCCTGTCCGGTCACGTCGGGCACGTTGCCGGCCCCGGACCCGTTGACAAACAGCGGGTCGGTGGGCGGGAAGCTGACCGGACCGAAGGAGTCCATCACCGGCTTGAGCGCGCTGTAGAAGGTGTGACCCGGGGTCGTCCCACCGGTGATTCCACCGTTGTTGCCTGCGCAGTCCGCTGACCCGCAGCTACTCGGGTTGAACCCGGCGACGGTGATCCCAGAGGGTGCCGAGGAGTCGTCGAAGGTGATGTTCGCCCCGGCCAGGGTGTTGGTGAAGCCCAGGAAGGCCGCGGAGCGGTAGGAGTTGGTGGTCCCGGTCTTGGCCGACGTCGGGTAGTCCCACCCGACGTCGCGGGCGGCGCGCGCAGAGGTGCCGCTGCCCTGGTCGTCCTTGCCCATCGCCACCGCGAGGGTGTTGGCCAGGCCCGGGGGCACCACCTGGTTGCACTTAACCTCGTCGATGTTGACCGGCTTGCCCTTGGCGTCGGTGACGGTGTCGATCGGGCTGGCCGGGCACCACTTGCCGGCGGAGGAGAGCGTCGCCCCCACGTTGGCCAGCTCGAGCATGTTCACCGAGTTCACCCCCAGGGTGAAGGCCGCCGAGTTCTCCTGCTTCAGCTGCTCGGCGACGCTGCGCTTGGGGTTGTCCGTGGTGGGAGCGCTCCCGGGAGCAGCGAGCGAGCGCATGCCCAGACGTACGGCCATGTCGACGGTCGGGGTCACTCCGATGCTGGCGATGAGCTCGACGAAGGCGGTGTTCGGCGACTGGGCCAGCGCCTCGGTCACCGAGTACTGCAGCTTGTAGTTGTCGGTGTAGTTGCGCACGCAGTAGGCGTCGGGAGGGCACGGCTTGGCGCCGCCCACGCCGACGCCCCGGACCACGGCGAGCTTCGGGGTCGGCAGGATCGCGTTGGTGCCCAGGCCCTTCTCCATGGCCGCGGCGGTGGTGAAGATCTTGAACACCGAGCCGGCGCCGTCGCCGACGGGGATGTAGGGCTCGCCGATCGTGGTCTGCCCGGCGCCGCCGTCCAGGCCGTAGGTGCGGCTCGAGGCCATGGCCAGCACGCGGTGGCGGTCCTGCCCGGGCTGCACCACGTCCATGACGTTGGCGATCTTGGGCAGGTTCGCGGGAACGTCACGGTTGGTCGCCGCCTTGACCGAGTCCTGCACCGCCGGGTCCAGGGTCGTCTTCACCACGTACCCGCCGTCGTCGAGCGTCTTCTTGTCGATGCCGTGCTGGTCGAGGTACTGCAGCGCGAAGTCGCAGAAGAAGCCGCGATCGCCCGCGGCCAGGCAGCCGTTGTCCGGCGAGCCCGGCTTCGGGAGAACTCCCAGCGGGGCCTTCTTCGCCGTCGTCGCGTCGGTCTTGGTGATCGCGCCGGTCTCCGCCATCGTGTCCAGCACCAGGTTGCGGCGGGCGAGCACGTCGGCCGGTCGGACGTAGGGGTTCAGCGCCGAGGAGGACTGCACCATCCCGGCCAGCATCGCCGCCTGGGTGATCGTCAGGGCCGCGGCATGAACCCCGAAGTAGGTCTCCGCCGCAGCCTCCACCCCGTACGCGCCGTTGCCGAAGGGCACCAGGTTCAGGTAGCGGGTGAGGATCTCGTCCTTGCCGAGCTCCTTGTCCAGGGCCAGGGAGATCCGGATCTCCCGCAGCTTGCGGGCGGGGGTGACCTCGGTGGCCTGGCGGCGCTCCAGGTCGTTCTGGGCCAGCACCAGCAGCAGGTAGTTCTTCACGTACTGCTGGGTCAGGGTGGACGCGCCCTGGGTGGACTCCCCGCTGGCGTTGTTGACGAAGGCACGCGCGGTGCCCCGGTAGTCCACCCCCTGGTGCTCGTAGAAGCGCCGGTCCTCGATGGAGACGATGGCCCGCTTCATGGCGGGGGAGATCTTGTCGCTGGGTACGACGGTGCGCCGCTGCGAGCCCCAGAACGTGGCCAGCAGCTTGCCGTTCTTGTCGAGCATCCTGGAGGTCTGCGGGACCACACCGGTGTTGAGCGCGGCCGAGACGCTGTCCACGGTGTCGCTGGCCTTGTTCGACAGCAGGCCCACGCCGCCGACCGTCGGGAACAGGACGCCGGCGAAGAGGACCCCGGCCAGCGCGCAGGTGCCGAGGAGCTTGATCAGGGTTCGCAGGGCAGCCACGGGGCTCAGGGTACGCAAGGGAGCGTCACCAGGCGGTCACCCGCCACGCTGCTGGTTGGCAACCGCACGAGGAAGCCTTACCCTGCCTTTACGTCGAAGACGTGCGCCGGCGGGAGGCCGACGCTCACCTCGGGCCGAGGGGTCCCCGGAACGCCGCTTCACTGGTGTTCCGGGGTGCGGCCCCGGGGTGGACGGGTACGGACACGGGGTGGGGCGACATGACCAGTGGTGTGCTGACGGCCACGGCGGGGACCACGGTCGCGCGAGGCCGGCTGGGTTGGGTGGCCCGTGCGGCGTGCCGGGAGGTCGACCCGGAGCGGCTGTTCGTCGAGGGTGCCGCCCAGCGGGAAGCCACCGTGATCTGCCGCAGCTGCCCCGTGCAGCTTGAGTGCCTGGCCGACGCGCTGGACCACCGGGAGCCGTTCGGAGTCTGGGGCGGGCTCACCGAGCGCGAGCGTCGCGCACTGCTGCGCACCCGGCCCGACGTCACGTCCTGGAGCCGCCAGCTGCGCGAGGCGCGGCGCTGAGACTTAGGCGGTTCCGGTGAGCTCGTCACCCACCGCACGCAAGGCGTCCAGGTCAGCCACCTCGAAGGGCAGGGCCGGCACCCCCACCACGGGCACGCCGGGGTGGGCCCCGGTGAACCGCCCCAGCAGGCGCACCTCCCGCTCGGCGGTGACGGTGCGCTCGGCGTGCACCCGCAGCACCGCCGCGGCCAGGGGGGCGCCCCCGTCGGCGAGCAGGGTCTCCGCGGCCGCTTCCGCCTTGTGCGCCGAGAGGGTGGACAGCGGTGGGTGGGTGCGGTTGAGCACCAGCCCGGCCAGGGGCATCTCCTCCCCCGCCAGGCGGTCGACGAAGTAGGCGGCCTCGCGCAGCGCGTCGGGCTCGGGCGCGCTGAGCACGATGAAGTGGGTGCCCGGGCGGCACAGCAGCTCGTAGGTGGCGCGGGAGCGTTCTCGGAAGCTGCCGAACACGGTGTCGAAGGCAGCCAGGAACGCGGACACGTCGGTCAGCAGCTGACCGCCGAGAATGGTGGAGACCGCTTTCGCGCCGAGGCCGACCGCGCCGCCGACCACCCGCCGCAGACCGCGACCCCCGGCCCGAGCCGGGGCCGAGAGCACCCGGATCATGCGGCCGTCCAGGAAGCCGGCCATGCGCTGCGGGGCGTCGAGGAAGTCCAGCGCCGAGCGGGACGGCGGGGTGTCCACCACGACCAGGTCCCACTCGCCCGACGCCGCCAGCTGGCCCAGCTTCTCCATCGCCATGTACTCCTGCGTACCCGACAGCGACGTGGCGATGGTCTGGTAGAAGGGGTTGGCGAAGATCTGCTCGGCCCGTTGGGGGTCGGCGTTCTCGATCACCATGTCGTCGAAGGTGCGACGCATGTCCAGCATCATCGCGTGCAGCTCGCCGGGCACCTCGGCCCCCAGCTTCACCGGCTGCGGGGTGTTGGTGAGCTCGGCGACGCCCAGGGACTGGGCCAGCCGGTGGGCGGGGTCGATGGTCAGGACCACGGTGCGCCGACCGAGCTCCGCCGCCCGCAGGGCCAGCGCCGCGGCGGTGGTGGTCTTGCCCACGCCACCGGCCCCGCAGCACACGATCACCGACGTGGTCTCGTCGGCGAGCAGGGCCGTGACGTCCAGGCGCGGCGGGGTCACCGGACCCCCTGCGCGGTCAGCAGCTCGCCCAGCTCGTACAGGGCGCCGAGATCGACCCCGTCGTGCAGCTGGGGCAGCTCGAGCTGGGCGGCCCCCGAGCGGGCCAGGCGCTCTCGGCTGGCCCGCTGGGTGAGCACCCGGGCCGCGTGCTGCACGGTCTCGGTGACGAGCCCCGCGAGCTCGGGCTCGGCCAGGGCGAGGCCGGCCCTCGCGAAGCCCTCCCGCAGCCGGGCGGTGTCCACCTTGCCCACCGCGGCCGGGGCGATCGAGCGCGCCGGCAGCAGCTGGGGTTCCACCCGGTTCACGATCACCGACCCGACTGCGAGGTCGGCGGCGGCCAGCTCCTCGAGGGCGTCCACCGTCTCCTGCACCGGCAGCTCCTCCAGCAGGCACACCAGGTGCACCACGCTCGCGCTGCTGTGCAGCAGGTCGATGACCCCGTCGGCCTGGGTGCGGATCGGGCCGCCCTTGGTCAGGTCGGCCATCGCCCGGGTCACGTCGAGGAAGTTGACGATGCGCCCGGTCGGGGGGGAGTCGACGACGATGGCGTCGTAGGTCCGGGAGCCGTCGCGCTCACGGCGCACCGAGCACTCCTTGATCTTGCCGGTGAGCAGCACGTCACGCAGGCCCGGGGCCAGCGTCGTCGCGAACTCGATCGCCCCGACCCGGCGCATCGCGCGCCCGGCGAAGCCCAGGTTGTAGAACATGGCGAGGTACTCCAGCAGGGCCGCCTCGACGTCGATGGCCAGCGCCCGCACCTCGCCACCGCCGTGGGTGACGGCGATCCGCTCCTCCGTCGGCGGCAGGGGCGGGGTGTCGAAGAGCTGCGCGATGCCCTGGCGTCCCTCGGTCTCCACCAGCAGCACCCGGCGACCGTCGTGGGCCAGGGCCAGGGCCAGGGCGGCGGCGACGGTGGTCTTGCCGGTCCCCCCCTTGCCGGTGACCCAGTGCAGGTGGGCCGCGAGGGCGCGCTCGGGCCACGGGTGGGGTTCGTCGGGCACGGGGCCGAGCCTATGCGGGGCAGGCACGGGTTGCCGGGTCACTAGGGTGAAAGCCATGACGACCTGGGAGTACGCGACCGTGCCGCTGCTGACGCACGCGACCAAGCAGATCCTCGACCAGTGGGGTGCTGACGGCTGGGAGCTGGTGGCCGTGCTGCCCGGGCCCACCGGCGAACAGCACGTGGCCTACCTGAAGCGGCCGCGCTCGTGAGCTGGACTCAGCGCCTCGGTGAGCTGGGCATCACGCTGCCCACGGTGTCCGCGCCGGTCGCGGCCTACGTGCCGGCGGTGCGCTCCGGTGCGCAGGTCTTCACCTCCGGGCAGCTGCCCTTCACCGGCGGTGCGCTCGCCGCCACCGGCAAGCTCGGCGCCGAGGTGTCCCCCGAGCAGGGCAAGGACCTGGCCCGGACCTGCGTGCTGAACGCGCTGGCCGCGATCGATGCCCTGGTGGGCCTCGACTCGGTGGTCCGGGTGGTCAAGGTCGTCGGGTTCGTGGCCTCTGCACCAGGTTTCGTCGGGCAGCCGGGTGTGGTCAATGGTGCGTCCGAGCTGCTCGCCGAGGTCTTCGGCGACGCCGGGGCGCACGCCCGCTCGGCCGTCGGCGTGGCCGAGCTGCCGCTCGGCGCACCCGTCGAGGTGGAGCTGATCGTCGAGGTGGCCTGAGCGCGGGCTGGTCCGAGCCGGCGCCGCACCTCGTAGGGTGCGGGCATGATCCGGTTGCCCGAGGAGATGGTCCTGCCACCACACATGGCTCCCGCCGAGACCCCCTCGGAGCCGGTCGTCCCCCGTGACGCCTCCACGATCGCGCTGCTGCGCGACGGAACCCACGGTGTCGAGGTCTTCCTGCTGCACCGCGTCGCCGGGATGGCGTTCGCCGGCGGGATGACGGTCTTCCCCGGGGGGTCGGTGGACCCGCGCGACGACGACGTCGACCTGGGTTGGGCGGGGCCGGACCCGGCCTGGTGGGCGGCGCGGCTGCAGTGCAGCACCGAGGCGGCGCGCCGGCTGGTGTGCGCCGCGGTGCGGGAGACGTTCGAGGAGTGCGGGGTGCTGCTGGCCGGCCCGACCGCGGACACGGTCGTCGCCGACACCTCCGGCTACGCCCGGGTGCGACAGGGGCTGGTGGACCGCGAGCTCAGCTTCGCGGAGTTCCTGACCGGCGAGCAGCTGGTGCTGCGCGCGGACCTGGTGCGGCCGTGGGCCAACTGGATCACCCCGCCCGAGGAGCCCCGTCGCTACGACACCCGTTTCTTCGTCGCCGCCCTTCCGCAGGGGCAGGTGGCCGACGGGGTGACCACCGAGGCCGACGAGACGGGGTGGCAGACCCCGGACGAGGCGATCGCGGACTGGCGCTCCGGGCAGCGGGGGCTGCTGCCCCCGACGTGGGTGACCCTCACCGAGATCGGGGTGCTCGGGACCGTCGCCGCCGCGTTGGCCGCGGAGCGGACCATCGTCCCCGTGGTGCCCCGGGTGGTCCGTGACGGTGCCGTGCTGCGGGTGGTTCTGCCCGGCGACGAGCGCTACCCCGGCGCTGCCGGACACCTGCCCGCCGAGCCGGGGGACCGGCTGGAGCTGCCGTGAGCCCCGCCTACGGCGAGCTGCGCCAGGCGAGCACCCACGCCGCGGTCCTGTTGTGCGACAACCCGTCGACCATGACGCTGGAGGGCACCAACACCTGGGTGCTGCGTGCGCCGGGGGAGCGGGGCTGCGTGGTGGTCGACCCGGGCCCGGACGACGAGGCGCACCTGCAGCGGGTGGCGGCGACGGGGCAGGTGGCGGCCATCGTGCTCACCCACCGCCACGCCGACCACGCCGCGGGGGCGCGCCGGTTCGCCGAGATCACCGGCGCCGGTGTGCGGGCGGTCGATCCCACCCTGCGCCTGGGTTCGGAAGGTCTCGCCGACGGTGACGTGGTGGCGGCCGCGGGGGTCGAGCTGAGGGTGCTGGCCACCCCCGGGCACACCTCGGACTCGGTGTGCCTGTTCCTGCACGGCGACGGCGAGTCGGGCAGCCTGCTCACCGGCGACACCGTGCTGGGTCGGGGCACCACGGTGATCGACCACCCCGACGGTCGGCTCGGTGACTACCTGACCTCGTTGCGGCGCATCGCCGCCCTCGCCCCCGGCGCTTCGGTGCTGCCTGGGCACGGGACCGAGCTCGACGACGCCGCCCTGGTCGCCGGGCGCTACCTGGCGCACCGCGAGGAGCGCCTGGCGCAGGTGCGGGCTGCGGTCGTCGAGCTCGGTCCCGCCAGCACCGCACGGCAGGTGGTCGAACGCGTCTACGCCGACGTCGACGAGGCGCTGTGGGAGGCCGCGGAGCTGTCGGTGCGAGCTCAGCTGGCCTACTTGCGCGGCTGAGCGGGCGGGAGGCTCAGGCGACCGCCGTCAGGGCGTCCAACGTGCGGGTCCAGGCCAGCGCGGCCTTGTCGGCGTCGTAGGTGCCCATCAGGTTTTCGTCGTTGAAGAACGCGTGCCCTGCGTCGTAGACGTGGAACGTGGGTGACGTCGAGGACGTGTCGGCGATCTTGCGCTCGAGGGCGGCGAGGGCGTCCATCGGGATCATGGCGTCACCGGTTCCGAAGTGACCGACCAGCGTGGCGGTGATGCCGGAGAGGTCCGGGTCGCCCTGCACGATGCCGTAGAACGGCACGGCGACCGACACCTTGTCGCCCAGCTGCGCGGCCATGGTGATGACGAAACCGCCGCCCATGCAGAAGCCGACCGCGCCCACCGTCTTCGACGTCACGGCCGTGTGGGCGAGCAGGAAGTCCACCGCCCCGGCCAGGTCCGTGGCCGCCTGCTCCACGGGAAGGCGCTGCATGAGCTCGCCGGCCTCGTCGGAGTCGTGGGTGGTAGATCCGCCGTACAGGTCAGGGGCCAGCGCGACGAAACCCGCGGCCGCGAGGCGGTCGGTGACGTCCTTGATGTGGGTGGTCAGGCCCCACCACTCCTGGATCACGATCACCCCGGGGCCGCTGCCCGACTCCGGCAGCGCGAGGTAGCCGTGGGCGGTGCCACCGTTGGAGGGGAAGGACACGTTCTGCACGGGGTTCTCGGCCATGTTGAACACTCAATCACGAAGGTCGGACCGGTGCAGCACCGGGCGGTGCAGGGTCAGTGAGCGAAGGTGACGGGCGTGGGCAGAACGCCCACCGGCGCCGTCACCGCTGCCGCCCCCGGCTCCGCCGCTGGTGCCGGCCTGGTCGCCAGGGTGTTCCGGCGCGCCCACACCGCGGCGGCCACGACGAGCCCGGCGAGGCCGGCGAGCAGGAACGAGGCGTCGGTACCGACGTGCTCGACCAGCTGGCCGGAGACCGACTGGCCGCCGGCGAGGCCCAGGGTGACGGCGGTGATGACCCATCCGAACGCCTCGGTGTGCGTGCCGGGGGCGGCGGCAGAGTCGATCAGGTGCGAGTGGGTGGTCGACTGCGGAGTGATCATCGTGCCCACCACCAGCAGCACCAGCGCCAGCCCCCACAGGCTGGAAGGCACGGCGAGCAGCGGCACCAGCAGGGCGAACCCGGCGAGCAGGACCGGCAGGCGCAGGTGCACCGGTCGGGGCCAGGGTCGCGTGCCGTAGTAGACGCCGAACGCCACCGAGCTCACCGACCACAGGCTCAGCAACAGCCCGCTGAGTGCCGGACGGCCCGCCTCGGCGGTGACCGCGGGCACTGCGACCTCCACGAACCCGATCACCACTCCGAAGCCGAGGGCAGCCAGGGCCAGGGTGCGCATGCCCGGCTCGGCCAGGGCCCCGAGCCCACGGACCCGGTGGGTCCCGGCCGGGGCCGCGCCCCAGGCCCGCACGGTGTCGGTGAGGGCGAAGCCCGTGCTGCCGAGCACCATCACGACGGCACCCGCAACCACGCCGGTGCCCGACCACGGCGCGTACAGCAGCACCCCGGCCAGCGCGGGACCGAGGATGAAGAACACCTCCATGGAGATGGCCTCGTAGGCCAGCGCCGCCGCGCGCACCGGTCCGGGGGGAACCAGACGGCTCCAGGTCGAGCGTGATGCGGAGCCGACGGCCGGTTCACTGATGCCGGTGGCAAATCCGAGCACCACCAGCACCGTGATGGACGCACCGAGCTGGACCGCGACGACCGACGCGGTGACGGCCACCGTGAACACCGCGCCGACGATGAGCAGAGGTCGGGTCGGGCCGAATCGGTCGATGAGTCGCCCCTGCACCACCGAGCCCGCCGCCACCCCGACCAGCACCGCCGCCGACACCAGGCCGGCGATGGCGAAGGAGCCGGTGGTGGTGCGGACGTAGAGCAGCATGGCTAGCCCGATCATCGCGATGGGCATGCGGGCGAGCAACGAGAACAGCACCGGTCCGCGGGCGCCGGGAGCGGTGAGGGCGCGGCGGTAGTCGATGAGGGAAGCGGGGGCGAGCATCGGAACAGTGTGGCACATAACGGTACGTTCGTACCAGTTATGGTGGTCCAGCCAACACGCAACGTCGGCGGCCGCGACGGCCCCCTGGACGACCCCCTGGATGACCCCCTGGATGACCCATTGTCACGACATGGTCACAATGCGGTGAACGTATGCCTGTTCCCGTGCAGCAACAGTGGTGTCGTGCCCTTAGATGAGCCAGAGGTCCGACGGGGGTCGGCCCTCGGCCACCCCGGTTCGGGGGAGCTGTGGTCGTGGTCACGGCGGGGCTGGGGTGTGGCGTCGGGGGCCACACCCCAGCACCCGTCGGTTCATCGGGCCCGGCGCGCCAGTCTCATCGGGCCCGGCGCAGCAGTCTCATCGGGCGCGGCGCGCCAGCCGCTCCGGGTCGGAGATGAGCACGCTCTTGCCCTCCAGTCGCAGCCAGCCCCGCTGCGCGAAGTCCGCCAGCGCCTTGTTCACGGTCTCCCGCGACGCACCCACGAGCTGGGCGATCTCCTCCTGCGTGAGGTCGTGGGTCACCCGGAGCGCACCGCTCTCCTGGGTCCCGAAACGCTGCGCGAGCTGCAGCAGCGCCTTGGCCACCCGCCCAGGGACATCCGTGAAGATGAGGTCCGCCAGGGTGTTGTTGGTGCGCCGCAGCCGGCGAGCGAGCACCCGCAGCAGCTGTTCGGCGATGTCGGGACGTCGGGCGATCCACTCCCGCAGCGCCACCCGGTCCATGGTCACCGCCCGGACCTCGGTCACGGTGGTGACGCTGGACGTCCGGGGGCCGGGGTCGAAGATGGACAGCTCCCCGAACATGTCCGAAGGCCCCATGATGGCCAGCAGGTTCTCCCGGCCGTCGGGAGAACGGCGTCCGATCTTCACCTTGCCGGACAAGATGATGTAGAGCCGGTCACCAGGTTCGCCCTCGTTGAAGATCACGTGCGCCCGCGGGAAGTCCACCGGCTGGAGCTGCTGGGCCAGCGCCTCCACCGCCGCCGGCTCCACGCCCTGGAAGATCCCCGCCCTGGTCAGAACCTCGTCCACGTCCGCTCCCTCTCGCCGGACGCGCGGGTGGTTCTCACACCGTCCCTGCTGCGTCGCCGTCTCGTGGTCACCGTCTTGCGGTCACCAAAATGTGATCGTCGAGAGTGTAGGGGGAACTGGTGCTCTACATCACTGTGAGCCCTGCCGAACCCCGCCATCCGTGCCGAGCGCCGCCGACCGGGCGAACGGGCCGGGTGGGCTTAGGTGGTGCTCAGCCCACCCGGGTGGGCCGCGCCGCGGCGGGCCTGCGCGGACGGTGCCGACGACGGAGGAACACGTCCAACGCCCGACCCATGCCCTCGTGCACCAGCGTGTCGACGTCCCCAGAGGTGGCGTGGTCGAGGAACTCGCCCACCTCGTCCTCCATGCTCTCCCGACCCAGACGGGCCTCCACCCGCGCCATCGCGAGGGTCAACAGCATGAGCAGGACGGGGAACAGCACCACCGCGAAGCCCAGCATGAGACCGAGCATGGCACGTCCGGGTCGCGGGAAGGTCACGAGCGAGACCCGTTTCTGCGTCCCTGCTGTCCGCCTGTTCCCCGTGCGGACGCCGCGTACCGGGTGCGGCCTGCAAGTCTCCGTATCCTGGACTCGTGGCGATTGCGAAGGCCCGCTCCCGGGCGGACGAGACCCGGATCGGACTGGTGCGCCGGGCACGACGGATGTACCGCGAGCTCGGCGTCGCCTTCCCGCAGGTGTGGTGCGAGCTGGACTTCCGCACCCCGTTCGAGCTGGCGGTGGCGACGGTGCTCGCCGCCCAGTGCACCGACGCGCGGGTCAACATGGTCACTCCGGCGCTGTTCGGCCGCTATCCCGACGCCACCACCATGGCCGCGGCCAGTCGCGCCGAGCTGGAGGAGCTCATCCGCTCCACCGTCTTCTACCGCAACAAGGCGACGTCGCTGCTGGGCCTGTCCACCGCGGTGGTCGAACGCTTCGACGGCGAGCTCCCCCGTCGGCTGGAGGACCTGGTGAGCCTGCCCGGTATCGGACGAAAGACGGCAAACGCCGTGCTGGGCAACGCGTTCGACATTCCGGGCATCGTCGTCGACACCCACTTCGCTCGCCTGGCCCGGCGCTGGGGCTGGACGCAGGAGACCGACCCGGTGAAGGTCGAGCACGCGGTGGGCGAGCTCGTGCCCCGCGCCGAGTGGACCACCCTCTCGAACCGGGTGACCTTCCACGGGCGCCGTGTCTGCCACGCCACGAAGCCGGCGTGCGGGGTGTGCGTGCTGGCCAAGGACTGTCCCTCGTTCGGCGCCGGCCCCACCGCGCCCGAGCGAGCCGCCCTCCTGGTCAAGGGCCCCGAGACCACGCACCTGCTGCGCCTCGCCGGGTTGGACCCGGTGTGAGGCAGCTGCTGCGGAGCCCGACCGTGCGGTGGAACGTGGTCGGGGTGGCGGTCGTGGTCGCGCTGGTCGTGGCCCTCTGGCCGCGGTCAGCTCCCGCACGCGTCGCCGAGCCCGCCTCGCCCACCGCCACGGCGGCTCCGAGCCCCGCTCCGAGCGGGGCCCCCGTTTCCGAGGCCGAGCTGGCGGCGCCGCGCGCCGCGGCAGACCTGCAGCCCTGCCCCGCACCGGTCGCAGGTGCAGCGCGCAGCACCGGCCCGCTGGCGGGGCTGACGCTGGGGTGCCTGGGGGTGGCGGGCACCGTCGACCTGGGCGTGGCGTTGGCAGGCCGGCCCGCGGTGCTCGACCTGTGGACCTGGGACTGCCCGCCGTGCGCCGTCGAGCTCCCGGCGATGGCGACCTTCGCCCGGCGCGCCGGGCCGGCAGTGACGGTGCTGACCGTGCACAGCAGCCCGGCCTCGCCCTACGCCTTGGAGCGCCTGGCCCGCTACGGGGTGCACCTGCCCGCGGTGGAGGATCCCGCCGCCCGGGTCGCGGCCCTCGTCGGTGCCCCGCAGGTGTTCCCGGTGACGGTGCTGCTGCGGGCGGACGGCACCGTCGCGAAGGTCCTCGCCGTGCCCTACACCGACGCTGGGGCGATCGCCGCCGACGTGCAGCGCTACCTGGGGGTGGCCGCGTGAGCCTGGTGGCGCCGCCGGGTTGGTTGCGGGGACTGACCGCCCACACCGCCGAGGCGACCCCCGCGGACCTGACCCGGGCCCCGGTCGGCCCGGTTCCGGCTGGGGCCCGGCCCGCCGCCGTGCTGGTGCTGTTCGCCGGGACCGGGGTGCACGACGGCGACGTGCTGCTGCTCGAGCGGGCGGCCACCCTGCGCAGCCACAGCGGCCAGGTCGCCTTCCCCGGCGGAGCGCTGGACCCCGAGGACGACGGCCCCCTGGGCGCCGCCCTGCGCGAGGCGGTGGAGGAGACCGGGCTGGACGCTGCGGGGGTCGATCCGCTGGCGGTGCTGCCGGAGCTGTTCCTGGCCCCGTCGGGCTTCGGGGTGCGACCGGTGCTGGCCCACTGGCGGTCCCCGAGCCCGGTGCACGCGGTGGACCTCGCCGAGTCCGCCCGGGTGGCCCGAGTTCCCCTGAGCGAGCTGCTGGACCCGGCGCACCGGTTCCGGGTACGTCACCCGTCGGGCTACACCGGGCCCGCGTTCGCCGTCCGGGGCCTGCTCGTGTGGGGTTTCACCGGCGGCCTGCTGTCTTCGCTGCTCGACCTCGCCGGGTGGGAACGGCCGTGGGACTCGAGCGACGTCCGCGACCTGGATGCATCGCTCGCCGCAGTCCGCGCCCGATCCGGCCACCCCGCCCACCCCGCCCGGCGGCAGGGCCAGCCGTGCCGCTGAGCTGGGTCGACGTGCTCGTCGTGGGCGTCGCCGTTCTTGCCGCAGCCTCGGGGTTCCGCCAGGGGGTGGCCACCGCCGTGCTCGCGTTCGCCGGGGTGCTGCTGGGGGCGGTGGTCGGGGTGCGGCTGGCGCCGGTGCTGGC
>JBDTDI010000237.1:0-17057 GCA_039923155.1 Mycobacteriaceae bacterium | reverse complement strand
TGGCCGCGTTCGACGTGGATGCCAAGAAGGTCGGTCGCGATCTGTCCGAGGCCATCGTCGCCTCGGAGAACAACACCATCAAGATCGCCGACGTCCCGCCCACCGGCGTGCTGGTCCAGCGTGGACCGACCAACGACGGGCTCGGCAAGTACTACTCCGAGACCATCACCGAGTCCGACAGCGAGCCGGTCGACGTGGTCGCCGCCCTCAAGGCCGCCGACGTCGACGTCCTGGTCTGCTACCTGCCCGTGGGCTCGGAGATCGCCGCGAAGCACTACGCGCAGTGCGCCATCGACGCAGGCGTCGCCTTCGTGAACGCGCTGCCCGTCTTCATCGCCAGCGACCCGGAGTGGGCGCAGAAGTTCACCGACGCCGGCGTGCCCATCGTCGGTGACGACATCAAGAGCCAGGTCGGCGCGACCATCACCCACCGGGTGCTCGCCAAGCTGTTCGAGGACCGCGGCGTGCAGCTCGACCGCACCATGCAGCTGAACGTGGGCGGCAACATGGACTTCAAGAACATGCTCGAGCGCGAGCGCCTGGAGTCCAAGAAGATCTCCAAGACCCAGGCCGTGACGTCGAACGTGCAGCGGGACATGGGCGCCAACAACGTCCACATCGGCCCGTCGGACTACGTCGCCTGGCTGGACGACCGCAAGTGGGCCTACGTGCGCCTGGAGGGCCGGGCGTTCGGCGACGTGCCGCTGAGCCTGGAGTACAAGCTGGAGGTGTGGGACTCCCCGAACTCCGCCGGCATCATCATCGACGCCGTCCGGGCCGCGAAGATCGCCAAGGACCGCGGAGTGGGCGGCCCGGTGTTCGCCGCCGCCAGCTACCTGATGAAGTCGCCCCCGCGCCAGCTCTCCGACGACAAGGCCCGCATCGAGCTCGAGGCGTTCATCGCCGGCTGATCAGCAAGGGTGCTCGTGACGCCGCAGCGGGACCCTCGGTCCCGCTGCGGCGGCTCGCGTTTTCGGGGTTCAGCCCCGAGCGAGCAGCACCAGGCCCACCCGTTCGGGCGCGTCGGACATGCACACGTGACCGAGGCCGGGCAGCACGACGTGGGTGGCGTCGGGGAACAACCGTCGTGCGTTGCGGGCCTGGTGCACCGGCAGGATCAGGTCGCGCCGGCCCCAGGCGATGGTGACGGGGACGTCGGTGTGGGCCACGGCCGGGGCGGTACCGAGTCCTTCCTCGAGCACGGGGTCGATCATCGCGTTGTCCAGCAGGCCGCGGGCGTCGGCCAGGGCCGCCTCGGGGTCGACCTTCCACGGTTTGCCGAAGAACGGGAACAACAGTGCGCTGCGCGTGACGCGGTTGCGCGCGAGGCGCGGCAGGGACTCCTGCTGGCGCCGCGCCAGCGCACGCGAGGCCCGGAAGACCCCTGCGGTGTAGGCGGTGTCCCAGCGGCCGCTGGCGAACCCCGCCGGGCTCAGGGCCGTCGCCGTGGCCACCCGGTTGCGGACCGCGAGCTGCAGCGCGACCAGTCCCCCCAGCGAGTTGCCGGCGACGTGCGCGCGAGCCTCGTCAGGGGCGAGGCGATCCAGCATCGCGTCGACGGCGTCGACGATGCGGCCCACCGGATCGGGGCCCTCCGGCAGCGGAGGTGACTCACCGTGCCCGGGCAGGTCCACGGTCACCACGCGGCGGTACGGGGTCAGCTGGGCCAGCACCGGGTCCCACGCCCGCTGGGTGTGTCCCAGGCCGTGGACCAGGACGAGCGTCGGTCCGGGTGAGCGGTCAGAGCCGTGGACGGTGTGCGCGAGCTCCATGGGACGACATCCTGCCCGGCACGCGACCGGGGCCGCCCACTGGAGATCGTGGACGGCCCCGGTCGGGAGTGTGCAGCGGCTGGATCAACCGCGAAGAACTTTCAGCCGCGCAGTGCTGAAGCGATCGCGTAGACGTCCACGCTGCCCAGACCGGTGGTCTGGTCGTACCCACGCGTGGTGCGCAGCGAGCTGTCCTTGTCCAGCGAGACAAGGTACGTGTTGCCCGAGCGCTTGCTGGTGTAGACCACCGCACCCTGCGGGCGCAACGGCTTGACGTCGCGGGTGATGGACTTGTTCGCCTTGTACCCGGCGTACAGCGCAGGGTTGGCGAACCCGGCCACCCGCCCGGTGGCCTGCTGGGCCACCGCGACCTGGGCGGCGGTGATCGGGCTGGCCAGGCTGGTGCCACCGTAGGTCTCGGTGATGAACGAGCCGGTCGCCTGAGTCGCGTCGTCGGTGATCGGGCTCAGACCGATCAGGAAGCCGGTGTACGGGTCGGCCAGCGCAGCCACGTCGGGGGAGACCCGAGACGCACCGCCGCCCTGGCTGTTGGCGAGCCGGTCCGGCACCACACCAGCCTGGTAGGCAGGCTGGGAGAACTGGGCGCTGACCCCACCACCGGCACCGCCGGCGAACGCCCCCGGCAGGGGTGAGACGTACGCACCGTCCTTGATCTGGTCGATCGCGGAGCCCCAGCCGGTCTCGGTGGTGTAGCTGCCGTTGGCCGCGATCTCGAGGCTGGTGCCACCAACCGAGGTCACGAACGGCGAGGACGCGGGGAAGTCCGGGGACTTGTAGCCCAGCTTGGCCTGCTCGTCGCCGTTGTCACCGCTGGAGAAGTAGAGGCCGATGCCCTCCACCGCCGCCTGCAGGTGCTGGTTGACCTCGCCCTGCAGCACGCTGCTGGGCACGGCCTCACCGGTGTAGCCATAGGAGTTGCTCACGATGGTGGACAGCTTGCGGTCGAGGATCTTCGACAGCGCGATGTCCAGGCCACCGCCGCAGTTGAACCCACCGACGTAGAGGATCTGGGCACCGGGAGCCACCCCGTGGGCCGACTGCACGTCCAGGGTCTGCTCGCCCTGCCAGCCCGCCGTGCCGCCGCACGCGGTGGCGTCGGAGAAGTCGGACACCTTGGGCACGATCTGGGCGTAGGTGGAGCTCGTCAGCGGCTGGCTACCCGTCTTCAGGGCGTAGAGGTTGGTGTCGGAGACGATCGTCGGGGACGCGTAGGCGTCGACGATCGCCACGGTCTGGCCCGCACCGTTGACCCCGGAGTTCACCAGCTTGCTGAGCCCGTAGGCCGAGCGGAGCTGGTCGGGGACGTAGCCGCAGATGTTGGTCGGGAAGCTGGTCTGCCCGTAGGCCTTGGGCACCGTCACCTGGTACTGGCCGAAGTAGGTGGAGCAGGGCGCCGTCGGCGCGGCCGCGGCGGCACTGCGGGCGTTGGCGCTCACCCCCGGGATGTTCGCTCCGGGCTTGACCGTGTTCGGGTGGGTCAGGAAGCGACCCTGGTCAATGGTCAGACCCTTGACCTGCGCCTTGATCGACGTGGGCACCGTGGGGGTGGAGCTTGGCGCGACGAGGTCGCGTCCGGCGAAGGAGTAGGTGTGCAGCGTCGTGCCGAAGGCCGCGCTGACCACCGACGTCGGCCCGCGGAAGACCACGTACTGACGACTGGCGGGGGTCGCGGTGACGGTCAGACCCTCACCCTTCACGAACTTGACGATGTCGTTGAAGTCCCGGCGGGTGGGCGAGTAGGTGTTGATCCACTGCTGCGGGCTCAGGTACTTGCCGTACGAGCTCGAACCCGGGGTGGAGACCGCGAGGGCGAGGGCCTGGGCACCGGCCTCGTCGCGCAGCGGCAGGTAGATCTCACCCTCCACCACGACGTCGGCGGGGGCCACGCCCTTGTCGTTGGTCTGGTTGGCCCACGAGGGCACCGAACCGGCCACGGCGGCCTCGGGGGAGACGGCCGCGACGGCCGCCCCGCCGGTGATGCCGAAGGCGGTCAGGGTGGTGACAGCGGTGGCCGCGGCGAGGGCGGCTCTCCGGTGCGGGCGCCGCCGCGGTCCGGATGTTGATGGACGGGACAAAGATCCTCCTGGTGTCGGTCGGCTGCTGAGGAGCAGCAGTTCGCAATGCGTACCACCCGTCAAGATCGCGCGCCAGGAATAACAAAAAGCTTTGTAGAACACGGACTTCATCTTTACCTATTCTTTGTCGTAAATCACACGGTGGCGAATAGGCTGCGAAACGTGACCACGTCCTCCCGTCCCCTGGCCCTCGTCACCGGCGCATCCCGGGGTGTGGGTGCGGCCGCGGCCCGGGCGCTGGCTCCCACCCACGACGTGCTGCTGGGCGGCCGCGACACCGTGGCCCTCGCCGCGCTGGCCGAAGCGCTTCCCGGCGCCCGCACCTGGCCGGTCGAGCTGACGGAGGTGGCCGTCGCCGACGTGGCCGACATCGCGACGCTGGACGTCCTGGTGCACTCCGCCGGGACCGCGCGGGTCGCCACGCTGGCGGCGACCTCGGCGCAGCGGTGGCGGAGCACGCTGGAGGTCAACGTGGTCGCGGTCGCGGAGCTCACCCGGCTGCTGCTGCCCGCGCTGCGGGCGGCCGAGGGCCACGTCGTGATGATCAACTCCGGCGCGGGGCTGCGCGCCAACCCCGGGTGGGGCGCGTACGCGGCGAGCAAGTTCGCGCTGCGCGCGCTGGCCGACGTGCTGCGGGCGGAGGAGCCGGCCCTGCGGGTGACCTCGCTGCATCCCGGGCGCATCGCGACGGACATGCAGCGCCAGGTGCGGGCCGACGAGGGTGGGTCCTACGAGGCAGGCTCCTACCTACGACCGGAGACGGTGGCCGCCGCCGTGCTCGCGGCGGTGCAGACCCCGGCCGACGCCCACCCCACCGACGTGGTGCTGCGCCCGAGGGGTTCGGCCTGACCCGGTCGCGCTCACACCACCACGTTCACCAGGCGCCCGGCAACGACGATGACTTTCTTCGGCGCCCGCCCGGCCAGGATCTCCACGATCTTGTCCTCGGCCAGGGCCGCGGCCTGCACGTCCTCCCGAGTGGCGTCGGCGGGCACGGTGACCTTGGCCCGCACCTTCCCGTTGACCTGCACGGGGTAGTCGACGGTGTCGGTGGTCAGCCACCGGGCGTCCGCGCTCGGGAAGGGCCCGTGGGCGAGGGACTCAGCGTGGCCCAACCTCCCCCACAGCTCCTCGGCCGCGTGCGGGGCGAGCGGGGCGAGCATCAGCACCAGCGGTTCCACCACCGCGCGGGGCGCGCCCGCCGGACACGCCTTGGTCAGGTGGTTGGTCAGCTCGATCAGCTTGGAGACGGCGGTGTTGTTGCGCAGGGCCGCGAAGTCCTCGGCGGTCCCGGCGATCGTGCGGTGCAGCACCCGCAGCGTGGCCTCGTCGGGATCGGAGTCCGTCACGCGGACGGCGCCGGTCTGCTCGTCGATGACCATCCGCCACACCCGCTGCAGGAACCGGTGCGCACCCACCACGTCTTTGGTCGCCCACGGCCGGGAGGTGTCCAGCGGTCCCATCGCCATCTCGTAGACCCGCAGGGTGTCGGCGCCGTACGCCGTGGCCATCTCGTCGGGGGAGACGGAGTTGCGCAGGCTCTTGCCCATCTTCCCGTACTCACGGTTCACGGCCTGGCCGTCGTGGAAGTAGCCGCCGTCGCGCTCGGTCACCTCGGCGGCCGGCACGTACACCCCGCGCGCGTCCGTATAGGCGTATGCCTGGATATAGCCCTGGTTGTAGAGACGCCGATAAGGCTCTGACGAGCTGACGTGGCCCAGGTCGAACAGGACCTTGTGCCAGAAGCGGCTGTACAGCAGGTGCAGCACTGCGTGCTCCACCCCGCCGACGTAGAGGTCCACCCCACCCGGGTCGTCCGGTCCGTGCTCGGCGGGACGGGGCCCCACCCAGTAGGCCTCGTTGGCCGGGTCCACGAACGCCTCGGTGTTCGTCGGGTCGATGTAGCGCAGCTGGTACCAGGAGCTGCCGGCCCACTGCGGCATGACGTTGGTGTCGCGCCGGTAGTGCTGCATCCCGTCGCCGAGATCCAGCTCGACGTCCACCCAGTGGGTGGCCTTGTTCAGCGGCGCGTACGGCTGCGTGTCGGCGTCGTCGGGGGCGTAGCTGACGGGCGCGTAGTCCTCGACCTCGGGCAGCTCCACCGGCAGCGCGCTCGCCGGCAGCGCGTGCGGCGCACCGGCGTCGTCGTAGACCACGGGGAACGGTTCACCCCAGTAGCGCTGACGGGCGAACAACCAGTCCCGCAGCTTGAAGGTCGTGCGGGCGGTGCCGGTGCCGTCGGCCTCCAGCCGGGCGATGACGGCGGTCTTCGCGTCGTCCACGCCCCTGCCGTCCAGGAACCCCGACCCCACCGCGACGCCGTCTCCGGTCCAGGCCGCCTCACTCACGTCACCACCGGAGATGACCTCGACGATGGGCAGGCCGAAGGCGGTGGCAAACTCCCAGTCCCGCGCGTCGTGCGCCGGTACCGCCATGATCGCGCCGGTGCCGTAGCCGGTGAGCACGTAGTCGGCGATGAACACCGGCACCTGCGCACCGTTGACCGGGTTGGGCAGGTACGAGCCGGTGAAGACACCGGTCTTGTCCCGGTTCTCCTGGCGCTCCAGGTCGGTCCGGTTGGCCACCCGGGCCTGGTAGCCGGCCACCGCCTCGGCCGGGCTGGCGGCGCCACCGGTCCAACGGGGGTCGGTGCCCTCGGGCCAGGACTCGGCCACCAGCTGCCCGACCAGCTCGTGCTCCGGGGCCAGCACCACGTACGTGGCCCCGAACAGCGTGTCCGGGCGGGTGGTGAACACCGACACCGGCCCGAAGCTCACCAGTGCGCCGTGGCTGCGCCCGATCCAGTTGCGCTGCATCGTCTTGACGTTCTCGGGCCAGTCCAGGTGATCGAGGTCGTCGATCAACCGGTCGGCGTAGGCCGTGATGCGCATCATCCACTGCCGCAACGTCTTGCGGAACACCGGGAAGTTGCCCCGGTCGCTGCGACCGTCGGCGGTGACCTCCTCGTTGGCCAGCACGGTGCCCAGGCCCGGACACCAGTTCACCGTCGAGCTGGACAGGTGCACCAGGCGGTGGGTGTCCAGCTCCGCCGCCTGCTCAGCCTTCGACAGCTGCGCCCAGGCGCCGCTGGTGGGGGTGCGCGTGCCGTCGGCAAAAGCCTGTTCGAGATCGGCGATGGGACGGGCCCGGTTCTCGGTCTCGTCGTAGAACGCGCCGTGGATCTGCAGGAATATCCACTGCGTCCACCGGTAGAACTCGACGTCGGTGGTGCGGATCCGACGCCGCTCGTCGTGGCCGAGGCCGAGGCGACGGATCTGGGCCAGGTAGCGCTCGACGTTGGTCTCGGTGGTGCTGCGCGGGTGGGTGCCCGTCTGCACCGCGTACTGCTCGGCCGGCAGGCCGAAGGCGTCGAAGCCCATGGTGTGCAGCACGTTGCGCCCGGTCATCCGGTGGTAGCGGGCGTAGACGTCGGTGGCGATGAAGCCCAGCGGGTGGCCCACGTGCAGTCCCTCGCCGGAAGGATAGGGGAACATGTCCTGGACGAACAGCTTGTCCGCGGGGAGCGGCCCGGCCAGCTCACCCACCGGGTTGGGGGCGGAGAACGTGCCGCGCTCGGCCCAGCGGGACTGCCAGCGCGCCTCGACCTCACCGGCGAGCGCCGCGGTGTAGCGGTGCGGCGGGATGTCGGCCTCGGGCGTGCTCATCGGGTGCTCCTCGGTTCGGTGGTCGCGCCTGGGCGCTGCCCGGTCCCGGACAGCAGAGGACCCCTCCGCCCTGCTGGGCACGAGGGGTCTGGCCGCGCTGGTCTCGAGTCGGGCTCGAGGTGCTCAGCGCGGCTTCGAGAGCAGGAGTCGGTGGGCCACGTCCCTGATGCTAGACCCTTCGACCGGGGCCGCCGCCAGCGTGTGGACGGCTGCTCGCTGGTGCGGTGCAGCAGCCCGCCGGTCGCACAGTCAGACGGTGGCGGTCCACGCGGCGAGGCCCGGTCCGTCGAGATCGCTGATCGTCGCACCTCGCCGGGTGATGGCCACCAGCAACGACAGCGCCGGACCGCGGACCTCCGGACCGTCACCGATCGACAGCTCAGCGTCGGTCGCCTCCAGCCGTAGCCCGGCGACCAGCTCCTTGGAGCCACCGACCGAGGCCGCCGTCCGCGCCTGCAGCCGCAGCGCCCGCAGCACGGCCTCCTGCGGGTAGACGTGGCCGATGCCCAACGGTCGACGGATGTCCTCTCCGTGCACGACCTCCTCGACGAGCCGGGTGTCCAACGGTGCGGGCGGTGTGGACGTGCGGTGCGCCACCTCGCGCAGGTGCTGCAACGTCACCCGAGGTGACGCACCGCGGGCGGCGGCCACCCCCCGCGCGTTCTGCCGGTCGAAGTTGAACCTGGCCCGCGCGAGGCCGAGGACGAAGCCGGTGCGGGTGGTGCGGGCCGAGTCGACGAGGTGGGCGGCGACGTCGTGCACGGTCCAACCGTCACAGAGGGAGTCGTGCTCCCACTGCCCGTCGGAGAGGCACGCCAGGTCCTCGATCAGGGCCGCACGCTCCGCGTGCACCAACGTCCAGATCGTGTTCACGAGCTCCTCCAGCTCTCGGTCGCCGACGGTGTGGTGACCGGTTTCGGGGCAGACCGGGAACCGACCCGAAACTCATCGCTCCAACCAGAGTGTCGTCCTCGATTCGTGGCGCTCGCACTCCGTGGCGGCTCTCAGACCGCGGTCACGAACAGCACCACCGTGAGCAGGGCCAGGCCCACCACGGCCGGGAACAGGACGCGGCTGTCGGGGCGCAGCCACGCCGCGCCCGCCACGCCCGTTCCGCCGAGACCGGCCAGCACCGCAGCGCCCACCCGCAACGTCGACGCGGCACCGGCAGGACCCGATGCGGCGATCACTGCTGCCGCGGCCAGCGACACCCCGAGCAGCAGCGCCGAGCCCCGCGCCCCCAACCGGTGGGGCAAGCCCCGCACCCCGGTCGCGGCGTCGTCGGCGAGGTCCGGCAGGACGTTGGCCACGTGCGCACCCAGCCCGATCAGGGCCCCGGTGACCGGCGCCCACCACGGCACGCCCAGCCCGGCGCAGCTGTAGACGCCAGCCGGCAGCGCCCCGAACCCGAGCAGGTAGGCCACCCCCGACCACCAGGTGGCCTTGACCCCGAGGTTGTACGCCCACCCCGCGGCCACCAGGACCAGCAGCAGCAGTCCTGCTTCCAGGCCCAGCACGAGCGACGCCACGATGGCCAGCACCGCCGCCAGGGTCGCGGCCCGCCAGAGCACCTGCGCCCGCACGGCACCGGTGGCGGCCGGCTTGTCCGACCGCCCGGTGCGGGCGTCGCGGTCCGCGTCGACCGCGTCGTTGGACCACCCGACGGACAGCTGCCCCGCCAGCACCGCCAGCCCCAGCAGCGCCACCCGGGCCGGGCTCTCACCGACCCCGACGCCCAGCAGCAGGGCCAGCACGGTCACCGCGACGGTGGGCCCGGGGTGGCAGGACCCGACCAACGCGCGAACCACCCGGTAAACCTAGCCCGGCGCCCGTACCGTCAGCGGGGTGACAACCCTCGCCGCCGTGCACGCGGTGCTCCCGGAGCACCGCTACCCCCAGGCCGAGCTGACCGAGGTGTTCACCGACCTCTGCCTGCCGCAGGGTTCCTCGCGGCGGGTCGCCCAGCGCCTGCACACCAGCGCCCGGGTCGACACCCGCCACCTCGCGCTGCCGCTGGAGCGCTACGTCGCCCTGGACGGCTTCACCGCCGCGAACGACGCGTTCCTCGAGGCGGCCGTCGAGCTCGGCTGCCAGGCGGTGACCGGCGCGCTGGACGAGGCGGGCCTGCGCCCGGCCGACGTCGACCTGATCGTCTCCACCACCGTCACCGGTCTCGCGGTGCCCTCGTTGGAGGCCAGGGTGGCCGGACGGCTCGGACTACGACCGGACGTGCGGCGGGTCCCGCTGTTCGGGCTGGGCTGCGTGGCCGGGGCGGCGGGGATCCGGGTGCTGCACGACCACCTGTTGGGGGCCCCGGACGCGGTTGCCGTGCTGCTCAGCGTGGAGCTGTGCTCGCTGACCCTGCAGCGCGACGACCCCTCGGTGGCCAACATCATCGCCTCCGGGCTGTTCGGCGACGGGGCCGCCGCGGTGGTCGCCGTGGGGTCCGGGCGCCACGCCACCGGACCCCAGGTCGTCGACACCCGCTCGCACCTGTACCCCGACACGTCCCGGGCCATGGGGTGGGACATCGGAACCAACGGGCTCACGATCGTCCTCGGCGCGGAGGTGCCCGACCTGGTGCGCACCTACCTGGGTGATGACGTGCGGGGCCTGCTCAAGGACCACGACCTGGACGTCGCCGACGTCGCCCGCTGGGTCAGCCACCCGGGCGGGCCCAAGGTCATCGAGGCCATCCAGGAGGTGCTGGGTGTCGATCGCGACGCGCTGGCCCTGACCTGGGACTCGCTGGCCCGGGTGGGCAACCTGTCCTCGGCCTCGGTGCTGCACGTGCTGCGCGACACCTTGGACCTGCGCCCGGCCGCCGACGGTGACGTCGGGGTGCTGCTGGCCATGGGGCCCGGCTTCTGCTCCGAGATGGTGCTGCTGCGGTGGTGACCGCCTACGTCGTGCTGGTCCTCGCCGTCGGCGTCGAGCGTGTCGTCGAGCTGGTGGTGGCCAAGCGGAACCTGGCCTGGGCCATGGCCCGGGGTGGGCGCGAGACCGGGTTCGGGCACTACCCGGTGATGGTGGTGCTGCACACGGGCCTGCTCATCGGCGCCCTCGTGGAGGTGCTGGCCCTGCACCGGCAGATCCTCCCGGCGCTGGCCGTGCCCATGGTGGTGCTCGTGCTCGCCGCGCAGGCCCTGCGCTGGTGGTGCATCCGCACGCTGGGGCGCCAGTGGAACACCCGGGTGGTGGTGGTGCCGGGCCTGGCGCTGATCACCGGCGGGCCCTACCGCCGCCTGCGCCACCCCAACTACGTGGCCGTCGTCGTCGAGGGGTTCGCGCTGCCGCTGGCCGGTTCGGCGTGGGTCACCGCCGCGGTGTTCACCGTCGCGAACGCGGCCCTGCTGTGGGTGCGGCTGCGCACCGAGGAGCGGGCCCTGAGCACGGTGGCGGGGCGGGCCGTCGGTGCGTGACCTGGTGGTGGTCGGCGCCGGACCCGCCGGCCTCGCGACCGCGCTGCACGCCGCCCGGGCGGGGTGGTCGGTGACGGTGCTGGAACGTCGGCCCGGGGACGGCGACAAGGCGTGCGGCGAGGGACTCATGCCGGCCGCGCTGCGGGAGCTGGCGCTGCTCGGGGTGGACCCCGACGGGCACGACATCACCGGCATCACCTACCGCCAAGGTCACCACGTGGCCCGTTCCACCTTCCGGGCCGGGCCCGGACGGGGGGTGCGCCGCACCACCCTGCACACCCACCTGCGCGATGCCGCCACCGCGGCCGGGGTCGAGATCGCGGCCGGCGACGGGCGGAAGGTGGTGCAGCACGACGACCACGTGCGGGTCGACGGACGCGACGCCCGCTGGTTGGTGGGGGCCGACGGACTGCACTCGCAGGTCCGGGAGGCCGTTGGCCCGGTCCGTCCCCGGCGCGCTCCCCGGTGGGGCCTCCGCCGGCACTACGCCCTCACCCCGTGGTCGAGCACCGTCGAGGTCACCTGGGGTGACACGACCGAGGTCTACGTGACACCGGTAGGTCCTGGCACGGTCGGCGTCGCGGTGCTGACCTCCGCACCCGGCCCGTGGCCCCAGCAGCTGGCCTGCTTCGGCGAGCTTCGGGAGCGGGTGGCCGGCGCCGCCGAGGTGTCGACGGTGCGCGGGGCGGGCCCGCTGCGCCAGCACGTGCGACGACGGGTCGCCGGGCGGGTGCTGCTGGTCGGCGACGCCGCCGGTTACGTCGACGCGCTGACCGGGGAGGGCATCTCGGTGGCGCTGGCCTCCGCGCGCGTCCTGGTCGAGGCGTTGGTGGCCGGCGAGCCGCAGCGCTACGAGGCGGCGTGGCGGCGGGTGTCGCGGGAGCCTCGCCTGCTCACCGCCGGGCTGCTGGCCGCTCGACGGACCCCGGTGCTGAACCGGGTCGTGGTCCCGGCTGCCGCCGCCCTGCCGCGGCTCTTCGGGGCGGTCGTGGACCGGCTCGCGGGGTGAGCGAGAGCGGGGTCGACGTCCTGGTGGTCGGCTCGGGGCCTGCCGGGTGCGCCGCCGCCCTCGCCGCCCGGCGGGCCGGGGCGCAGGTGCTGCTGGTCGACCGTGCCGAGTTCCCCCGCGACAAGGTGTGCGGCGACGGGGTGGCTGCACAGGCGCTGGACGTGCTCGCCGTGCTCGGGGTGGACGTCGACGCCCTGGTCGCCGGGTCGGCACCGGTGCGGACCCTGCGGCTGGAGTCGCCCCGCGGGGTGGTGGCCCGCCGCGACACCGTCCGGCCCGGGTGGGTGGTGCCCCGCGCGGTGCTGGACGCACGGCTGCACCAGGCCGCCCTGGACTCGGGGGTGCACTTCCGCAGGCAGCGCGTGCGGCAGGTGCGTCCGGTGCCCGGCGGGATGGACGTCGACGGCCTCCGAGCCGCGGTGGTGGTGGCCGCCGACGGGGCCGAGTCGGAGCTGCGGCGGGCGTTGGTGGGTGCGCCGCGAGCAGGGACGGTGGCCGTGGCCATGCGCGGCTACACCCCGTGGCACGAGGACGGGGAACAGCTGCTGCGGCTGGTCTCCCAGCACTTCCCGGCCTACGCGTGGGTGTTCCCGATCGGTGACGGTCGGGCCAACGTCGGCTACGGGGAGGTGCTCACCGGGGCGCCCCCGACCCGGGCGCACCTGCTGCAGCGTCTGGGAGAACTGCTGCCGGGGGTGACGCCCACCCAGCTGCGGGCGCACAAGCTGCCGCTGTCCACCGGGCGGGTGGCGAGCCCGGACGGGCGGGTGCTGCTGGTCGGCGACGCCGCCGGGCTGATCAACCCGGTGACCGGGGAGGGCATCTACTACGCGGTGCTCTCCGGGGCGCTGGCCGGGGCGGCCGCGGTGGGCGGGCGTGATCCGGGGCGGGCCTACCGGGGGGCGCTGCGTTCCGCGCTCGGGATGCACTTCCGCCACACCGATGCGTTGTCCGCCCTGTCCCGGCGCCCGTGGCTGCTGGAAGCGGGGCTCACCGCAGCCCGGGACGACCAGCGGACGTTCGACGAGGTGGTCGAGCTGGGCCTGGGCCACGGCCGGCTGGGGCCGCGGACCGCGCTTCGCGTGGTGCGCGCCGCCCTGCACCCCTGACGGTGACGCGCGTGGTCGGACAGGGACGCCACGACGGAGGAGGATCCTCGCGTCGCTGCTCGTGCGCCGGTGCAGCCGCGCCGGTGACGAGGGCCGGCATCGTGTCGGTTCCGGGAAGGGCGGGTCGCGTGATCGCGGGCATCGAGACCGGGGGGACGAAGGTCGTCTGCGGCGTCGCGAAGCGGAGCGCGCCGCACGAGATCGTCAGCAGCCGTCGCTTTCCGACGAGCACTCCGGAGGTGACGATCGCTGAGATCAACGCGTTCCTGAGCGAGGCGGCGCTCGGAGAGCCGGTCGACGCCCTGGGGATCGGCACCTTCGGCCCGGTCAACGTCGTCGCCGAGCTGCCCCGCTACGGCTGGATCACCGGCACACCCAAGCCGGGCTGGGCCGACACCGACCTGCTCGGCGGCATCGACCTGGCCGCCCAGGTTCCCACGGCCCTGCTGAGCGACGTCAGCGGGGCCGCCCTGGGAGAACAACGCCGGGGCGCCGGGGTGGGTGTCGCCTCGATCGGCTACGCGACGTTCGGCACCGGGGTGGGGGTGGGCCTGGTGGTGCAGGGCCAGGTGCTGCACGGCAACGGGTACCCCGAGCTGGGGCACCTGCTGGTCCGTCGCCACCCCCTCGACGACTTCGTGGGTTGTTGCCCGCTGCACGGCGACTGCGCCGAGGGGCTCGCGTCCGGACCGGCGGTGCTCGCCCGTTGGGGAGCGAGCTCGTCGTCGTTGCCGGCTCGGACGCGCCCACGGGCCTTCGAGATCCTCGGCTTCTACGTGGCGCAGGTCGCGGCGGCGGCCGCCTACGCGGCGGGCTCCGAGCGAGTCGTCCTCGGCGGCGGGGTGCTCAAGGCGCCGGGCCTGTTCGAGGCGGCAAACCAACAGCTGCCGATCGTCACCGGGGGACCCGGTGCCGGTCACGCCGCCGCCCTCGACGCGCCCGACTTCCTGCGGCGTCCGGTGCTGGGTGAGCTCTCCGGCCTGCTCGGCGCGATCGCCGCGGCCGCCGACCTGCTGCCTGCACGGTCACCCCATCGCGCCTCCTGACCCCGGTCACGGCCACGTTCCACCAATCGCGGCCGCAGGAGCACGGCGGCTACTCGCGGTAGTGGAACGGTGACGGACGGCGGTTACATTGCGTCCATGACGACGGGACAGCCGACCTTGACGGTCGGCGACGCGCACAAGCCCGCCACCCCCAGCACCTTGGTCCTGCACGACTACCTCACCCAGCAGGGTGGGGCCGAGCGGGTGGCGCTGGTGATGGCGCAGGACCTCGGTGGCGGGGCCATCACCACCTCGGCCTACCGACCGGAGTCGACGTTTCCGGAGTTCGCCGACGTCGACGTCAGCGAGATCCTCCCCGTGGCCGCCGCCCGGACCCCACCCCGAAGGGCCACCCTCGCCCCGTTGGCGGCTGCCAGCTTTGCCCGACACCGCCAACGCTCGGACGTGGTGCTGTGCAGCAGCAGCGGCTGGAGCCACTGGACGTCCACCCCGTCACCGACGGTCGTGTACTGCCACACCCCGCCCCGGTGGTTCTGGGCGACCGACGACTACTTCCAGGCCGGATCGTCCCGCGTGCGCTCGGGGGTCTCGACGGTGCTGGGTGCCGGTCGCGCGCTGGACCGCCGCCGGGCACGCCGGGCCCACACCTACGTCGCGAACTCCACCACCGTGCGCGAGCGCATCCGCGACGCCTACGGGGTGGACGCCCAGGTCATCCACCCGCCGCTGTCGCTGACCGCGGACGGACCGAGGGAACCGGTGGAGGGAATCGAGCCCGGCTTCGTGCTCACCGTCGCCCGCGACCGGGGCTACAAGAACGTCAACGTCGCGCGCCGGGTGTTCGGTGCCGGTGGACTGGGCCAGCTGGTCGTGGTGGGCGGTGGCGCGCCGCGGGCCTCCGACCGCGGGCGGATCGTGGCCACCGGCCGAGTCACCGACGCCCAGCTGCGCTGGCTCTACCACAGCAGCCGGGCGGTGCTGGCGTTGTCCCAGGAAGACTTCGGGCTCACTCCGGTCGAGGGGCACGCCTTCGGCCGGCCGACGGTGGCCCTGCGCGCCGGCGGCTACCTCGACACCTGCACCGAGGGAATCAACGCCGTGTTCACCGACGACCTCACCGACGCTGCGGTGCGGGCCGCCGTGTCCGGGCTGGACCAGGCCGGCCTGGCGGAGGACGCGGTCCGCGCGAGCGCCGAGCGGTACTCCCGGGCCGCGTTCGCCGCCGCGCTGAGTGCGGTGCTCCGCGAGGCGGTCGAACAGGGCTCGTGAGCCTGACCGCCCCGTGGACCCTCGCGTGGTCAGGGTTCGTCGGGGCGCTCCCGCGCAGCCACGGCGTCCAGGGCTCGCGCCAGCAGCGCTGCCCCCGGCGGGTTCTTCCGGAGCACCGGAAGCGCGAAGCGGCGTCCGTCGCCGGCCGGCGGCCCCCAGTGGGCGCGGGCGGTGACCCGAGCCGGGCGCAGCGGACGCTGCCCTGTCGGGCGGGCTGCGGCCTCGGTGTACAGCTCCACCTGCTCGGCGGCGACGTCGTCCCAGCTGCGGTGCGCGGCAAGGCCCGCGGACCGCAGCTGCACCCAGCGGTGCGGCCGTGCGTGCAGAGCAAAGCAGGCCGCGCGCATGCCCTCGTGGTCTCCCTCCGCCACCAGCACCCCCGCCTCGCCGACCACCTCGGGCAGCGATCCGCTGGCGTAGGCCACCACCACCACCCCACAGGCTCGGGCTTCCACCACCATCCGCCCGAACTGCTCCACCCAGCTGGCCTCGGTCCGGCTGGGGGCGAGCAGCACGTGGGACCGCTGGTAGATCCGCGTCAGCTCCTCGGCGCCCACCCAGCCGACCACCCGCAGCGCGTCGGCAACCCCGAGCTCGGCGGCCCGGGCCCGTGCCGCCCCCTCGGCCGGTCCGGACCCGACCAGGGTCAGGGTGGTGGGCACCTGTGCGGCCAGACCGGCCAGGGTCTCCACCGCGTCGAGCACGCCTTTCTCCGGGACCATCCGTCCCACCATCAGCAGCTGCACCGGACCCTTCGTGATGTCCTGCTGGCCCGGCACCATCGCCGAGGACGGGGCCAGCGGCAGCACCCGCACCGGGCCGGTGAAGCCTTTGCCCACCGCGACGCTCGCCGCCTGGTGGCTGCACGGGTACAGCCCACCGAGGCGGCGCAGCGCCGCCTGCTCCCACCGCGCGAAGGGCGGCGGGAAGCGCTTGTCCAGGTTCTGCGCCGTGTAGCCCACCACCGGCAGCTGGCCCGGCACAACCCCCAGCACCTGGTGGGTGATGCTGCTGAACGGCTCCTCGTGCAGGTCGAGCACGTCCGGACGGACCCGCTCGACGAGCGCGGCGAGCGCGGCCGGCTCCACGAGGCGGTGCCGGTTGGGATCACCCGCACGCCGCACCGCCACCTCGACCACCTCGAACGGCTCCTGCGCCAGGCACCGCCCTTGTCGCCACCGCCCTTGTCGCCACCGCCCGGTCCGGGCCAGCTCCGGGGCACCACCAGCGTGATCGCGACCCCGGCGCGCACCAGGGCCCGGTCACGCTCCCGGTGCGTGCCGTCGCGACCGGCGTGGTAGATCCGCAGCACCCGCACCGGCGGCAGCCTACGACCTGGCCACCCTCGGTGATCGACGCCTCACCCGGAGTGCAGACCCGAGCGGCTACCCTCCGGCCGACACAGCTCGCGGGGGATGGACAGGAAGTGGGGGAGCGACGGTGACCGACGGCACCCCGGCGGGCCCTGCTCCCGAACCTGGCGCACCTGCACCCACCGGTTCCGACGTTGCCCCGCCCGCCGCCGTGCCGGCGCGGAGGCGCGGCCGCTCGCGCCGGCGCTGGACCGCGGGCGGGCTCGGGTTTCTGGTGCTGGTGGTGATCGGACTGGGCGTGTGGATGGGTCTGACTGCGCTCTCGGCGCGTCAGCACCTGGCGGCCGCCCGCACCGCCGCCGAGGCCACCCGGACGGCCGTGGTCGCCGGCGACG
>JBDTDI010000236.1:0-9007 GCA_039923155.1 Mycobacteriaceae bacterium | reverse complement strand
CACCCGACCCCCATTCGTGGCAAAGTCGTCAGCAAGTGCTGGGACTGGGCTGGTGAGACAGCGAGGGGGCGTGGGTGCCGGACGAAGCCGTAGCCGTGGTGAGCGCCCTCGTCGCGGCTGTCTTCATCGCGATGGGCATCGTTGTTCGCCAACGCTCCACCAGGCACGTTCCCCACGAGCACTCGCTCAGCCCTCGGATGGTGACGACCCTCGCGCGGCAGCCGCTGTGGTGGGGCGGGACCATCGCAGCCTTCGGGGGCTACGGCTTCCAGGCCCTGGCGCTGAGCCGGGGTTCGCTGATCCTCGTGCAGCCCGTGCTGGTGACGTCCCTGCTGTTCGCGATGCCGGTGGCCGCCCGCCTCGGCCACCGGCGCGTCACGGGCCGCGAGTGGATGTGGGCGTTGCTGCTGACCGTCGGCATCGCCCTGTTCGTGGTGATCGGTCATCCCCGTCCGGGTGAGCACCGGCAAGCGGCCCTGGGCTGGGCCGTGTCGGGTGTGGTGAGCCTGGCGGTGGTGGCCACGTGCGTGGTGGTCGCCCACCGCACCCATGGTCGGACCCGTGCAGCGCTGCTCTCGGTCGCGGTGGCGGTGCTCTTCGCGCTGGTGGCAGTGCTCACGAAGGTGTCGGTGGTGCTCCTGGAACGGGGCGGGTTGGGGCTGCTGCTGACGCGCGCACCGCTGTACGTGCTGATCGTCATCGCCGTGGGGGCCACGTTGCTGCAGCAGTCCGCCTTCCACGCGGGTGCGCTGCAGATGTCGCTGCCGACGATGATCGTGCTGGAGCCGATCGTGGCCGTCGCCCTCGGTGTGCTGGTGCTGGGCGAGCACCTGGGGGTGGGCCGGGTCGCGGCGGGTGAGCTGACGGTCGCGGTGGTGGTCATGGTCGTGGCCACCGTCGCGCTCGCCCGTGATGCCGTCCTGCACGAGCCACCCCCGGTGAAACCCGAGCCTGAGCCCGCCGGGGCCGGGGCCAGGGCGGAGTAGGACCCGTTCTCAGACGGCCGTCAGCTCGTCGAGGAAGTGGCTCAGCACGTCCAGGAACACACCGGGCTGTTCGGAGTGCACCCAGTGCCCAGCCCCCTTGATCCGCACCAGCCGCGTCTGCGGGAACCACGCGTTCATCGCAGGCCGGTCGGCGGGTGAGACGTAGCCGGAGCTGGCGCCGGCGATCCAGAGCACGGGCCCGTCGTAGTGCGCTCCGGGAACGGGGTCCGGGAACCGCGTCAGCTCACCCAGGTGCTCGGCGAGCACCGGCAGGTTCAACCGCCAGCGCCAGGGCGGGTCGGCGGACGGATCGCGGACGAGGCTCTGCAGCAGGAAGGCCCGGACGCCCGCATCGGGCACGACGGGCGCCAGGACGGCATCGGCCTCCGACCGCTCGTGCAGCGCGCTGAGGTCGATGGACCGCATCGCCTGCACGTACTCGGCGAACGGGGACCCGGCCCGGTCGGGTGGGTAGCTGACCGGGGCGATGTCCACCACGACCAGGGCACGCACCAGCTCGGGACGGCTCAGCGCGACGGTCATCGCGACCTTGCCCCCCATGGAGTGACCCACCAGAACCACCGGTTCGGGCTGGTTGGCGAGCAGCGCGGTGACCTGCTCGGCCATCTGCGGATAGCTGTGCCCGGCGCTCCACGGTGAGTGCCCGTGGTTGGGCAGGTCGACCATGCTCACCTGGCGGCCACCCTCAGCCAGGCGCTTGGCCAGGGTCGTGAAGTTGCGGCCCTGGCCGAACAGCCCGTGCAGGAACATCACGTGGGGCCCGTGCTGACCAACTGTCCGTACCGCGAGCTCGTCCACCACCCCATTCTCCCCCGCCGCCCCGCCTCGACGAGCCCGGGTGCGACACACTGGTCGCGTGGACTCGCACCTGTTCTGGGAGATCGTCGACGAGACCCGCGCGCAGGCGCACGGCAACCTCGACGCACACGTGGAGACCCTTCATGCGCGGCTCACCGAGCTCGGGGTCGACGAGGTGGTGCAGTTCGACCGGCTGCTGGTCGAGGCCAACCACGCGCTGTACTCGTGGCCGCTCTGGGGAGCGACCGACCTGATCTTCGGCAGCGGTGGTGACGACCAGTTCACCGACGCCCGCACCTGGGTGATCAGCCTGGGCAGCGACCTCTACCACGCCGTCCTGAACGACGTGCAGGCCCTGGCCGAGCTCGACGCCGACCCCGACGTCGAGGACCTGACCGTGGCTGAGCACTGGGCCGGGGTGCCTGCGCGGGTGTTCGCCGGGGTCACGGGACGGGACCTGTCGGAGGCGTACCCCGAACGCACCCGCATCGAGCTGCCCGACGGTGAGCCGGAAGGCAACCAGCTCAGCGACGTCGCGGAGGACCTGGCGGGGATCTTCCCCCGGCTGGGACGGCGTTTCGGGTGACGCCCTTCGGCGGACCTCGCGCGAGGGATGACGCCGGAGCTGTTGGGACGGTGGCCGGTAGGACGACTACCCTGACCGACGGCCCGATGAACGTGCGGACGGGCCGCGCCTCTATAGCTCAGGGGATAGAGCATCGGTTTCCTAAACCGTGTGTCGCAGGTTCGAATCCTGCTAGGGGCACCACATGACCGCTGCTCAGGGGCTTGCGGAGCACGGGCTCAGGCGTGGGGAGCGCGCCCGCGCACCTCGCCGATACCTCGGCAGGATCGCCGACCCGCCAGCCACACCCTCATCCGCGACGAGCCAGTGGTACCTCAGGAACCCTGGGTGGAGGCGTCGGTGAGGCGGGCTGCGGTGAGGATGAGCTCCTCGGCACGGTCCCAACCGAGGCGCACCGTGTCCAGGACCAGGTCATACAACTTCGGGCTGGCCGAATCGGCCTGGTAAAAATGTTTCACGTAGCCGGCGCGTACTTTGTCGTTCTCTCTTTGCGCTGCTTCGGCGGTGTCGTGGTCGAGGCCGTGCTGGCGCATCGCGGCCTTGATGCGGCCCTCGGGTGCCCCGTCGAGGCGCACGTGCAGCGTGTCGGTCCTGTTGGCGAGCACCACCGCCGCTGCGTGGCCAAGGATCAGGCAGCTGCCTGCCTCGGCCTCCTCGCGGATGCGGGTCTCGGTCTGGCTGATGAGCTGGCGTTCGGTGGCGCGCTGATCAGCCTCCGGGACGACCATCCCGTAACCGGCGCTCGACATCCCGGCGAGCAGCTGCCAGAGCCGACTTGGCGCGTTCTGCGCGACCGCCTCGGCTTCCTCGACCGAGATGCCCAGCCCACGGGCCACGCCGACCGGGATTGCCCGGTCGATGAAGCGCATTCCGAGGCGGTGGGCCACCCGCGGCCCGATTTCGCTGCCGCCGGCGGCATACGCCGCGGACAGGGTCACGACCGCCATCGAGACGCTCCAATGCTCACGACGAGACTGCATTCTGACTGCCGATCGTAGTCCCGCCGCGTACTCAGGGACTTCTCTCGCTCCACAGCTCGACGAAAACGCACGTCGCAACCCGCAAGTTTCGGATACGAGCTCTGCACCACCCACTAGGCCCGACCTTGCTGGCGGGGTGCTGCTCCCCTGCTCAGCGCGGCGGCCGCTGTGCGTGTCCACGCCGTCGGGCCTTCTCCGCGTACATGGCCTCGTCGGCGGCCTTCCACGCCCCGGGGAAGCCCGAGACGGTGGTGTTGGGCGCGTGCCCGAACGACCCGGACACCCCGGCGGCGGACAGTGCTTGCTGCAGCCGCACCACCAGGGCCCGGATGTTCTCCGGGGTGGTGTTGGTGGCCACCACCCCGAACTCGTCACCACCGAGCCGGGCCACGACGTCCGTGCTGCGAGTGGTGGCGCGCAAGGTGTGCGCCGCGAGCCGGATGTGCTCGTCGCCGGCACCGTGTCCGCCGCGGTCGTTGATCTCCTTGAGCCGGTCCAGGTCCAGGATCACCACCGAGCCTGGGTCCCCGAAGCGCCGGTACCGGACCTCCTCCACGGCCAGGTACCGCCCCCAGCCGCGGCGGTTGAGCAGACCGGTCAGCACGTCGGACTCCGCGTCGAGCCGGGCGCCCTCGGCGCGCCGCAGGGCGGCGGTGCGGGCCAGGTCGGCCTCCAGCACCGTCGAGAGCAGCGTCGCGAGCAGCTGGATCAGGGGGCCGTGCACCCCCAGTACCTCAGCGGCCGGGTGCGGGGCGGGATCGGTGCCGCACAACGTCCCGAACCGCTGCCCGTCGCCCCGCAGGATCGGGACCCCCACGTAGGTGCCGATCGTGACGATCCCGGCGACACCCGCACCGGCGTGCCCGGGCACGGCGTCGGGGGCAATCTGCGGGGCACCGGCGACCATCTCGTGGCACAGGGTGTCCGTCCAGGGGACCCGGGCTGGGCCCTTGCCGTAGGTGTAGTCGGCCACGGCCAGGTACAGCTGGTCGGTCTCGTCGAAGCGGCTCACCGCCCACAGCCCCAGCGGCACCGCCTGCGCCAGGTAGTCCACCACCGCCTGGCTGGCCTGGTCGAACGACATCGCCGGGGACAGCGGGGGCACGGCAATCACGGCACAACTCCTCTCGACAGACGGGGCTGGGGTGGGGTCAGCGACCTCGACGTCCCCCGTGGGTGACGCACCGCCCGCCGAGGCGGTGCCCAGATCCGCACCGCGGACGCACTGGACCCCCTACGGGCTGCCGGCGCGCTCCTGGACGAACACGTCGGCGCGCTCCTGGACAAACACGGAGGCGATGAAGAACAGCGGCAGGGCCAGGAACAACGCCAGCGCCAGGTCCGGTGAGACGAACGCCAACGCCGCGGTCACCGGGTAGACGACGATGCTGACCAGGGACCGGCGCCGCAACACCCGCACGTAGCCGGTGTCGCGGTCGACCAGCAGGTGCGGGGACCGCGCCAGGTAGGTGCAGATCGCGATGAAGGTCAGCGGCACCAGGAAACCGATCCCGGCGTAGAGCAGGTCGGCGGTGATCTGGTCACCGCGGTCACCGCCGCGCTGCGAGGCCGACACCACCGCCGCAGGCCAGGGGAACAGCGACGCCACCAGCAGCAGAGCCAGGTTCACCGTGACCAGGCCAGCGTCCACCCCGACCACCCGGGTGAAGAGGTCGTGGTGGTTGATCCAGATCGCAGAGACGTTCAGGAACGCCGACAGGTAGGCCACGTAGCTCGGCCACTGCGCCGCGATCGCGTGCGCGAAGTCCCCGCTCTCGAAGTCGGAGTGCAGATCCAGGACCAGCAAGGTGACCGCGATGGCCAGCACACCGTCGGAGAACGCCTCCACCCTGGTGCTCTCCGGCCACCGCCGGACCGGCTCAGCCACGCCCCACCACGGTCACCCCCGCACCGACCACGACCCGTGGTGACACCCTTGCCTCCTCATGCCCGTCCGCAAATATGATGCAGAACGTATCGTAAGATACACAGGGTCTCGATGCGGGAGAGGGTTGGCACCACATGACCACTGACCCCCGTGTGGAGCGGACCCGCCTCCACGTCCTGCAGCAGGCCCGGGAGCTGATCGCCGCCGACGGCACCGGCGCCCTCACCTACACCGCACTCGCGAAACGGGCCCAGGTCACACGGCCCACGCTCTACCGGCACTGGCCCACCCCCACCGAGCTCCTGGTCGACCTCGTCCTACAGGGCGGGCCCACCCTGTACCCGTACCCCGGCACCGACGCCCCGACCGTGGTGCGGGCATTCCTGCGCAGCCTCCGCGACGGCATGGGAGACCCCGCCCTCGCCGGCGCCTTCAGTGCCCTCATCAGTGCCGCCGAGCACGACCCCACCGCCCGGTCCGCCCTGCACGAGGTGACCCAGAACCGCCAGGCCGCACTGAACACGCTCCTGGCCCCCAGCTCTGTCCACATCCAGCCCCCCGAGCTCGCCCAGCTCAGCGGCGCCGTCCTCTTCCAGAGGTTCATCGCCCGCACCGACGTCACCGACGCCTTCATCGACGAGGTCACCGACCGGTGGTGGCACGCCCGACCAGAACACCGACACGACGACGAACACCCCTGAGCGCGAGTG
This sequence comes from Mycobacteriaceae bacterium, assembly GCA_039923155.1. Taxonomy (GTDB): domain Bacteria; phylum Actinomycetota; class Actinomycetes; order Mycobacteriales; family Mycobacteriaceae; genus Rhodococcus_D. The sequence continues at coordinate 3,038 of JBDTDI010000236.1, read as the reverse complement.
AGGGGTCATCCTTGTGGGATGAGGGATCTCGGTGACCGCAGCGGTGCGTTCCGGCGGGTGCGGGCGGTGGTCGAGCAGGTCCGCCACAAGGTTGTGCTGAGCCCGCCATCGACCAACGGGAATCCCACCGCGGCCGCTGCACTGAAGCGCACCGTGGTGAAGGCCTGGGATGACAGCCTGTTCGGTGAGTCGGCCCAGGCCGCCTTCTGGCAGACCCTGTCGCTGCCCCCGCTGCTGCTGGGCCTGCTCGGCAGCCTCGGCTACATCGGCAGCTGGTTCGGACCCAACACCGTCGACACGGTGCAGCGACAGATCATCGCCGTCAGCGGCAACCTGTTCAGCCCCAGCGCCGTCGAACAGATCATCGCCCCCACGGTCGCGGACATCCTGTCCACCGGGCGCGGCGAGGTCGTCTCGGTGGGTTTCCTCATCTCGCTGTGGGCCGGGTCATCAGCGATGTCCTCCTTCATCGACTCCGTGACCAAGGCCTACGGCCAGTACGGGGTGCGCAACCTCGTCTGGCAGCGCATCCTCGCCGTGCTCATCTACGTCGCCAGCCTCGCCGTGGGCATCTTCGCGTTGCCCGTGGTGGCCATCGGCCCCGATCTCCTCACCCGTCTGCTGACCGCCACCATCGGCGGGATCAACGCCAGCATGCTGGCCTGGGCTTACTACTTCGTGCTCATGGTGCTCCTCGTCTTGTCGCTCAGCCTGCTCTACAAGGTTGCTCTGCCCAACCGGCTGCCCTGGCACCGCGGGCTGCCCGGAGCATTGCTGGGAGTCGTGGTGTTCCTCGTCGCCACCGCGGGACTGCGGTTCTACCTCGGCTGGATCACCAACACCGGCTACACCTACGGTGCGCTCGCCGCGCCCATCGCGTTCCTGCTCGCCTCGTTCTTCTTCGGGATGGGCCTCGTCATCGGAGCGCAGCTGAACAACGCGATCCAGGAGCTCTGGCCCGCACCCGTTACCATGCGCACCTCCCGCATCCCCCGCACACCGTGACAACCGCCCTGGCCGGCCGCGCCGATCGACACTGGTCGATCCGGGTGCGACGGCCCGCTGCACGCCACCGACCGTCTCAGCTCGTGTGGTGCACCTCCTGCAGCCCGTAGACCGGGGTGTCGATGCCCTCCAGCCGTGCCTTGAGCTGCAGGGCGAGGTACAGCGAGTAGTGCCGCGACTGATGGAGGTTGCCGCCGTGCATCCACAGGTTCTCGACCTGCGTGGGCTTCCACATGTTGCGCTGCTCGCCCTCCCACGGCCCGGGATCCTTGGCCGTGTCCGAGCCCAGCCCCCACACCTTTCCGACCCGGTTGGCGGTGTCGGAGTCGACGAGGTCGGCGACCCAGCCGTTCATCGACCCGTAGCCGGTGGCGTAGACGACCAGGTCGGCCTCGAGCTCGGTGCCGTCGGAGAGCACCACCGCGGTCTCGGTCAAGTGGTCCACCTGCCCGCGCACCAGGTGAACGTCGCCGTTGGCGACGAGCTCCGCCGACCCGACGTCGATGTAGTACCCCGAGCCCCGACGCAGGTACTTCATGAACAGCCCGGAGCCGTCGTCGCCCCAGTCGTGGTCGAACCCGGCCGCGTCGAGCCGCTCGTAGAAGTCCTTGTCCCGCTCGGCGATCGCCTCGTAGACCGGGATCTGGAACTGGTGCATGATCCGGTAGGGCAGCGAGGCGAACGTCAGGTCCGCCTTCTCCGTCGTCATGCCGGCGGCGAGCGCCCGCTCCGAGTACAGGTCCCCGAGACCGAGATCCATGAGGGACTCGCTCTTGACGATGTGGCTCGAGGAGCGCTGCACCATGGTCACCTCGGCGCCGGCCTCCCACAGCGCGCCGGAGATGTCGAAGGCGGAGTTGTTGGAGCCGATGATCACGCACTTCTTGCCCGCGTAGGCATCCGGGCCAGGATGTGCGCTCGAGTGCTGCTGCTCGCCACGGAAGACGTCCATGCCGGGGAAGTCCGGCAGGTTGGGCTTGCCGGACATGCCGGTGGCCATCACCAGCTGCGTCGGGTGCAGCGTGACCGGTTTTCCGTTGCGCTCGACCTCGACGGTCCACGTGCCGGACGCCGCGTCCCACGTCGCCGAGGTCGCCGCGGTGGCCGTCCAGTAGTTCAGCTCCATGATCTTGGTGTACGACTCGAGCCAGTCCGCAATCTTGTCCTTGGGCGCGAACACCGGCCAGTTGTCAGGGAACTTCAGGTAGGGCAGGTGGTCGTACCAGACCGGGTCGTGCAGGCACAGCGACTTGTACCGGCTGCGCCACTGGTCGCCGGGTCGGTCGCGCTTGTCGATCACGATGCTGGGCACCCCGAGCTGGCGCAGCCGGGCGCCGAGGGCGATGCCGCCCTGCCCGCCGCCGACGACGAGGACGTAGGGCTGCACGGTGTAACCCAGCTCGGCGGCCTCCTGCTCACGGCGATCGGTCCAGCTGCTGCGGCCCCGCTGCGCCCCGTGCTCGGCGCCCTTCGGCCGCTGGGTGCCACGGGGCTCCTCGTGCCCGGTCAGCTCGTAGAGGGTGGTCAGCACCGTCCACGCCCGTTGCTCACCGTCCTCCTCCTTGAGCCGCAGCTGCCCCCTGCCGCGGCCCACGGAGGTCTCCAGCTCGATCCACGCCTCGGTGACGCCGCCGGCCTCGGCCGCAGTCTCCCCCTCGCTGATCCGGAACCCGTGCGGGGCCACCCGCGACAGGGTCGCCGTGAGCATGTCCTCGACGCCGGCCGGACCCTCGACGGTCTTCAGGTTCCAGGTGAACGCGACCAGGTCGCGCCAGAACGAGTCTGCGGTGAACATGCCCGCCGCCCGGTGCGGGTCGCCGGCGGCGAGAGCGCCCTCGAAGTCGGCGAGCCACCGCTCGACCCGCGCAGTGGCGGGATCCGTCGTCTCGGCTGGGCGTTCCAGGGTCTGGCTCACGGTTACTCCAATTGCACGGGTCCGGGTGTGACACCTCACACCGTGCCCCTTCCTGGGGCGACCCGCCAGGGTTGCACTGCATCGGGTCACCGGTGCGTCACCGCGGACCTGGACGCGC
>JBDTDI010000235.1:0-2987 GCA_039923155.1 Mycobacteriaceae bacterium | reverse complement strand
CACACCGGTGCCACCATGGGGGGGTGACAACCAGGGTTCCCGGGCCCGCCGACGTGCAGGACCCGCTGCGCCACGCCGGCGCAACGACAGCCGCGACGATGCGGCGCATCGACTGGGTGGGCCGGTTCTACCTCCTCGCCGCTGCCCTGCTGATGCCGTGGGTGGCCTACCTGATGGTGGTGCTGCCCACCCACCAGCTGACCGTGCACTACGACCTGGCCTGGGTCGGCTTCGACGGCGCACTCGCGGTGCTGCTGCTCGTCACCGGGATCTTGGTGGTGCGTCGCAAGGCGGCGGTCGTGCTGCCCGCTGCGGCGACCGCGGCCCTGTTGCTGTCCGACGCCTGGTTCGACACCGTCACCTCCACGCAGGGCGGGCCCCGGGAGACGGCGCTGGTGCTGGCGGTGGCGGTCGAGGTGCCGCTGGCGGCCCTGTCGCTGACCGTCGCCGTGCGGGTGCTGCGGCGTATCGCGAGCTCGACGCCCGCGCGCGAGGGCTGAGCCGGGGGGCTGGTCAGGCGGGCAACGGCGCCGCGGTGTCGTCCATGGCCGCGAGCAGGTCCCCGTCGCGGGCGACCCGGGCAGCGACCTCGGCGGGACTGAAGCGGAGCTGGTCGGCGCGCTCGACGGCGGCGACCTCGTCCCACGTCACCGGCGTGGACACCGTGGGTGTGTCCCCGCCCCGCAGCGAGTACGCCACCACGGTGGTCTTGGCCGGGTTGTTCTGGCTCCAGTCCAGGAGGACCTTGCCCGGGCGCAGCGCGCGCGTCATCTGCCACACCACCCGTTCGTCGTCGGCCGCGAGCCGCTGGGCCATCGCCTTGGCGTAGGCCGACGTGGCCCCGGCTGCGGGGTAGCACACCGGCACCAGCACGTGCAGGCCCTTGCCGCCGCTGGTCTTGGCGTACGCGGTGAGCCCGTCGGCCGAGAGCTCCTCGCGCAGCCGCAGCGCCACCCGCGCGCAGTCGGTGACGTCGGCAGGCTGCCCGGGGTCGAGGTCGAGCACCAGCAGGTCCGGGGACTGCGGCTGGCCGTGCGCGTCGAAGCGCCACTGCGGCACGTGCAGCTCCAGCGCGGCAAGGTTCGCCGCCCACACCAGCGCGGCAGGCTCCTCCAGCACGGCGTGGCGCACCGGGGTGTGCCCGCGTCCACCGACCAGCTCGGTGCGCACCCAGCCCGGGGTGTCGCGGGCGGTGTGCTTCTGCACGAACGAGGCGGAACCGACCCCGTCGGGCCAGCGGCGCAGGGTGACCGGGCGCCCGGCCAGGTGCGGCAGCAGCACCGGGGCCACGCGCACGTAGTGCTGGATGACCTCGGCCTTGCTCACCCCGGGGTAGAGCTCCTTGTCCAAGTTGGTCAGCCGCAGCTCCCGCCCGGCCACCGACACCCGCTCGCCACCACTGCTGCTGCCCACCGTGGCGATCCTGCCGCAAAGCTCGGGCTGCGGGAGGATGACGCAGTGCCCCTGCCCACCTCCCGCCCGCTATGAGCACCGTCGACGCCGTGGTGATCGGAGCCGGGCACCACGGGCTGGTGGCCGCGGCCGCGCTGGCCGACGCGGGGTGGGACACCCTGGTGCTCGAGGCCGCGGACACCGTGGGGGGCGCCGTGCGCTCCACCGAGCTCGCGCCCGGCTTCACCACCGACCGGTTCAGCGCCTTCTACCCGATGGCGCTGGTGTCCCCGGCGATCACCGCCATGGGCCTGTCCGAGCACGGGCTGCGCTGGTCGCACGCTCCCACGGTGCTGGCCCATCCTGCGGGCCCCCACGACACCAGCGGCGCGGTGCTGCACGCAGATCCGGCCGCGACGGCGGCAGCGCTGACCGGGCGCGACCAGCAGGCGTGGCTCGACCTCGCGGCCGAGTACCAGGCGATCCGGGAGCCGTTGCTGAGAGCGCTGTTCGACCCGTTCCCGCCGGTGCGCGGCGGGCTGGGACTGGCCCGGGTGCTGGGTGCGGCCGGTGCCCTGCGCTTCGCCCGCTTCGCGCTGCTGCCCGCGCGTCGGATGGCCGAGGAGCTGTTCGAGACCCAGGACGCCCGGCTGCTGCTGCTGGGCAACGCGATGCACGGCGACGCCCCCTCGGACGCCCCGGTCAGCGGGGCCATGGGGTACCTGCTGGCCATGCTCGCCCAGGACGGTGGGTGGCCGGTGCCGGTCGGCGGCTCCGGGATGCTGACCCAGGCCATGGCGTCCCGGGTGCGCGCCGCGGGTGGCGTCATCCGCACCGGCCAGGAGGTCACGGCGGTGGAGGTGCGTGGCGGGCGGGCCGTGGGGGTGCGGACCGCGGGCGGAGACCGCATCCGGGTCCGGCGCGCGGTGGTGTCCGACACGTCGGCGCCGACCCTCTACACGCGGCTGCTGCCGGTCGACGCGGTGCCCGCGGCGGTGCACCGGGACCTGGCGCGCTTCGAGTGGGACACCCCGGTGGTGAAAATCGACTACGCCCTGGACGCCCCCATCCCGTGGACGGCTGCGAACGCCAGGGGGGCGGGCACCGTGCACCTGGGCGCGGACGCGGACGGTCTGGTCCGCTGGATGGCCGACCTGCAGACGCGGACGGTGCCGCGCAACCCGTTCCTGCTGTTCGGCCAGATGACCACCACCGACTCCTCGCGGTCCCCGGCGGGCACCGAGAGCGCGTGGTCGTACTCGCACCTGCCGCGCGGCGTCACCGACGACGCGTCGGCCGACGAGCTCGCCGCTCGGATGGACGACGTGCTCGCCGCGCACGCGCCGGGGGTGATGGACCACGTCCTGCACCGGGTGGTGCAGCGCCCCAGCGACCTGCAGGGGGCCGACGCCAACCTGGGCGCCGGTTCGCTCGCCGGTGGGACCATGCAGCTGCACCAGCAGCTGGTGTTCCGCCCGGTTCCCGGTCTGGGACGCACCGAGACGGCGGTGCAGGGGCTGTTCCTGGGCTCCGCAGCCGTGCACCCCGGTGGTGGTGTGCACGGTGCGGCCGGGTTGTCGGCGGCCCGCGCCGCG
>JBDTDI010000234.1:0-7654 GCA_039923155.1 Mycobacteriaceae bacterium | reverse complement strand
TGACCAGCACGTCGAGACCCCCGAGCTGCTCGACCGCCGACGCCACCGCGTCGACCACCGCGGCGTCCGACGTCACGTCGGCCTGAACCCGGATCACCGCACTGTCGGTCGGCTCCGGGAGCGACTGGTCCAGCACGGCCACCCTGGCGCCGGAGGCGACCAGCCGGGCGACGATCGCCGCGCCGATCCCGGAGGCGCCCCCGGTGACCAGCGCCGTGATTGCGTCGTACTCACCCATGTGCGACTACCTCCTGGTGTTGTTCGCCCAAGCCGTCGATCGACAGCGAGACCGTGTCGCCGGCCCTCAGGTACGGGAACCGGCCGGACAGCGCGACCCCCCGTGGGGTGCCGGTGAGCAGCAGGTCGCCGGGTTCAAGGGTCAGGTACTGGCTGAGGTCCCAGATCAGGTGCTCGACGCTGAAGATCATGTCCGCCGTCGTCGAGTCCTGTCGAGGCTCGCCGTTGACCCAGCTGCGCAGCCGCAGGTCGTCCTGGTCGACCTCGTCCGGGGTCACCAGCCACGGTCCGGTGGGGCAGAAGCCGGGCGAGGACTTGCCCTTGCTCCACTGCCCGCCGGAGACCGCGAGCTGGAAGTCCCTCTCGGACAGGTCGTTGCAGAGCACGAAGCCGGCGACGTGGTCGAGGGAGGCCGACGGCGAGGCCAGGTACCCCGCCCGGCGGCTGATCACCACACCGAGCTCGACCTCCCAGTCGGTCTTCGTGCTGCCGGGCGGGATGGTGACCGGGTCGTCCGGCCCCACGACGGTGTTCGGCGTCTTGTGGAAGATGATCGGCACCTCGGGTGGGGCGGCCCCGGACTCGGCGGCATGCTCGGCGTAGTTCATGCCGACGCAGATCACCGTGCCGGGTCGGGCGATCGGCGACCCCACCCGCTCGCGCGGGCTGCCCGCCGACCGTGGGCGCTGCTCGGCCTCCGGCAGCGAGCCGTCGGCGAGCGCGGTGCGCAGCCGGTCCAGCCCGCCGGAGCCGAAGAACTCGCCGTCGAAGTCCGCGGTGACCGACGAGGCGTCGAGCGTCCGCGAGCCGTCGAGGATCACCGGCCGCTCCGAGCCGAGCGCCCCCAGCCGCGCCAGCCTCATGCCCGGCCCGCCGACGTCGCGGCCAGCTGCAGGACGCCGTCGATCCGCCGCGGCACGGCGTCGAACCCGTCACGCAGCTCGCTCGGCAGCACCGCCTCCGGCGCGTCCTGCCACACGAAGGGCCGCAGGAATCGGCGGATCGCGGTGACCCCGACCGAGGTGTGCTGGGAGTTGGTGGAGGGCCACGGGCCGCCGTGGTGCTGGGCCCAGGAGACGCGGACACCGGTGGGGTAGCCGTTGTAGACCAGGCGGCCGACCTTGGCCTCGATGGCCTGCGAGAGCTGGGCCACCACCGACGTCCCGCCCTGATCTGAGACCTCCGCCGGCTCGGCGTGGATGGTGGCGGTCAACGACGCCGGCAGCCGGTCAAAGGCCGTGACCACCTCGCTGACGTCGTCGTAGCGGGCGACCACCACCAGCGGTCCGAAGCATTCCTCGGCCAGCTCCGGGCCGAGGTCGGCGGCGGAGGTGGTCAGCAGCAGGGGAGGGACCGAGAAGCCCTCACCGTCACCGCGGGAGCCGCGAGCCGCGACCGTGGCCCCGGCCGAGGACAGGCGAGCGGCGATGTCGACGTAGGAGGAGGAGATCCGCTCGTTGAGCATGACGTGGCCCGCCGCCTCCGACACGAGTGCGCTCAGGGCGGAGACGATCTGGTCACCGCCCGCCCCGGCCGGCACGAAGGCGATGCCGGGCTTGGTGCACAGCTGTCCACCGGACCCGGTGACCGTGGCGAACAATCCCTGGGCCAGGTCCTTCGCCCGCGCCGACGCGGCCCCCGGGGTGATCACCAGCGGGTTGATGCTGCTCAGCTCGCCGTAGAAGGGGATCGGCTGCTCGCGGCGGTTGATGATGCCGAGCAGGGTCTTGCCGGTGGTCAGCGAACCGGTGAACGACACCGCGCGCAGCAACGGGTGGGAGATCAACCGGCCGGCCGCCTCCTGGCCGAAGACCAGCGCCGCGCTGGCTTCGGGGGCGCCGCACTCCGACAGTGCGGCCGCGATCCTGTCGAAGGAGCGCAGCGACGTCAGCGGGTGGGAGTCGTGCGCCTTGATCAGCACCGGGCAGCCGGCGGCCAGCGCGGACGCGGTGTCTCCGCCCGCGACGGAGAAGGCGAACGGGAAGTTGCTGGACCCGAACACGGCGACCGGTCCGATCGGCAGCAGCATGCGACGCAGGTCCGCACCCGGCCCCAGCGGGGTGTCACCCGCGTGGTCGATCGCGGCCTCGAGGTAGCTGCCCTCGCGCAGCGCCTCGGCGAACAACCGGAACTGGAAGCAGGCACGGGAGAGCTCACCGTCGAGCCGCTTCTCGCCGAGCCCGGTCTCCTGCCCGGCGGTGGCCACCAGCGTCGCACGGTCCGAGTCCAGCGAGGCCGCGATCGCCTCGAGCAGGTCGGCACGCGCGTCCCGGCCCAGGTGAGCGAGGGCGGCGGCGGCGTCGGCGGCTCGCCCGACGAGATCATCGACCGTCTCGGGGCTGGTGTCGCGGAGGTCGGTGTCGGTGTGCTCGCCGGTGGCGGGGTTGGTCGTGGTGATCACGGAAGGTCCTTCCTGTTCGTGGGCGGGCGGTGGGTGTGGGTCACAGCAGCCCGCGGGCCGCGAGGTTGGTCATCAGCTCGCGAATCCCGAAGGACCACGGCTCGCAGTCGTGGCAGTGCTGAACCTCGTTGACCAGGGTGCCCAGCTCGGCCGAGGAGATCCGGACGACGTCACCGGGTTGGTGGGTGAAGCCGCGTCCTGGCCGTCCGCGGTCCACCACGGGGGCGAACATGGTGCCGAGCATCAGCATGGCGCCGTCGGGGTAGTCGTGGAAGCGGAAGAGCTGCTCCACCAGGGTCGCCGGGTCCCGGCTGATCTGGGCCATCGGCGAGGAGTCGCGCAACGTGAAGCCGTCGTTGCCCTGCACCGACAGCTCGACGGTCACCGAGCGCACGTCGTCCAGGGAGAAGGTCGCGTCGAACAGCCGCAGGAACGGTCCCAGCGCGCACGAGGCCGTGTTGTCCTTGGCCTGGGGCAGCAGCAGTGCTGAGCGCCCCTCGACGTCGCGGAGGTTGACGTCGTTGCCGAGCGTCGCGCCGACCACCCGGCCGGACGACGAGATCGCCAGGACGACCTCGGGCTCGGGGTTGTTCCAGCTCGAGGTGGGCGGCACCCCGACGGCGGTGAGGGTGCCGACAGCGGCCAACGTGGGCGCCTTGGTGAAGATCTCGGCGTCGGCGCCCAGCCCGACCTCGAGGTACTGGCTCCACAGCCCCTGCTCGGTGAGGAAGTCCTTGAGCTGCTGGGCGGCGGGTGATCCGGGCTCCACCTGGGTGAGGTCGGTGCCGATCTCGGACAGGATCTGCGAGCGCATGTTGGCGGCGGCCTCGAGGTTGCCCCCCACCCGCTCCTCGATGACGCGTTCCACCATCGAGACGGCGAAGGTGACGCCGGCGGCCTTCAGCACCTGCAGGTCGATGGGAACCAGCAGCCGTGGACCCTCGCCCGAGTGCGTGTTGGTCAGGATGTCGTGCAGGCTTCCGAGGTGCCGCCCGGCGGCCTCCCGGGCTGCTTCGGCCGGTTCGGGGGCCTCGCACAGGTCCCGGACGGTGGCGTAGGACGAGCTGAGGTCGTGCACCTCGCCGTCCACGACGAGGACCGGTGACGGCCCGCCGGCGGCGGGGTCCCAGACCCGGCCGACGAGCGTGCCGGCCCCGTCGGCGGGCAGCGCCACCTCGGGTGTTGCCCAGGAGCGCAGGGTCGTTGACGTCGTGGTGGTCATCGCTCAGAGCACCTTGCTCAGGAAGTCCTGGGTGCGGGTGTGCTGCGGGTTGCCGAAGACCTGGCTCGGGGTGCCCTCCTCGACGATGAGGCCGTCGTCCATGAAGATCGCGCGGTCGGCCACCTCGCGGGCGAAGCCCATCTCGTGGGTGACCACGATCATCGTCATGCCCTCGCGGGCGAGGTCCTTCATCACCGTCAGCACCTCACCCACGATCTCGGGGTCCAGGGCGGACGTCGGTTCGTCGAACAGCATCACGGTGGGGTCCATGGCCAACGCCCGGGCGATGGCCACCCGTTGCTGCTGGCCCCCGGACAGGTTCGCGGGGTAGGCGTTCGTCTTGTCCTGCAGACCGACCTTGTCCAGCAACGCCAGCGCCTTCTCCCGGGCCTCGTCCTTCGAGACCCCACCGACCTTCATCGGGGCCAGCATGATGTTGTCGAGCACCTTCAGGTGCGGAAACAGGTTGAAGTGCTGGAACACCATCCCCGCCTGCCTGCGGACGACGTTGATGTCGGTCTTCTTGTCACCGACCTCGTGGCCGTTGACCGAGACGCTTCCTGAGGTGATTGACTCCAGCCCGTTGAGGCAGCGCAGAAAGGTGCTCTTGCCCGAGCCGGACGGGCCGATCAGGCACACCACCTCCTGTTCCTCAACTCCGCAGTTGATGCCGCAGAGCACCTCGTGGTTGCCGAAGCTCTTGTGCAGGTCCTTGACGGTGATCATCTACACGCCTTCAAGTTGGAGGGTGGGGGGCTTGTCGGTGGCTTCGGGGAACCGGGCACTGGCGTGGGCCCTTCGCTCGTACCACCGGCCGAGACGAGACAGCGCGTAGCAGATGACGAAGTAGAACGCGGCGACCACGGAGTAGGTCAGGATCGGGTTCGCGGTCAGGTTGCTGATGATCGTGCCGGACTGGGTCAGCTCGACGAACCCGATCACGGTGACCAGGGAGGAGTCCTTGACCAGCGCGATGAGGAAGCCGATGGCGGGCGCGACCACGATCTGCCGGGCCTGCGGCAGGATCACGAACCGGAGCTTGTTGGTGTAGCCCAGACCCAGGGCGTCGGCGGCTTCCCACTGCCCCTTCGGCACGGCGTTGATGCTGCCCCGGAAGTTCTCCGCCATGTAGGCGGCGGTGAACACGGTCAGCGCGATCACCGCCGTCATGAAGGCGGACAGCGACAGGTTGGGCAGCAGCAGCGGCAGCCCGAAGTAGGCGAAGAACACGATCACCAGCAGGGGGATGCCGCGGATGAAGTAGACGTAGATTCCTGCGACCCAGCGAGCGATCCTGCTCGGTGAGGTGGCCGCGAGGCCGAGGATGGCCCCCAGGATGGTGCCGATGACGCCGGACGTGGCGCACAGCGCCAGCGTCCAGAGGGCGCCGCGACCGAGGGACTCCAGGTCCTGCCACTCGAACGACCTAAGCATGACGTTTCGCCCCCCAGCTGAAGAAGATCGACTCGGTTGCCCGGCTGGCCAGCGCGAAGATCGCGGAGACGACGAAGTACATGAGCCCGCCCACGGACAGGATCTCGAACGTCAGGTACGTCTGGTTGTTGATGTTCAGGATCGAGTTCATCAGCTCGGGAAGCCCAATGATGGACGCGATCGACGACGCCAGGAACAGCAGGATGAACTGGTTGGTGAGCGCGGGGAACACGTTGCGGGTGGCCGGCATCAGCCTCACGTAGCGGAACCGCGTCCAGCTGCGCATGCCCAGGGCCTCACCGGCCTCGATCAACCCGTGGGGCACCGACTCGAACCCGGCCCGGTAGATCTCCGCGGTGTAGGCCGAGTTGTTCAGGGTCAGCGCGACGATGCCGGCGAGGGTCGGGTCGAGGTTTACGCCCAGCTCAGGCAGCGCGAAGTAGATCAGGTACAGCTGCACCAGCAACGGAGTGTTGCGGAACACCTCGATGTAGGCCGAGCTCACCCAGTGCACCGGAGTCAGCGGGCTGGCCTTGCCCAGGTAGAACAGGACCCCCAGGACGCTGCCGACCGCCATGGCGATGAGGGTGATGTAGATGCTCACCCACAGCGCGGAGAGGAGCTGCCCGAGGTAGGGGGCCAGGTCGCCGTAGTAGAAGGTCATCGGCTTACTTCAGGAAGGCGGGCATCGGCTGGTTGAGCCACTTCTGGCTGGCGGCCTCGTTCTGGCCGGACACGTTGTAGTTCCTGATGAAGTTGTTCAGGTAGTCCAACCACACCTGGTCGGCCTGCTGCACGCCCATGCCGAACAGCGACGGGCTCAGCACGGGGCCGTCGAGGACCTTGATGCTGGGGTCCTTCGCCACGAGGGCGGGCACGATCACGTTGTTCTCGATGAGCGCGTCGACCTTGCCACTCTTCAGGGCCTGCACCGAGTCGGCGAAGGTGTTGAACAGGGCCGGCTTCGCCTTCGGGAACTGGCTCTCCAGAATCTTGTCGCCGATGCTGCCGCGGCTCGCCGAGACGCTCTTGCCGGCCAGGTCGGCGTACGAGCGGATGGCGCTGCTCTTCGGGATGGCGATCAGGGTGCCGCTGGCCGCGTACGGGATGGTGAACGCCACCTGCTGAGCCCGCTCGTCGGTGGCCGTGAAGGACGCGATCATCACGTCGACCTTGTCGGCCTTCAGCATCGGGATGCGGCTCTCGTTGGTCGCGGGGACGAAGTCGACGGTGGCCCCGAGAGCCTTGCCCAGCGCCTTGGCGATGTCGATGTCGAAGCCCTCGTAGCTGCCGTTGGACTGGCGCACCCCCCAGGGGGAGGCCTCGGTCTGCACGCCGACCCGGATGGTGTGTGACTTGAGCACCTTGGTGAGGTGGCTGTCGGACACGGCCGCACCCCCGCCTCCGCCGCCGCCAGAGCTGCTCGTGCAACCGGCGGCGAAGAGGGCCACCATCGCGATCACCGCTGCGACAACCTTGCCCCTGTGACTTCTCATGAACGCTTCCTCTCGTTGGTAGGTCATGTGCGTGTGCTGGGGGTCTCTGCTCAGATCGCGGCGGGCGTCTCGTGGGGTGCGTCGACAGCTGCGCGGTCGCCGACCTCGCGCCACCCGCTTCCGTCGGGGAAGGCCCAGCGGGTGCGGGACGCGTCCACCATCTCCGCGCCGATGCCGGGTCGCTGCGGTGCCAGGTAGCGGCCGCCCGCCAGGCGCACCGGTTCGGCGAAGTGTTCGTGCAGGTGGTCGACGTACTCGATGAAGCGCCCTTGCTGGCTGCACGAGACGGCGGCGTAGTCGAAGAAGGAGAAGTGCTGGACCAGCTCGCACAAGCCGACTCCACCGGCGTGCGGACACACCGGCACGTCGAAGCGGGCGGCCAGCAGCAGGATGGCGACGTTCTCGTTGACCCCAGCCACCCGGGTGGAGTCCAGCTGAAGGACGTCGATCGCCTCCGCCTGCAGCAGCTGTTTGACCATGATCCGGTTGTGCACCGCCTCGCCGGTGGCGACGCGGATCGGCGAGACGGCCCTGCGGATCCGCGCGTGGCCCAGGATGTCGTCGGTGCTGGTGGGCTCCTCGATCCAGTACGGGTCGAACTCGGCAAGCCGGTTGACCCAGGCGATCGCCTCTGGCGCTTCCCACCGCTGGTTCGCGTCAATCGCGATGGGGACGGACCCGACTGCCTCGCGGGTGAGCCGGAGGCGACGCCGGTCATCCTCGACGCTACCGCCAACCTTGAGCTTGACCATCGAGAAGCCGTCGGCGACCGCTTGCTTGCTGAGTCGCACGAGCTTCTCGTCGCTGTAGCCGAGCCAGCCGGGCGAGGTCGTGTATGCGGGATAACCGTTCGCCGTGAGGGCG
>JBDTDI010000233.1:0-12271 GCA_039923155.1 Mycobacteriaceae bacterium | reverse complement strand
CTGCGGGTGGTCGACTACAAGACCGGCGCCGCACCGCGGGAGGCTGGCGAGGCGCGGGCCCTGTTCCAGATGAAGTTCTACGCGGTGATCCTGTGGCGGATCCGGGGCGTGGTGCCCCACCAGCTGCGGCTGATCTACCTGGCCGACGGCCAGGTGCTGACCTACGCACCCGACGAGGCCGAGCTGGTCCGCTTCGAACGAACCCTGTCCGCCCTGTGGACGGCCATCCTGGACGCCGCCGCCTCCGGTGACTTCCGCCCCAGCCCCAGCCGGCTGTGCGACTGGTGCGACCACAAGGCGCTGTGCCCAGCCTTCGGGGGAACCCCTCCCCCGTACCCCGGGTGGCCGCAGCCCCTCGATGGGCTCGTTCCGAGCACGGACGTGCGGGCATGAACCGGCCTCGGCCGTCCGAGGGCGCCGCCTTCTACACCCTGGTGGGCCGGGACTCGGCGGGTGACGAGGTGTTCGCCTCCAGCGAGCACACCGTCGGACCCTGGTCGCTGCAGATGCAGCACGTCAGCCCACCCGCAGCGCTGGCGGTCCGCGCCCTCGAGCTGGTCGCGGTCCGCGAGGAGATGCGCCTGACCCGTGTCACGGTGGAGGTCCTGGGGGCCGTGCCCCGGGCCGAGCTGACGGTCCGGTCCCGCGTGGAGCGCAGCGGTCGGCAGATCGAGCTGGTGGTGGCCGAGCTGCTCGCACCCGGCCCCGACGGTGACCTGCGGGCCGTGCTGCGGGCGAGCGGCTGGCGGATGGCCGTCACCGACACCAGCGACCTCGTCACCACCGCCCACCCACCGATGCCCGCCCTGCCCGACCAGGTCGTGGCCGGCGCCGCCGGGCGGGAGCCGCCTCCGGTCTGGCTGCCCGGCTACATCGACGCCGTGGAGTGGCGCTGGTGTGACGGGTCCTTCGACGAGCGGGGACCGGGCCGGGTGTGGGGCCGCCCCCGGATCCCCCTGGTCGCCGGCGAGGAGCCGAGCACCCTGCAGCAGCTGTTCACGGTGGTGGACTCGAGCAACGGCGTCGGAGCGCCCCTGGACGTGCGGAGCTGGACGTTCCTCAACACCGACCTGACCGTGCACCTGTTCCGCGACCCTGTCCCGGGCTGGACCGGGCTGGACGTGCACACCAGCATCGGACCGGACGGGGTGGGCGCCTGCGAGGCCGTCGTCCACGACGTGCAGGGCCCGGTGGGCCGCAGCGCCCAGATCCTGCTGGTGCGTCCCCGCCGCTGACCGGGTGCGACCACCCGCGCGGTGCCGCTCAGAACCGGCAGGTGCGGATGTCGGAGGCCAGGATGGCCTTCGCGCCGAGGGCGGAGAGGTCGTCCATCACCCGGTTGAGGTCCTTGCGCGCCACCATGGCTCGCACCGCGAGCCATGCCGGGTCCACCATCGGGGAGATGGTGGGCGACTCGATTCCCGGCGTCACGGCTACCGCCTCGTCCAGCACCGACCGCGGGCAGTCGTAGTCCACCATCAGGTACTGCTGCGCGAACACCACCCCCTGGATGCGGCCCGCGAGCTGGTCGCGGGCGGGGGCGGGAGCAAGACCAGCACGCTCGATGAGCACGGCCTCGGAGTCGCACAACGTCTCCCCGAACGCCACCAGCTCGTGCTGGCGCAGGGTGCGCCCGGTGCCCACGACGTCGGCGATCGCATCGGCCACTCCCAGCTGGATGCTGATCTCCACCGCGCCGTCGAGCCGGATGACGGTCGCCTCGACGCCACGGGCGGCCAGGTCGGTGCGCACCAGGCGGGGGAAGGCGGTCGCGACCCGCAGCCCGGCGAGATCGGCCGGGGTCCACTCCTTCCCGGCCGGGGCGGCGTACCGGAAGGTCGAGGCTCCGAAACCCAGCGCGATCCGCTCGGAGACCTCGGCCCCGGACTCCGCCGCCAGGTCCCGGCCGGTGATGCCCATGTCGAGCTGGCCGGAGCCCACGTAGATCGCGATGTCCTTGGGCCGCAGGAAGAAGAACTCCACCTGGTTGGGGTGGTCCAGGACGGTCAGGTCGCGGGCGTCGCTGCGCCTGCGGTAGCCCGCCTCGGTGAGCATCTCGGCGGCCCGCTCGGCGAGGGCGCCCTTGTTGGGCACGGCGACGCGCAGCATGGTGGTCTCCTTCGTCCGGCGTGGGCGGGTGGGTTGACGGTTGCGCGGGTTCGAGTGGTCACAGGTGGCGGTAGACGTCCTCGAGGCGCAGACCCCTACCGACCATCAGGACCTGGGTCCAGTACAAGAGCTGGGAGATCTCCCCGGCCAGGGCCTCGTCACTCTCGTGCTCGGCGGCCATCCACACCTCGCCCGCCTCTTCGAGGACCTTCTTGCCCTGGGCGTGCACACCGGCGTCGAGTGCGGCCACCGTTCCCGATCCCGCCGGACGGGTCGCGGCCCGCTCCTGCAGCTCGTCGAACAGGGAGTCAAAGGTCTTCACGGGTCACGATCCTCCCACGAGGCTCACGTCCGCAGCGACCGCCACACCTCGGCGAGCTCGCCCGCGGCCAGGTCCACCGCCGTGCGTCGCTGCACCTGGCCGGGTGCCGGGGCCACCGCCACCTCGCACGGGATCACCAGCACCGGACACCCGGCGGCCGAGGCCGAGGCCGCCCCGGTGGGTGAGTCCTCCACCGCCAGGCAGTCCTGCGGCGCCACCTCGAGCATGGCGGCGGCTCGCAGGTACGGGTCGGGGGCGGGCTTGCCGTGCTCCACCTCGTCGCCACACACGGTGACCTCGAACCTGTCCGCCCGCAGGGTGCGCAGAGCCGCGTCGGTGAGGAACCGCCCGGTGTTGGTGACCAGCGCCGTGCGCCACCCGGCCGCGCGCACCGCGTCGATCAGGGCGTCGGCTCCCGGCCGCCAGGGCAGCTCACCGGCGAACAGCTCCGCGGTGCGGGAGGTCAGCCACCGGCCTGCCTCGTCGAGCAGCGCGACGTCACCTCGAAGACCGAGGTCGGTGATCAGCAGCCCCACGCTGACCCGCATGTTCGAACCCATCATCGCCTCGCGGGTGCCCCGGCTCAGGCTGCCTCCGAGGTGCGCAGCGAGATCGGCGAGGGAGACGTCCCACACCTTCTCCGAGTCCAGCAGGGTGCCGTCCATGTCGAACAGCACGGCCCGCGGTTCGGCGTCGGGGACCAGCATCGTCACGCCGAGAGGTGGTCAGACCCGAGGTGGTCAGACCCGAGGTGGTCAGACATTGAAGTACTTGGCCTCGGGGTGGTGCAGCACGAACGCGTCGGTGGACTGTTCCGGGTGCAGCTGCAGCTCCTCGCTCAGGCTCACCCCGATCCGACCGGGCTCCAGCAGCGCGACCACCGTCGCCCGGTCCTCCAGGTTCGGGCACGAGCCGTAGCCGAAGGAGTATCGAGCCCCCCGGTAGCCGAGGCGGAAGAACTCGCTGACCTCGGTCGGGTCCTGCGCCGCGACGGGGGTGCCGTCGCCCAGCACGAGCTCGGAGCGGATGCGCTGGTGCCAGTACTCGGCCAGCGCCTCGGTGAGCTGCACCCCGATTCCGTGGACCTCCAGGTAGTCGCGGTAGGCGTCGGCGGCGAACAGCTCGTTGGCGAAGTCGGCGATCGGCTTGCCCATCGTCACCAGCTGCAGCGGCAACACGTCGACCTGCTCGCGCACCTTGGCCTCCGCCGCCGAGCGCACGAAGTCGGCCACACACAGGAACCGGTCCCGCTGCTGACGGGGGAAGGTGATCCGGAACCGCTCGGCCGCACCCGGTTCGGGCTCGGCGAGCACGACGACGTCGTCGCCCTCGCTGACCACCGGGAAGTAGCCGTAGACCACGGCAGCGTGCGCGAGGATGCCCTCGGTGGACAGACGTTCCAGCCACGACCGCAGCCGCGGCCGGCCCTCGGTCTCGACCAGCTCCTCGTAGGACGGTCCGTCGGAGCGGGCTCCGCGCAGGCCCCACTGCCCGAGGAACAACGCCCGCTCGTCGAGCAGACTTGCGTAGTCGGCGAGGCGAACGCCCTTGACGATGCGGCTGCCCCAGAACGGTGGGGTGGGCACGTCGACGTCGGTGGCGGTGTCCGAGCGTTCGGGCACCACGACCGCAGGCTCGTTGGCCCGGCGGGCCTCGGCGATCCGGGCGGAGCGCTCGTGGCGTGCCTTGCGCTCGGCCACCTTCGCCTCCCGCTGGGCGTCCTCGGGGTCGGCGTCGATCACCCCGCCCCGCTTGAGGGTCATGATCCGGTCCATGGTCCGCAGCCCCTCGAAGGCATCCCTGGCGTAGCTGACCTGACCGTCGAACACCTCCGCCAGGTCGTTCTCCACGTAGGAGCGGGTGAGCGCCGCACCGCCCAGGAGCACCGGGAACTGCTCGGCGATGCCGCGGGAGTTCATCTCCTGCAGGTTCTCCTTCATCACCACGGTCGACTTCACCAGCAGCCCGGACATTCCGATGACGTCGGCGCGCTCGCTCACCGCCGCGTCCAAGATCGTGGCGATGGGCTGCTTGATCCCCAGGTTGACGACGTCGTAGCCGTTGTTGCTCAGGATGATGTCGACCAGGTTCTTGCCGATGTCGTGCACGTCGCCCTTCACGGTGGCGAGCACGATGCGGCCCTTGCCGTCGTCGTCGGAGGCCTCCATGTGCGGCTCGAGGTGAGCGACGGCGGCCTTCATCACCTCGGCCGAGGCCAGCACGAACGGCAGCTGCATCTGCCCGGAGCCGAACAGCTCGCCCACGGTCTTCATCCCCGACAGCAGGGTGCCGTTGATGATCTCCAGCGGCGGCCGCTCGGCCATTCCGGCATCGAGGTCGGCCTCGAGGCCGGTGCGCTCCCCGTCCACGATGCGCCGCTCGAGGCGTTCGAACAACGGCAGCGCCATGAGCTCCTCGGCGCGGGACGCGCGGGCGGAGGCGGCGGAGACCCCCTCGAACAGCGCCATCAGCGCCTGCAGCGGGTCGTAGCCCTCACGCCGACGGTCGTAGATCAGGTCCAGCGCCGTCGCTCGCTGCTCGTCGGGGATGCGGGCCATCGGGACGATCTTCGAGGCGTGCACGATGGCGGTGTCGAGCCCGGCCTCGGTGCACTCGTGCAGGAACACCGAGTTGAGCACCTGCCGCGCGGCCGGGTTCAGCCCGAAGGAGATGTTGGACAGGCCCAGCGTGGTCTGCACCGTGGGGTGGGTGCGCTTGATCTCCCTGATCGCGGCGATCGTCTCCAGGCCGTCGCGGCGGACCTCGTCCTGCCCGGTGGTGATCGGGAAGGTGAGAGCGTCGATGATGACGTCGCTCTCCCGCATGCCCCACTTCTGCACCAGGTCGCCGATGATGCGGTCGGCGATGGCGACCTTGGTGGCCGCGGTCCGTGCCTGACCTTCCTCGTCGATGCAGGTGACGACCACGGCGGCGCCGTGCTCGGTCACCAGGCGCATGGCCTTGTCGAAGCGGGAGTCGACGCCCGTGCCGTCCTCGTAGTTCACCGAGTTAACCACGCACCGCCCGCCCAGGCGCTCGAGACCGGCCCGCAGCACCTCCGGCTCGGTGGAGTCGATCATGATCGGCAGGGTGGAGGCGGTGGCGAGCTTGGCGGCCAGCTCGGCCATGTCGGCGGTGCCGTCGCGGCCCACGTAGTCGATGCACAGGTCCAGCATGTGGGCGCCGTCACGGGTCTGGTCCTTGGCGATCTCCAGGCAGGCCTGGGTGTCACCGGCCAGCATGGCGTCCCGAAACGCCTTGGAGCCGTTGGCGTTGGTGCGTTCCCCGATCATCATGATCGACGTGTCCTGCTGGAACGGCACCGCGGCGTAGAGCGAGGACACGCCGGGCTCCTCGCGGACCTTGCGGGCTCCGCGCTGGACCTTGGCGATGGCGGCGACCACCTGCCGCAGGTGCTCGGGGGTGGTGCCGCAGCACCCCCCGACCAGGCCGACGCCGTACTCGACCACGAAACCGGACAGCGCACTGGCCAGCTCCTCCGGGGTCAGCGGGTACTCCGCACCGTGCTTGCCCAAGGTCGGCAGGCCCGCGTTGGGCATCACCGAGACCGGCAGGCGGGAGTGCTTGGACAGGTGCCGCAGGTGCTCGCTCATCTCGGCCGGGCCGGTGGCGCAGTTCAACCCGATGACGTCGATGCCCAGGGGCTCCAGCGCGGTCATGGCCGCCCCGATCTCCGAGCCGAGCAGCATCGTTCCGGTGGTCTCCACGGTCACGTGGCAGATGATCGGGATCGTCCGACCCAGCTCGGCCATGGCCCGGTGGGACCCGACGACCGCGGCCTTCACCTGCAGCAGGTCCTGGCAGGTCTCGACCAGGATCGCGTCGCTGCCGCCCTCGATGAGGCCCAGCGCGGCCTCGGCGTAGGCGTCACGCAGGTCCGCGTACGGCGCGTGCCCCAGCGTGGGCAGCTTGGTGCCCGGGCCGAGCGAACCCAGCACGAAGCGGGGCTGTTCCGCGGTGGAGTACTCGTCGGCCACCTCGCGGGCGATCTCCGCGCCCTTGCGGGCCAGCTCCCGGATGCGGTCGGCGATGTCGTAGTCGGCGAAGTTGGGCAGGTTGCAACCGAAGGTGTTGGTCTCCACCGCGTCGGAGCCCACGTCGAGGTAGGCCCGGTGGATGTCGCGCAGCACGTCCGGGCGGGTGTCGTTGAGAATCTCGTTGCACCCCTCGAGGCCGAGGAAGTCGGTGTCCACGTCGAGATCCGCGGCCTGCAGCATCGTGCCCATCGCTCCGTCCGCGACGATCACGCGGGAGCTCAGGGCTTCGAGCAGGGGCGACGCAGCGGTGGCGGACACCCCCGAATCATAGTGGGCGGGCCGGCCGACGGTCGGCCGTAGGCTGGGGGTGTGACGCAGACCGAGCTGCCCCGTCTGCACGAGCCGGTGCTGGTGGCCGCGTTCGAAGGCTGGAACGACGCCGGTGACGCTGCGACCGGGGCGGTGGAGCACCTCGAGCTGTGTTGGGACACGACCCCGCTCGCGGAGATCGACTCCGAGGACTACTACGACTTCCAGGTCACCCGTCCCACCGTGAGCATGGTCGACGGCGTGACCCGGTCGATCCAGTGGCCGGCCACCCGGCTGTCGGTGTGCCGGCCCCCGGGTTCGGACCGCGACGTGGTGCTCGTGCGTGGCATCGAGCCGAACATGCGCTGGCGCAGCTTCTGCGCCGAGCTCATCGACTGGGTGCAGCGCCTGGACGTCACCACCGTGATCACCCTGGGGGCCCTGCTCGCCGACACCGCCCACACCCGACCGACCCCGGTGACCGGCAGCGCGCCCGACCTGGAGACGGCGAAGCGCTTCGGGGTGGAACAGACCCGGTACGAAGGTCCCACGGGTATCACCGGGGTCCTGCAGGACGCCTGTGTGCGGGCGGGAGTCCCGGCCCTGAGCTTCTGGGCCGCCGTGCCCCACTACGTGTCCACTCCCCCCAACCCCAAGGCCACCTTGGCGCTGCTGCACCGGGTGGAGGAGGTCCTTGACGTGGAGGTCCCGCTGGTCGGGCTGCCCGAGCAGGCCCAGGAGTGGGAGGAGACGGTGACCGAGATGGCGGCCGACGACGCCGACGTCGTCGGTTACGTGCGCACCCTGGAGGAGCGCGGCGACGCCGAGACCGACATGTCCGAGGCCGTGGCCAAGACCGACGCCGAGTCCATCGCCGCCGAGTTCGAGCGTTACCTGCGCCGCCGCGGACCTGGCCCGGAGGGACCGCGGGGCGCCTGAGCAGCGGCGTCGGCCCTGCCGGTCAGCGCTCTGCCAGCCGGCTCCGGGGCGGGTGCGTGCTGGGCCGCCCGATGAGGTAGCCCTGGGCGTGGGTGACGCCGTTCTCGACGAGGAAGTCCAGCTGCTCCTGGGTCTCGACGCCCTCGGCGATGCTGCGCAGACCCAGCTCGTAGGCCATGCACAGGATGGCGCGCACCACCGAGGCGCAACGCTCGTCGGTGGTGACCGAGCCGATGAACGACCGGTCGATCTTGACCCCGCTGACCGGCATGTCGGCGAGGTGACGGAACGAGGAGTAGCCGGTCCCGAAGTCGTCCAGGACCACGCTCACACCGGCGCCGGCGAGGGTGCTCAGCGCCTCGGAGCTGACGACGGCGTCGTTGACCCACTGCGTCTCGGTCACCTCGAGCTCGAGACGCTGAGCGGGCAGCCCGGTCTCGTCGAGGATGCGCAGGACCGTCTCTGCGTAGTCGCTGCGGTGCAGCTCGAGGGCACTCACGTTGACCGCGACGCGCAGGGGCTCGTCCCACGCCAGCGCAGCGGCGCAGGACTGGCGCAGCATCGAGTCACCGAGGCGGGTGATGAGACCCGAGGCCTCCGCGGCCTCGATGAACTCCTGCGGCGGCACCGAGCTCCCGTCGGCGCCCCGCCAACGGGCCAGTGCCTCGGCGGCCACCACCCGTCCGTCGGCCACGTCGATGACCGGCTGGAACACGGCGGTGATCTCCTGCGCGCCCAGCGCCTCGCGCAGCGCGTCCTCCCGGTCCCGCCGGCGGCGCGCGTGCTCGAGGTGTTCGGGGTGGAACTGCACGTGGCGGTTGCGGCCCGCGTCCTTGGCCCGGTGCAGCGCCACGTCGGCGCGGTGCAGCAGACCCGCCGTCGTGGTGCCCGACTCCGTCGAACCCTGGGCCCCCGGCAGCGACGCGCTGCCGATGCTGGCCGTCACGTGCACCAGGCCGTCGGTGATCTGGATCGGGGCCGAGACCGCGTCGAGGATGCGCTCGGCGGTGTCCTCGATCACCGAGTCCGGCCCGGCGTCGTCCAGCAGCACCGCGAACTCGTCGCCGCCCAGGCGCGCAACGGTGTCGCCCGCCCGGGTGACCGATCCCAGCCGGCGACCGACCTCGGTGAGGACCTCGTCCCCCGCGGCATGGCTGAGGCTGTCGTTGATCTGCTTGAACTCGTCCAGGTCGACGAACAGCAGTGCGCCGCCGCGCCGGTGCGATGCGACGGGTCGCGCACCCGCCAGCAGGACGGGCCAGCTCGAGGCGGTCGCTGAGCAGGGCCCGGTTGGCCAGACCGGTCAGCGGGTCGTGCAGCGAGGCCACCCGGCTGGTCTCGGCATCGTGCTGACGCTGGGTCACCGCCGCCCCGAGCAGCACCCCCAGCAACGTCAGGGTGACGAGCCCGAACTGCAGCGCGAAACCACCGGCGTCAGGGACCTGGCCCTGGTTGAACGCGACCGCCCCGACGTTGGTGGCCAGCACCGCTGTCGCCGCAGGAACGAAACCGCCGCGCAGCGAGATCCAGATCAGCGGGGCGTGCACCAGGTAGCTTTAGTCGAGCGACCCCCCGTTGAGCGCGAAACCCACCCAGATCGTGACGACCAGGGTGATGCCCTGGGCCACGCGCTCCACCCGGCCCGGCCGGTGGGCGGGACGCGCCATCGACTCCCCCTGGTCCCCGCCGCCCGTCCGGGGCAGTCTCCGGGCGAGGATGAACAGCACCGGGACGAGCATCGCGGTGCCCGTGGTGGACCCCGCCCAGTACCCGACGACGCCGGTGACGAACTCGCTGGACTTGACTGCGCCTGCGCCTCTCAGCAGACCGACCTGGACGAGCGCGACCGGCAGCGGCGCCGCCACGAACATCACCAGGACGAGCCGCGCCACGTCGCGCAGCGTGGTCAGCCGAGTGTCGAAGTCGGTCCGGTGGATCAGCAGGGCCGCCGCCCCGGCGTAGCTGGCCACCATGACCACCGCCAGCACGGCCACCTGGACCCAGCTCAACCCCACCCGAGCGATGAGCATCGAGTGGATGACCACGGTGACCGCCAGCATCGGGCTCCAGCGCAGGCCGAACAGCAGCAGCAGGGCCACGTCGATCGCCGCGGGGGCGTACCACAGCGACACCCCCGGGGCGGCGGGGAAGCGATCGGCCACCAGGTCCAGGCCGGTCCACACCACGAGGTACACGACCACCACCGCGGCGATGGTCAGCCAGGGCCGACTCCCACCGATCCGCAGCACCCTGGCCACGCTCGGACTGCCGTGCGACACGCTGACTCCCCCGTCCCGCGCTGACTGTCGCCCCCGCCACCCAGGCGTGGGGCGTCACGCGGTTCACCACGATGTGTTGCTCGAACCGTATTGTCCTCTTGCTCGTCCCCCGGAACGAACCCGTCACACCAAGAGCACCCCCGCACCGCCGTCGGGGCGCGCAGTGCTGACGGAGGCTAGCGGTACCAGGACTCGGTCGCTGCGGGGTCGAGGACGACGAGTGGTCCGGGTCGCAGGGCGATCCGGCGTGCGAGCTCGGCCCAGTCGATCGCGGTGCCCGCGACCACGATCACGTTGCCACCGTGGTGCCCGGCGACCAGCGACCCGTCGGCGATGAGGCCCACCTGCGGCCAGTGGCCGAGGACCGGTCCCAGTGCGGCCCGCGTCCGCGCGAAGGGGGGGTCGTCGATGAGGTTGAGCACGTAGACACCGTCGGCCCGCAGCACCCGGGCAACCTGTGCCACGTGCTCGCCCTCGAGCAGCTCGGCCGGCACCACGCGTCCGCAGAAGGCGTCGCCCACCACGAGGTCCTGACTGCGACCGGCCACCCCGAGAAGACCCGTCCGGCCGTCGACCACCCGCAGCTCGACCCCGGCGACCTCGCCCAGCGAGGCCGCCGCCCCCGCCACCGCGGCGTCGGGCTCCAGGACCAGGGAGGTGCTGCCGGGTCGGGTGGCGGCGAGCCATCGTGGCAGCGTCATGCCCCCGCCGCCGACGTGCACCGCGCGCAACGGCCGGGGAGTGGGCAACCCGGTGTCCACCGCGTCGGCGACGTGCTGGGTGTAGGGGAGCTCGAGGTGGGTCGGATCGGCGAGGTCGACGAAGGACTGCCGCAGCCCGCCGGCCATCAGCACCCACGCCCCGGGCCGGTCTCGGTCGCGCGCCAGCGAGGTCACCGGTGGCTCAGCCGAGCTGGACGCCCAGCAGCGCGTCCACCGCGTCGCGCACCACGCCAGGGGCTCCCGGCTCGGTGCCGCGGCGCTCCAACGCCTCCGCGGCCCACGCGTCGACCGCGGCCAGCGCTCGAGGGGTGTCGAGGTCGTCGGCCAGGTGCTGGCGCAGCCGGGCCACGGTGTCGCCTGCGTCCGGGCCGGCGGGCAGCGAGACGGCGGCCGCCCAGCGGTCCAGTCGGGAACCCGCGGTGGTGAGGACGTCCTCGCTCCACATGCGGTCGGCCCGGTAGTGGGCGTCGAGCAGCGCCAGACGGATCACGGCCGGGTTGACCCCGCCGGCGCGCAGCCGGGACACCAGCACCAGGTTGCCCCGGCTCTTGGACATCTTCTCCCCGTCGAGCCCGACCATCCCGGTGTGCACGTAGCTGCGGGCAAACCGGGGGACCCCGGTCAGCGCCTCCACGTGCGCGGCGGAGAACTCGTGGTGCGGGAAGATCAGGTCGCTGCCGCCGCCCTGCACGTCGATGCCGGAGCCGATGCGGTTGAGGGCGATCGCGGCGCACTCGACGTGCCAGCCGGGTCGGCCGGGGCCGAACGGGGATGGCCAGCTGGGCTCGCCCGCGCGCACGGCGCGCCAGACGACGGCGTCGATCGTGTCGCGCTTGCCGGGGCGTTCGGGGTCACCGCCCCGCTCGGCGAACAGCCGCTCCATGGTGGGCCGGTCGTAACCCGACTCGTAGCCGAACTGTCGGGTCGCGTCGGCGCGGAAGTAAACGTCGGGGTGCTCGTCGTCGTCCACCACGTAGGCGTCACCGGAGGCCACCAGCTTCTCGACCACCTCGACGACCTCGTTGACGCTCTCCACCGCCCCGATGAGCTCGCGCGGGGCCAGCACCCGGAGCGCGGCCATGTCCTCCCGGTAGAGCTGGGTCTCCCGCTGCCCGAGCGTCTCCCAGTCCTCCCCGTCCCGCGCCGCGCGCTCGAACAGCGGGTCGTCGACGTCGGTGACGTTCTGCACGTAGTGCACGTCGTGCCCGGCGTCGCGCAACGCCCGGTTCACCAGGTCGAAGGCGAGGTAGGTGGCGGCGTGACCCAGGTGGGTGGCGTCGTAGGGAGTGATCCCGCAGACGTACATGGTGGCGGTGGCGCCTGGGGCCACCGGCCGGACCACACCGTCCGCGGTGTCGTGCAGACGCAACGGGGGGCCCTGTCCGGCGACCGTGGGTAGGGCAGGGTCGGACCAGGAACGCATGCGCCCAGCCTACGGCGCCGCCACGGCCCCGCTGTCCGTGCTCGTCTGCTCCGGGCGCGCCAGCCTCGAGGGCCACCAGATCCTTCGCCCGATCTCCAGGGTGAGGGCGGGCACCAGCAACGAGCGCACCACCAGCGTGTCCAGCAGCACCCCGAAGGCCACGATGAAGG
>JBDTDI010000232.1:0-8678 GCA_039923155.1 Mycobacteriaceae bacterium | reverse complement strand
CGACCTGATCGTGCTGTCCTTCGTGGCCCGCGTCGAAGTGGTCTCCGCACTGTGGCGCAAGAACCGCACTGGCGAGCTGGCCGAGGGCGACGTCGCGGTGCTCGCGGAAGCGTTCACCTACGACTGGGCCTTAGGTGGTCGGCTTGTTCCGGTTGCCATCACCACCGACGTTCTCGAGGAGGCTGTGGGTCTGGTTGCCCGTCACAGGTTGCGGGCCAATGACGGTGTTCAGCTCGCTTCCGCCGTTGCCGCACGACGAGCCGACCCGGGGATCGACACGGTGGCGTGTGCTGACTGCCAGCTCACCAGCGCCGCCTTGCGCGAAGGCTTCCGGTTGCTCGCCGATCGAGACTCAGCATCTCCTCACCGAGCGTCCGACCATCACTGATGCACACGTGCGTGCAGAGAAAAGCGTCGCGCAGCACCCACCCACACCCGCCCCGATACTCCGGACTCGGAGCGCTCAGCCGAGGTGCAGCACCGGCTCCACCAGCCGGGCCCGGGCGGCGAGCACCAGCACCGGCAGCACCACCGCGGCGGCCACCGCGGTCAGTCCGCCGAACCCGATCACGGCCATGAGCACCCCGGAGATCGCCGCGCCGAACGCCCCGACCAGGTTCATCAGCAGGTCCGAGGTGCCCTGCACGGCGGGGCGGACCTCGGCGGGCACCGACTCCGCCAGCAGCGTGGAGCCGGCGATCAGTCCGGCCGACCAGCCCAGACCGAGCAGCACCAGTCCCACCCCCAGCTGCACCGACGAGGTGCCCGCGGTGCCCGCGACCAGCGCGGCGAGCAGCAGCAGCCCCTGGCCGCCGAGCAGCACCCGCACCCGCCCGAGCCGGTCGGAGAGCCACCCGAACACCGGGGACAGCCCGTACATCCCGGCGATGTGCAGGCTGATGGTCAACCCCACCAGGGTCAGCGTCGCCCCGTGGCCCTTCATCTGCACCGGCGTCATCGTCATCACCGACACCATCACCGCCTGGCTGCACACGATGGTGACCAGGGCGAGCAGGGCGTGCGGGTGTTGCGCCACCACCGACAGCGACGACGGGGCGGGGGCGGGCGGACCGGCAGCGGGAGCCGCCAGCTCGGCTCGGGCCGCGGCGGCGGTGAGCAGCGGGTCCGGTCGCATCCGCACCCACACCAGCGCTGCGGCCACGACGAAGCCGGCCATGGAGAACAGGATCGGGCCGGACAGGGGAGGCAGGCCCACGCTGCGGGCCACCGCACCGCCCGGGCCGCTGAGGTTCGGGCCGATCACCGAGCCGATGGTCGTCGACCACACCACCACCGACAGGTCGCGGCCCCGGGTCGAGGCCGGGGCCAGGTCGATCGCGGTGTACCGCGACTGCAGGTTCGCCGCGTTGCCGGCCCCGAACGCGAGCAGGCCCACCAGCAGCAGCCAGAACGCCCCCGTCGCGGCGGCGACCACGGAGACGAGCGCGCCGAGCGCGGCCGTGGCCCAGCCGACGGTGAGGCTGAACCGGCGGCCTCGTCGGGCAGCCATCCGGGCCAGGGGCACCGCGAGCAGCGCTGCTCCCAGGGTGACCGCGGTGCCACCGCCGCCCGCCCACACCTTGGAGCCGGACAGGTCGAGGGCGAGCAGGCCGGTCACCGACACCGCCGAGCCGATGCCCAGCCCACCGGCGATCTGAGTGGCCACCAGCAGCCGCAGCGTGCGTCGCTGCACGGCGGCGAGGTCGGGGCTCGTCTGCTGTTCGGTGGTCATCGACGCTGAGTCTGCGCGATGAAGGCCGGGTGCGCGTGGTCGACGAGCACCGCCGAGCCGTCCGGGCTGCCGTGGGTGCCGGTGATCCTTGGCCAGGACCCGACCACCAGCGGCACCACCGAGGCCAGCACCACGAAGAACCCGCCCAGCAGCGGGGCCATCAGCCACGCCTGCGGACCGGCGGTCGCCGACACCACGAAGGCGGTGACGACGCCCGCCACCCCGAGCGCGAGCAGCAGCAACGTCGCCGCGACCCAGCTGCGCCTGGTCCGGGCGCACCGGGTGCACACCGGCCAGCCCCGCACGTCCACGTCGACCGACTCGGCCTGGCGCTGGGTCGCCCGCTGCAGCCGCCCGAAGTAGCTGCCGAGGAACACGCCGCGCCCGAGCTGCTGCTCCCCGGCGTAGGTGGGCAGGAACCGCACCGCCAGCGGCAGCCGGCGCACCACCGGGGCACCGTGCGGTGCGCACACGTCGAGCCCACCGGCGTCCAGCACGGGGTGCGGCTGCGCCGGCGTCGTCGCCAGGGCCACCCGCCCGTCCGCCAGCTCGCCCACGTCAGGCATGGTGCCACGTGCGGTGGAACGAAACGGGCGGATCAGCCGTCAGAGGGTCGACCACGATCACGAACCGAGAGGCCGCCACCATGACCTTCGCCGTCGAACCCGACGACGTGAGCGCCTACGGCACCCGCCTCGGCACCCTCGCCGGGCAGGCCGACACCGCACGCGGATACCTGGCCGTCCACCTCAACCCCGCCGGTGTGGCCACCGGGATCTTCGCCCAGGTCCACAGCGCGATGAGTGGGCTCATCTCCGAGCTGGCCCCGAACTACACCACCCTCGCCCGACTCAGCCGCGACGCCGACACCGAGCTCGGCCACGCCGCCACCTTCTACCGCAGCACCGACCACCAGTCCGCGGCCAACCTCGACGCCACCTACTGAGACCCGGAGGACGACATGAGCGGTGAACCCGTGGACGAGCTCGTCGCGCCCGTCGCCACCGACCCGGTGCCCGACCTCGTCGAGCACATCCTGGGCGGGGCCCAGTACATCAGCCCCTCCTACTGGCTGGGCTGGGTCGCCGAGCAGGTGACCGGCACCAACCCGTGGCAGTGGATCGCCGACCAGTACGGGGGCGACTGGGCCTCGGTGCAGCGCGGCGGGGTCGCGCTGCAGCACCTCGGCGAGTTCGGGGTGGGCTACGGGACGGCGGTGAAGGGGGGCGTGGAAGGCCTGGCGCACAGCTGGACCGGGGTGGCCGCGGGCGCGGCCGGCACCTACTTCACCGGGTTCGGCACCGCCGTGAAGGACCAGAAGGTCGACCTGGACGGCATGGGCGTCCAGCTGGTCCAGACCGCGACGGGCATGTACCAGACCGCCAGTGCGATCAAGGGGCTCTGGGAGACGCTGCTGGACCTGCTCATCGCGATGGCCGCCGAGGCCGCGGCGGCGGCGGCCAGCAGCTGGACCATCGTCGGGCCGATCGCCGCCGGCGCCGCCTTCGCGCTGACGTTGACCAAGGCCATCGGGGTGTGGGGCCAGGTGCTGAACGCCCACACCGCAGTGTGGAACGCCGCGCAGGGTCTGGTCGGCATCCTCGCCGGCTACCTCTCGGGCCTGCACGACCTCGACGCGCACGCACTGCCCGCCGCCTCCTACGACCACCCGGGGGCCTGAGCAATGGCCGAGCAACCGCTGGACATCGCGCACGACGACCCCGGCCTGAGCCGACACGTGGTCAACTCGCTGCGCACGGTGGCCCGCAACGGCGAGGACCGAGCCTTCCGCGCGCTGGTGGAGGACGTGGTGTCCGGGCGCCGCAGCCTGCGCGAGGCCCACACCGACCCGGTGTTCAGCCGCGCCATAGACGCCGGGGTGCGCAGATTCGCCAGCCGCTGGGAGACGGTGAGCCAGGAGGAGATCGACGCCCTGGCCGAGCAGGGGCGCGAGCAGCTGGCGGCACTGGGGGCCGATCCCGACTTCGTGCCGGTGCCGCCCCCGCTCGACCTGCCACCCGACGACGACCCGGACGACGACGGGTTCGACGGGGGGTTCGGCGGGGGCATCCTCCGTCCGGTCTGATCGGTGCGAGCGCAGACCGACGTCAGCGGGGAGAGGCGGTTGACAGTCCCGACCACCGCGCGGCCTCGGCCTGCCGGTGGTCGTAGGTGAGCATCACGTCGGCCTGCAGCTGCAGCGCGGCCGCCACGTGCAGAGCGTCGAGGCTTCGCATGTGCGGGCCAGGGAGCAGGCCCGCGGTCCGGTACAGGGCACGGTCGGGCTCGAGCAGCGTGATTCCCGCGAGCACTGCGCTCACGGCCTCCTGCGAGACGCCGACCCTGACCGCAAAGCGTCGAAGCTCGGTCTCCACGAGCAAGCAGGACATGATCGTGTGCTCCCCAGCCCTCTCGTCGAGGTGCGCCGCAAGCGCGTCGGACTCGGCCTCCTGGACCAGCAGCTTCACTGCGGCGGAGGACTCGACGTAGCAGATCACCGGTCTCCACGGAGGTGGTCGAGCGCTGCTTGGCTCCCCTCCTGCGCCGCGATCCGCGGCAGCTGCGCGAACCCGCCCACCCGCTGCGCCTCGACGACGCGGGTGGAGGCGAGCCGCGCTCGGGCTGGGGGGACCAGGACCGCGACGACAACCCCGTGGTTGGTCACTTCGATCGTCTCCCCGGCCTGCACGTCGCGGAGCACCGCGCTGCTGTTGTTCCGCAGCTCCCGATGGGGGATCGACCTGGTCACCAGCCGACCGTAGCAGTCGTAGCACGTGGTCTGGCGGGTCAGACGGCCTTCAGCAGCCCAGCCGCTTCGCGAGCTCATCCCCACCGACGGCCCGCACCACCGCCGGGTCACCGCAGACCGCCAGCTCGTCGCGGGCCCGGGACAGCCCCACGTACACCCGCTCCCGCAGCCGCGACGCGGCGAGCCCGGAGTTCAGGGCCAGCACCACCGCCCGACGTTCGAGCCCCTTGAACCCCAGCACGTGACCGTAGAACACCTGCTCGGCGTCCCAGAAGCTCTCCCAGTACGCCTCGAACCCGTCGGCCTGGCGCTCGATCTGCTCGGGGTGCCGGCTGCCCGTGGTCAGCAGGGCCACGTCCTGCGGCCGCCAGCCCGCTTCCAGCAGCTCCTCCACCGCGTCGTCAGCCGCCCCGAGCACGTCACCGCCGGCGTCCACGAACCGCACCGCCGGACCGTCCGCACCGCGCAGCCGCATCCGGCTGCGCACCAGCGGCCCGAACGCCTGCGCGATCTGGCGGGTGTTGCGCAGGTTCGCGTCCAGCACCAGGGGCACCAACGGAACTGGCGGGCGGCCGTACCGCTCGAACACCCGCTGCCCCTCGTCGCTGAACACGCTGAGCCCGCCGGTGTCCGGGTCCACCAGCGCCGCCAGCAGCGGCGCCCACCAGTCGTCGGCGAAGTCCTGGGCCTCGTCGACCACGATCGCGTCGAAACGCTGGCCGGGCGCCAATCCCTCAGCGAGAGCTGTCATCTGGGCCGGCAGGTCGTGCTCGAAGAACTGCGGCCGGGAGGCGTCGTCGGCCGGCTCCTCGTCGGCCCCCCAGCTCAGCCCCAGGGTGTGGAACTCCCCCACGTAGGCGGGTCGATCCTTGCGCGGCCACCCGGCCACGAGCCGGCGCAGGTAGGAGGCGAGCCCGTGGGAGCAGCACAGCAGGGCCACCCGCTGCCCGGCCTTGGTCAGGCGCCGCGCCTGCTCGCAGGCCAGGAACGTCTTGCCGCTGCCCGCCCCACCCCGCACCTCGATCCGGGGGATCTCCTGCGCCACCCGCAGGATCATCATCTGCTCCTCCGTCAGCGCGTCCGAGGCGTCCTCGTTCTCCAGCGCCCGGGCCACCACGTCACGCTGGGGCAGCCCGCGCCCGGCGAGGATCTCGGCGATGACGTCGACGTCGGCGGCGGTGGTCGGGCGGTGCCCCGACTCCTGCTGACGCAGGACGGTGCGGGCGCAGCCCACCAGCTCGCCGAGCTGTGTGCGGTCGACCACGCTCCAGCGCGGACACTCCGGCAGCGCGAAGCCCTCGGGCAGCTGGGTGTGCGGCAGCACGACGAGGTGCGCCCAACGCACCCGCCCCCGCGAGCCCCACCGCGGGTCACCGGTGACGTAGCTGCGCAGCGCGTACTTGGCGTCGCGCACCTGGTTCACCGGGTCGATCCGACGGGTCGGGGTGTGCCAGCCCGACCCGTCGTGGGTGATCTCGCCGCCCTTGACCTCGATGCTGACCACCCCGCCGTCGGCCAGGACCAGGATCACGTCGATCTCGAAGTCCTTGGCGTGGTCGGTGATCCGCTGCCCGGCGACGATCAGGTCATCGGGTCCGCACTGCTCGCGCAGCGCGTCCCACACCTGCCGCTCCGCGCCGTTGACCAGGCGCGGGTGTTCCTCGGGCAGGCACCGTGGCCCAGCGTCACCCATCGTGAGGTCCCCCCTCGGTCGTCGAGGGTGCACCCTACGGTCAGGCGCGCTGCTCCCGTGAGCACCACCAGGTGGTGCGCCCACCGACGGTTCCGCGCTCCATGGGGGCGCCGCAGCGGGGGCAGGTGGCGTCCTTGCGGCGGGCGGGGATGACGTCACCGGTGTGCACGCCGCCGTGCGTGGTGGCCGCGCGGATGGCCCGCCGCAGCACCCGCCGCAGCTCGTCCAGCTCCGCCTCGCCCAGCTCACCGGCCGGGCGCGCGGGGCTGATCTCCGCCTGCCAGAGCACCTCGTCGGCGAGCAGGTTGCCGACCCCGGCCAGCACCGACTGGTCCAGCAGGCGCGCCTTCAGCGGGGCCTTGCCCTTGCCGACCCGGGTGCGGAACTCCTCGCGGGTGATCTCGGCGGCGTCGGGTCCGAGCGCGTCGAGGTCGGGTTCCAGGCGCACCCGCCCCAGGCGGCGCTTGTCGAACAGCCGCAGCTGCCCACCGTCGTCGAAGGTCATCGAGAACCGGGTCCACTCCGGCTTGTCGCCCTCCCGCTCCCCGACGTGCGGGTCCCCCCCGTAGGCGGAGGCGTTGGAGCCGTGCGCTCCGGTCACGATGATCCGACCGGCCATGCCCAGGTGCAGCCCCAGGGTGGGTCCCTCCGCGCCGTCGGCGCCCTGGGTCTCGCACCACATGGTCTTGCCGCGCCGGCGGGCCGCGGTCAGCGTCCCACCCTTCAGCGCCCCGGCGATCTCCCCGGGTGAGTGGGGGCGGCACTCGTAGGTGTCTGCGTCGTCGACGGAGGTGATGACGCGGTGCAGCGCCTTCTCGACGACCTGGCGGGCGTTCTCGACCTCGGGCAGCTCAGGCACCCGCACAGTCTCTCCCCTGGGCGAGCGAGCGGCATCCCCTCTTGCCCGGCACCGGGTTGGTGAGGACGATAAATCGATGAGGAGCTTTGCGGTGGAGGTGCGCTGGGACGGCCAGGTCATCACTGGCGTCAGCTCGGTGACGCCGCTGCGCAGCACCGTCGAGGTGATCGACGTGCGCGATGGCGGCGGCGGCGCCACCTACCATCTGCCCGGCCGCTCGGACACCGCCTCGCTCGTGATCTCTCGCGGCGTCAGCGACGACCTCGCGTTCGAGCTGTGGGCCCGGGGCCCTGTGCTGCGCAAGGAGGTCGAGCTGCGCCTGGTCGACATCTCCGACGGCCTGTCTGTCGGCTACCGGCTGCCCGGCTGTTGGGTGTGCGGCTACTCGATCGCCCCCGATCTCGAGAGTGGCACGGTGGTCGAGTCGCTCTCGCTGAGCACCGGCCGCTGGTACCGGGTGAGCCCGCCGGCGCCCGAGCTGGCCGATCACCTGGCCGGTGAGCGGGCGGTGAGCGTGCGCCGCATCGACGTCGCGGCTCTGATCTCGCAGTACCTGAGCGAGACGTCGGCCAGTCTCGACGCAGTGTTCGCCGAAGCCGAGAAGTCGGGCGCCGTGCTGCTGCTCGACGAGGCCGACGCGCTGTTCAGCCGACGCACCGAGGTGCGCGACGCACACGACTGCTACGCGAACGCCGAGCTGGACCTGCTGCTGGAGCGTCTGTCGGCCTACCGGGGACAGGTGGTGGTGGAAGGGCCCCAGCCGCCGGAGCGGCGGTGACCCGGCGCGAAGGGTCCGCTCAGCTGCGCAGGTAGGACGCCCCGTTGACGTCGATGATCGTGCCGCTGGAGAACCGGGCCCCGGGCGAGGCCAGCCACAGCACCGCCGAGGCCACCTCCTCCGGCGTGGCCACCCGCCCGAACGGTGACTGGGCGCGGACCGCGTCCCCACCCGGGCCGTCGAGGATCTCCCGGGCCATCTCGGTCTGCACGAAACCGGGAGCGACGGTGCCCACGCTGATCCCGTGCGGGGCGAGCACCAGGGCCATCGACTGCCCGAACGAGTTCAGCGCCGCCTTCGACGCGCCGTAGGCGGGGGTGTTGGGCTCCCCCCGGAACGCGCCGCGGCTGGACACGTTGACGATGGCCCCACCGCCCGCGGCGACCAGGTGCGGCACCGCCCGGAACACGGTGTTCGCCGGGCCGAGCAGGTTCACCCCCAGGGTCTGCGTCCAGGCCTGCTGCCACTCCTCGTAGCTGGTCCGCAGCGGGGGGTGGGCGACGAAGATGCCGGCGTTGTTGACCACCACGTCCAGCCCGTGCAACCCGTCGACGGCCTCCTCGACCATCGTCGAGACCTGGACGGGGTCGGCCAGGTCGGCCTGCACCACGACGTGCCCCGAGCCGGGCAGGGCGTCGACGACCGCGCGCGCCGCCTCCCGGTTCGACCCGCAGTGCACGGCCACCGTCGCCCCGTCCTCGGCGAACGCCCGCACGACGGCCGCGCCGATCCCCCGCGAACCGCCGGTGACCAGGACCCGGCGGCTCATCCGAGCTCGGCCAGGCCGGCGAGGAGCCGGTCGACGTCGTCGTCGCTGGAGTAGGGGGCCAGCCCGGCGCGCACCGCACCGCCGTCACCGAGGCCGAG
>JBDTDI010000231.1:0-5056 GCA_039923155.1 Mycobacteriaceae bacterium | reverse complement strand
CTCAACCTGCACAAGACGTTCTGCATACCGCACGGTGGGGGCGGTCCTGGGGTGGGGCCGATCGGGGTGGGGGAGCACCTGGCCCCGTTCCTGCCCGGGCACCCGTTCGCGCCCGGGCTGGGCGGTGACGTCCCGAGCACGGGTGGAGCGGTGTCCGGCGCCCCGTGGGGCTCGGCCTCGATCCTGCCCATCAGCTGGGCCTACGTGCGGATGATGGGCGCCGACGGGCTGCGCCGGGCGACGCTGACCGCGGTCGCCGCCGCGAACTACGTGGCCCGCCGCCTCGACGAGCACTTCCCGGTGCTCTACACCGGCGACGCGGGCATGGTCGCCCACGAGTGCATCCTGGACCTGCGTCCGATCACCGCGGCCACCGGCGTGAGCGTGGACGACGTCGCCAAGCGGTTGGCCGACTACGGTTTCCACTCCCCGACGATGAGCTTCCCGGTGGCCGGCACGCTGATGGTGGAGCCCACCGAGAGCGAGGACCTGGGCGAGATCGACCAGTTCTGCGACGCGATGATCGCGATCAAGGGCGAGATCGACCGGGTGGCGGCGGGGGAGTGGCCGGTCGAGGACAACCCGCTGCGCGGCGCCCCGCACACCGCGCGCAGCCTGGTCGCGGAGTGGGGGCACCCCTACAGCCGTGAGCTGGCCGCCTACCCCGGTGCGGGCATCGGTGGGCTCGACACCCGGGCCAAGGTGTGGCCGGCGGTGCGTCGTATCGACGGGGCTCACGGTGACCGGAACCTGGTCTGCAGCTGCCCGCCCATCTCGGCGTTCAGCGAGTAGCCGCGCCGTCCGCCCGGCAACCCTCACCTCGCCGCAAATAGCCCCCTACTTGTGCAACATCTAGGCGTTTCGCGTACAAGGAGTGGGCTATTTGCGGTTGTCGGGCGGGCGCCGACGATGCACGATCGCCGCGCCGGCCGTCAGGAGCAGCAGCGCACCCAGGGCCAGCAGGAACGGCCAGGAACCTCCTCGCGTGCCGTAGGCGCCGACCACGATCGTGGCCGTCGTCGTCGGCAGCATGCCCACCGGCGTCGCGAGCACGAAGTCGCGAATCCGCACGGCCGTCACCCCCGCAACCCAGTTGAGGGCGGTGAACGGCACCACAGGGACGAGCCGGAGCAGCAGCACCGCCCACACCCCGTACCGACGGGCCTGCGCATCCACCCGGCCCACGGCGGTGCCGAAGGACCGCAGCACCACCTCACGACCAAGCATCCGGGCGAGGTAGAAGGTGAGCACCGCCCCCGCCGTCGCACCCGCCAGGACCACCACGAGTCCGTACCCGACACCGAACACCGCCCCCGCCCCCAGGGTGAGCACGGTCTTGGGCAACGGGGTCGGGGTGATCAGCGCGTAGAACCCGGCGAAGACCGGTCCGGCCCAGAACCCGAGCACGGCGACCTGCGCCCGCAGCCAGTCCAGGTCCGGCACCCCGACGGCCACCACGAGCCAGCAGCCCAGCGCCAGTAGCACCGCGATGCCGGCGATCCGCCACCGGAGCTCGCGCGAGCCCAGCTGTGCCCGCAACCCGGCTCGCCTCATCCG
Organism: Mycobacteriaceae bacterium; assembly: GCA_039923155.1. Taxonomy (GTDB): domain Bacteria; phylum Actinomycetota; class Actinomycetes; order Mycobacteriales; family Mycobacteriaceae; genus Rhodococcus_D. The sequence continues at coordinate 3,499 of JBDTDI010000231.1, read as the reverse complement.
GGCAACCGAGCTGCGGCCAGCGCTGGCGGGCGGGAGACAGGCACGCCCCAGCATGTCGTGCACGGGCACGGCGCGCCCGCCCTCTGCTACGGGAGCAGTCTCATGAACGCCGCGCCCAGCTCCGGCGACGCAGCACCGGGTACGCGGATCACCGTGCCGCCCGTGGCGTCGGCCATGTCGGTGAGCCCGCCGATGTCTTGTCCGGACAGTGCGACGACGTCCACCTGCACCGGCTTGCCGTCCTGCGACGCGGCCTTCAGGGCGGCCCGGATCCCCCCGGCGTCGGTCTCTCCGTTGTCGTTGGGTCCGTCGGTGATCACCACCAGACGGTTCGGAGCTCCGGCGACGAACCCTCGCACCGCGTCGCGGTAGGCGGCGACCAGCGAGGAGTCGGCCGAGGTGGCGTCGGAGACGACCAGCTCGTCCAGGGCCTTGCCCACCTCGGCACGGTGCGTGGTGTCGAGCACTTTGGTCGGTACCAGTCCGGCGTAGGCGCGGGAGCCGCCCAGCCCGCGGACGAAGGTGGCCAACCCGACGCTCGCCGAGTCGGGCAGTGCCTGCACCCGGGCGGCGAGGGCAGCGGCGGTGACCTTGAGCCTGCTGGCGGGCCCGTCGGTGGTGCCCATGGAGGTGGACGTGTTCAGCACCACCAGGGTCCGGCTGGTCACCGCCGGGGTGCGCAGCGCGGCCGTGAGCCTGTCCGCGGTCGCGGGGTCCGCCCGGGTCAGGGTCGCGGGTGCGGGGCCGAAGGCGACGGCCGGGGTAGCAGCGGGTGCGGGCCCGCCCCGGGTGCGGAAGCCCGCGGCGACCAACGTCTTCCGTCCCGCCGCGGAGGTGACGAGCTGGGCGAAGGCCGACGCGGCCCGTGACTGCGTGTCGTCGACCGCCGGACCGGTCAGGGCCGCGTACGGGTAGTCCTCGGCGGGCGCCGGTCCGGCCAGGACTGCGGCGCTGACGGTGCCCGGCGCGGCCTTCGCCGACGCGAAGACCTGCTGCTCGGTGGCCGGCACGGCCTGGTAGGGACTGCCCGCAACGGTGCGCAGGGCCGTGAGGGCCTCCAGTGCAGCGGCGGTGCCCACCGGCTGGGTCTTGACCGCGCCACCGAGGGCCGCCAACGCGGTGGTGGCCTGGGGTGTCACGGTGGCCTTGGCCCCCTTCTCCAACCCGGCGGCCACCGCCTGCGCGGCCTCCGGCGCCGAGGTCTCGCCCGCTGCCGGGTTCTCGGCGGAGCCGGTGGGCAGGGCCACGGTCAACGCCCCCCAGGACGGCTCACCGAGGCCCTTCCAGCCGTCGGGCTTGCCCACGACCGCGGGCAGCTGGGCCCAGCTCAACCCGGTGGCGGTGACCTTGGGGCCCGCGTCCTGGGCGACGGCGAGCACGAGCGGGGAGCTGGCGACGGAGGTGGGGTCGCCGTCGAGCTGGTCAGGTGCAGCGGCGCCGAGCCGGATGGTGAAGCCGGCGTCGCTGGCCACCCAGGCGGCGGGGGCGGGTCCCAGCTTGGCCGTGTCCCAGCCCTTGGTCAGCCCGGCCAGCACCACTGACGACCGAAGGGGGTGCACGACCACGCTGACGCACTGGTCCCGCACCACCGGCCTGCTCGCGTTGTAGGCGCCGGCGATCGTGCTCAACGCAGGGGCGATGTCCGGGTCGGCGGCCACGTCAACGACCTTGCGTCCGTCGACGCACGTCGCCGCCGCCCGTTGACCCTGCTCATCGACGTTGTTGCGCACCCGGAACCAGCCGGCGGTCACCAGCACCAGCGCGAGCACGACGACGACCGCGATGACCGGGCCCCGGCTGATGCCGCGCCTGGCCACCTCGTCGCGGTGCCGTGCCACCGGGTGCCCCTCCTGCGGGTCGTGGTCCGTGCCCGAGTGGGCGGTTCATCCGCCAGCGTACTGACGAGCCCGCTCCCGCTGCGGACGCGTCGGTGACCCGCGTCACCGATCTCAGCCCGTCGCGAGGATGGCCGTGCCGAGGGCCGTCCCGCTGTCCCAGGCGGTGCCGACCTTGCTCCGGCCCCAGCCGTCCCCGCACAACCCGACCTTCCCGCCCCACCAGTGCGTGGCCTCCCGGTTCTGGGCGGGGCGGGCCATGCCCCAACGATGCGGGTGCGTCCAGGCCACGTCCAGCTCGGACCCGAGAACCTCGGGCAGAGCGGCCAGCACCGCGGGCACCACCGCGGCCGGGTCGTCGAGGTGGGCCGCCGCGAGCGGGCTGGTGGTGTGCGCGAGCAGCACGGGCGCACCGTCACCGCGGCGGGCGCCGTCATCGGCCAGCAGCGCCAGGACCGGGTGGTCGTTGACGAACATCGCGGTCAGCTCCCCCCAGGTCCGCTCGTGCGCGCCGATGGCCACCGCGATCACCGGCTCCCACTCCCGACCCATCAGCTCGGCCCGGGCCGCGGTGTGGGTTGCGTCGAGCAACCGCAGCGCCTGCGGGTCGGGCATGGCGAGGACCACCGCGTCGTGCTCGCCGCCGTCGGCCCCAGAACCACCGAGCACCACACCGCCGCCCACACCCCTCCTGACGCTGTGCACCTCGCTGCCCAGGCGCACGTCCAGACCCGTCGCCAGGTCCTCCACCAACGAGCGCAGGCCCCCGGGGGCGCACCAGCGCTGCGGGCCGGACTTGGTGCTGCGCTCGCCCCCGGACCACACCCCGAGGGTGTCGGTCCACGGTTGCGCCAGGTCCCGCCGGCGCCAGTCCTGCACCTGGGCGTCGAACCCGTCACCGTCCACGGTGAAGTAGGCGGCTCCGGTGTCCACGCGGCGTCCGTGCAGCAGGGGGCTCGCCATGCGGCCACCGACGGCCCGGGAGCGCTCGTGCACCACCACCTGCACCCCGCCGTCCATCAGCACCCGGGCGCACGCGAGCCCGGAGATCCCCGCCCCGACGACGGCGACGCTCACGGTCGGTGCACCTGGTCGGGCTGACGGTGCGTCGCGTCTCGCACGGTGCCGACGAACTCCTCCACGAGATCCTCCAGCGCCACCACGCCGACGGTCACGCCCGCCGGGTCCACCGCCCGACCGAGGTGCGCCGACGCCCTGCGCAGGGCGGACAGTGCCACGTCCAGGCTCTCGCTGCACGACACCGCGGGCAGGCTGCGCACCCGGGCGGCGGGGATGACGGTGTCCGGACCCGCCCCCTCGTCGAGCACCGCGTCCAGCACGTCCTTGACGTGCAGGTAGCCGGTGAGGACACCGTCCTCGGTGCGCACCGGGTAGCGGGAGAACCCCGTCTGCGCGACCGCCAGCTCCAGCTCACCCAGGGTCGGGCCGACGCGGCCGTGGGGCAGGCTGCGAACCCGCGCCAGCGGGATGGCGACCTCGCTGACCGTGCGACCGCGGGTGGTCAGGGCCTGGGTGAGGCGTCGGTGCTCGGAGGCGTCCAGCATGCCCTCCGAGCGGGACTCCGCGATCATCCCGGCCAGCTCACCAGGGGTGTAGGCCGTCTCCAGCTCGTCCACCGTCTCCACCCGGAACGCGTGCAGGAT
>JBDTDI010000230.1:0-11473 GCA_039923155.1 Mycobacteriaceae bacterium | reverse complement strand
GGCATCAGCGCCAGGTGCGGGTAGATGAACGGCATCCCGCTGGAGGTCACCGCCTGCGCACGGGTGTTGTCCTCCAGCACGGAGGCCCAGCTCATCAGCCTCTTGGTGACCTGCTCCATCGTCGACTTCCTCGTTCACGGGGTGGTTGCCCGGACGTGCGGCGCGGGCGGGGGCCAGTGTGCTGCCGCCGACGGTGCGGCGAAAGCGATTTACCGTGGCGGCCCGGGTACCTGGTCCAGCCGGTCCGGCAGGGACGAGCCGCGGGAGCCGATCAGGTCCACCCGGTGGATGTCGAGCTGCCGGGGATGGACGAGCACCGCGACCGGGCGCCCCAGAGCTCGGGGTCACCGTGCAGCACAGGGTCTTCCCGCGTCCCGTCGCACCCGTCGACGGCCCCTGCCTGGCCGAGATCGACCAGTGGCTCCGGGACGTCTCCGGACTCCACCGAGACCATCTGACCCAGGTCACATCAGCGACGCCGCCGCCACCGCGCCCAGCTCGTGACAGGCCTGACGGGCCGCGGCGTCCGGGGCGCCGGTCAGCTCCAGCGGCGGCGCCACCGCCGCGAGGGCCAGGCCGGTGGTCAGCTTCTGCACCGAGCGCACCGCACCGACGGTGTCGTCTCCACCGTGCACCCACAGCCCGAACGGGCGCCCGGCGACCGCGTCGAGGCACGGGTAGTACACGGTGTCGAAGAAGTGCTTCAACGCCCCCGACATGTAGCCGAAGTTTGCGGGCGTGCCGAACAGGTAGCCGTCGGCGGCGAGCACGTCGGGCACGGTCGCGCCCAGCGCGGGCACCACCCGCACGTCGACCCCGGCGATCTCCGGGTCTCGCGCCCCACCGAGCACCGCCTCCAGCAGCTCCCGCGTCACCGGGGACGGGGTGTGGTGCACCACCAGCAGCGTGCTCACGAGCCGGCATCCTCGGCCACGGTCACGAGTCGGCCTCCAGCGCCACCGCGCGCTTCATCGTCTCCCGCGCCCGACCACGATCCCCGGCCGCGTCGTAGCCGATCGCCAGCCGGTACACCCGCCGCCAGTCGTCCGGGTCGGTCTCGTACTCCGCCTGCAGCTCGGCGAACCACGCATCGGCGGCGTCCCGGTCGATGCGTCCGGACGGTCGCCGGGCCAGCTGGGAGGTGTCCGGCAGCAACCCCTCGTCGTGCATCCGCCGCGCCAGGTGCTGGTGCTGCAACCCGGCCCTGATCGTGGACCACACCACCCACACCCCGATGGGGACCAGCAACAGCACCCCGATGCCCAGGCCGACCGAACCGATTCCCCCGGCCCGGATCAGCACGATCCCGATGAAGCCGAGGAACGCGATGTAGAACAGCGTGGCCGCGGTCAGCGCCAGCGCGACGTTGCGCGAGGTCACAGGTCCAGCAGGTGTTCCAGGCCGATGGTCAGGCCGGGCCGGCCGCTGATCTCCCGCACCCCGAGCAGCACCCCGGGCAGGAACGAGGTGCGGTCAAGCGAGTCGTGGCGGATGGTCAGGGTCTCCCCCTGCGTGCCCATCAGCACCTCCTGGTGGGCCACCAGGCCAGCGACCCGCACCGAGTGCACCCGCACCCCGTGCACCAACGCACCCCGGGCTCCGTCCAGCTCGCTGGTGGTCGCGTCCGGGGGCGGCGCCATCCCGGCCGCCGCCCGGGCCTGCGCCACCAGCTCAGCGGTGCGGGCCGCGGTCCCCGACGGCGCGTCCGCCTTGGTGGGGTGGTGCAGCTCGATGATCTCCACCGACTCGTAGAACCGCGCCGCCAGGGCGGCGAACCGCATGCTCAGCACGGCCCCGATGGCGAAGTTGGGGGCCACCAGCACCCCCAGCTCGGGCTTGGGCTCCAGCCACGCGCGCACCTGGTCGAAGCGGGGTGCGTCCCAGCCGGTGGTGCCGACCACGGCGTGGATCCCCTGGTCGACGCAGAAGCGGACGTTGTCGAGCACGACGTCGGGGTGGGTGAAGTCCACGACCACCTGGGCGCCGGCGTCCGCGACGTTGAACAGCCAGTCACCGGCGTCCACGACGGCGACCAGGTCCAGGTCGTCGGCCGCGTCGACGGCCTTGCACACCTGCTCGCCGACCTTGCCGCGCCCGCCGAGCACCCCGACCCTGATCGGCTCGGCCGCCGTTGCTGCTTGCGTCACCTCGTGCCCCGTCCCGCCTGCGCGGCCCGCACCGGCGCGGGCAGCTCGTCCGGGTGAGCGTACGGCCCCACCACGGCCAGCCCACGGGGGCGGGCGAGCAGGTCAGCCGCCAACGCAGCCACCTCCGTCGTGGTCACCGCGTCGATCCGGGCCAGGGTCTCCTCGACCCCCAGGTAGCTGCCGTGGTTGAGCTCGCCGCGACCCAACCGGGTCATCCGTGACGCCGAGTCCTCCAACCCCAGCACCAGGGCCCCCCGCAGCTGCCCCTTGCCCCTGGCCACCTCGTCCTCGGCCAGCCCGTGCGCAGCGACGTCGGTCAGCACCGACGAGATCAGGGAACCCACCTCCCCGAGGTTCTCCGGCTGGCAGCCGGCGTAGACGCTGAACACCCCGGTGTCGGCGTGCGTCTCCACCCCGGAGTACACCGAGTACGCGAGGCCCCGTTCCTCGCGGACCCGCTGGAACAGCCGGGAGCTGGTGCCACCGCCGACGGCAGCGCTGAGCACCGACAGCGCCCAGCGCCGCTCGTCGCCCCGGGCCAGCGCCCTCATGCCCAGCAGCAGGTGCGCCTGCTCCCCGTCCTCGGCGACGACGCGCACGCCGGGCCGTCCCGGAATCCTGCGCGACGAGACGCGCACCGGTTCGGGATCGGCCACGCCGCCGAGCCGCTCGGCGAAGCCGGAGCGGACCAGCTCGAGCACCTCGGCGTGGGTCACGTTGCCCGCCGCGGCCAGCACCATCCGGGGTGGGGTGTAGCGGCGACGGTGGAACGAGGCGAGCCGGTTGCGGGTCATCGACTCGACGGAGGCCTCGGTGCCCAGGATGGGCCGCCCCACCGGGTGGTCGCCGAACATGGTTGCGCCGAAGGTGTCGTGCAGCAGGTCCTCGGGATCGTCGTCGCGCATCGCGATCTCCTCGAGCACGACGCTGCGCTCGACCTCGACGTCGGCTGCAGCGCACCGCCCACGCAGCACCACGTCGCAGACCAGGTCCACGGCCAGGGCGAGGTCGTCGTCGAGCACGTGCGCGTAGAAGCAGGTGTGCTCCTTCGCGGTGAACGCGTTCAGCTCCCCACCCACGGCGTCGACCTGCTGGGCGATGTCCAGGGCGCTGCGGGTGCGGGTGCCCTTGAACAGCAGGTGCTCCAGGAAGTGCGCAGCCCCCGCCACGCTGGGCTGCTCGTCGCGGGAGCCGACCCCGATCCACGCGCCCACCGAGGCGGAGCGCACCGACGACACGTGCTCGGTCACCACCCGCAGCCCCCCGGGCAGCACGGTCCGCTGAACGGTGTTCTCGGGGCGCTCGCGCAACTTCTCTCCTCCTCGTGCAACACGGACACGCCCGCGGCGGCCCCGGTGGTTGGACCGGGACCGCCGCGGGCGGTCAGGCAGAAAAGATCAGACGAACCCGGTCAGGAGACCGGAGCGGGCTCGGTGTCGGGCGCGTTCTCCGCCACCGGGACCAGGCTGATCTTGCCGCGGTTGTCGATGTCGGCGATCTCGACCCGCAGCTTGGAGCCGATGCTGACCACGTCCTCGACCTTGTCGATCCGCTTGCCCTGGCCGAGCTTGGAGATGTGCACCAGACCGTCGCGGCCGGGCAGCAGCGAGACGAACGCACCGAACGCGGTCGTCTTGACCACGGTGCCCAGGAACCGCTCACCGATCTTGGGCAGCTGCGGGTTTGCGATCGCGTTGATCATGTCGATCGCGGCCTGCGCGGACGGCCCGTCGGAGGCGCCCACGTAGACGGTGCCGTCGTCCTCGATGGAGATGGACGCGCCGGTCTTCTCGGTGATCGAGTTGATCATCTTGCCCTTGGGCCCGATGACCTCACCGATCTTGTCGTTCGGAATCTTGATCGCGGTGATTCGCGGCGCGAACTCGCTCATCTCGTCGGGAGCGTCGATCGCCTCGGCCATCACCTCGAGGATCGTGGTGCGGGCGTTGCGCGCCTGGGTGAGCGCCGCGGCCAGCACGTCGGAGGGGATGCCGTCAAGCTTGGTGTCCAGCTGCAGGGCAGTGACGAACTCAGCGGTGCCGGCGACCTTGAAGTCCATGTCGCCGAACGCGTCCTCCGCCCCGAGGATGTCGGTGATGGCCACGTACCGGGTCTCTCCGTCAACCTGGTCGGAAACCAGGCCCATGGCGATGCCGGCGACGGGGGCCTTCAGCGGCACCCCGGCGTTGAGCAGCGACATCGTCGACGCGCAGACCGAGCCCATGGAGGTGGAGCCGTTGGAGCTCAGCGCCTCCGACACCTGGCGGATCGCGTACGGGAACTCCTCGCGGCTGGGCAGCACGGGCAGCAGGGCCCGCTCGGCCAGGGCCCCGTGGCCGATCTCGCGGCGCTTGGGTGAGCCGACCCGACCGGTCTCCCCGGTGGAGTACGGCGGGAAGTTGTAGTGGTGCATGTAGCGCTTGGTCTTTTCCGGGCCGAGCGAGTCGATGTTCTGCTCCAGCTTGAGCATGTCGAGGGTGGTGACGCCCAGGATCTGGGTCTCACCACGCTCGAACAACGCCGAGCCGTGGGCCCGCGGAACGAGGGCCACCTCGGCCGACAGGGAGCGGATGTCGGTGATGCCACGTCCGTCGATGCGCACCGCGTCGCGCAGGATGCGCTGGCGCACCAGTTTCTTGGTCAGGGAGCGGAATGCGGCGCCGATCTCGGACTCGCGCCCGGCAAAGTCTGCACCGACCTTCGTCAGCACGCTCGCCTTGACCTCGTCGAGGCGGTCCTCGCGCTCGGACTTGCCGGCGATGGTCAGGGCGGCAGCCAGGTCGTCGGACCCGGCCGTCTCCACGGCGGTCATGACGTCGTCGGCGTAGGGCGGGAACAGCGGGAACTCACCGGTGGGCTTGGCGGCCTTGGCGGCCAGCTCCTGCTGCGCGGTGCACAGCGCGGCGATGAACGGCTTGGCGGCCTCCAGGCCCGAGGCGACGATCTCCTCGGTGGGGGCCTGCGCGCCGCCGGCGATCTTCTCCACCACGGTCGAGGTGGCCTCGGCCTCGACCATCATGATGGCGACGTCGGCGTCCGGCCCGGTGCCGGAGACGATGCGCCCGGCCACGACCATGTCGAACACCGCGCCCTCGAGCTGGGTGACGGTGGGGAACGCGACCCACTGACCCTCGATCAGCGCGACCCGGACGCCTCCGACGGGGCCGGAGAAGGGCAGGCCGGCGATCTGGGTGGACGCGGAGGCGGCGTTGATGGCGACCACGTCGTAGACGTCGTCGGGGTTCAGGCTCATCACGGTGATGACGACCTGGATCTCGTTGCGCAGCCCGGCCACGAAGGTGGGTCGCAGCGGCCGGTCGATCAGGCGGCAGGTCAGCACGGCGTCGGTGGAGGGACGGCCCTCACGGCGGAAGAACGAGCCGGGGATGCGCCCGGCGGCGTACATCCGCTCCTCGACGTCGATGGTCAGGGGGAAGAAGTCCAGGTGGTCCTTGGGCCGCTTGCTGGCGCTGGTGGCCGACAGCAGCATCGTCTCCTCGTCGAGGTAGGCGACGACGGCGCCGTTGGCCTGCTGGGCCAGACGGCCGGTCTCGAACCGGATGGTGCGGGTGCCGAAGCGACCGTTGTCGATCGTGGCGGTGCTCTCGTGGACGCCGTCCTCGTTCAACGTGCTGTCCAGCGGCGTGGTGGTCGACTCGCTCATGCGTGTCCTCTCGTCTTTTGCTGCCGTGTCTCCGCGGGCGCCCGGGTGGGCGTGCCCTCACGCGGGGCGGGGTGGGGCGGCCTTCGATGGAAGCGCCCGGCGGTGACCGTCCGACAGCTATGGACGGTGCGCACCGGGGGCCACGACCGAGGACCGACACCAGCTCCTCGCCTCGCGGCGGAGCGGGGCTGTCTACCCCTTGGTGGAACGTTCGTGCCTTCTGCGGGCTGGAACGCCGGAGGGAGGGCGACCGGCGGTCGTCCTCCCTCCGGCCGGGTCAGCGGCGCAGACCCAGCCGCTCGATCAGCGAGCGGTACCGCGCGACGTCAACCTTGGCCACGTACTTCAGCAGCCGCCGCCGACGCCCCACCAGCAGCAACAGGCCGCGGCGGGAGTGGTGGTCGTGCTTGTGCTCCTTGAGGTGCTCGGTGAGGTCGCGGATGCGCTTGGTCAACATCGCCACCTGAGCCTCGGGCGAGCCCGTGTCGGACTCGTGCAGGCCGTACTCGCTGAGAATGCTCTTCTTGTCCTCGGTGCTCAACGCCACGTGCTGGGTCTCCTCGTGCTGGTGTCGTCCGTGCTGGACAGGTGCGGCGGCGAAGGGTGTCTCCGGCTCACCCGGGTGGTCGGGATCGACCAGGGTGCAACGGCGCCTCCGCCACGGACCGCAGCGACGCCTTTCTCCACCTTAACAGCGCGGCACGGACGTGCTGGTCGCGGCCCGTTTCCGACGTGTCACACCAGCCGGTCCCCCGGGTCCGGCGGCGGCGTCGCGGGCGCGGCTGAGGTGAGCAGCTCGGCCAGCGTGGGGCTGACTTCGGCCACCGCCAGCGCCGCCCCGGCGAGCTCGGTGGGGCTCAGGCGGTCGCGCAGAGCCGCCACCAGGTGCTCACGGTCCAGGCGTGATGCGTCCCGGACCGCCTCCGGGTCAGCCGCGTGTCCGACCTCGTGCAGGACGACGGGGCGCTCCTGGACTCCGGAGGCCGAGCTGATGTCCCCTCGTGCGCGACGTTCCAGCAGGACCATGCGGGCCAGGACCGCCGGGTTGGCCAGCTTGGCCCGGCGTCCGCTCATGACCTGGCTGAGCATGGCCGGGCTGATCCCGATGGTCGTCGCCAGCTGTGACTGGGAGACGCCGTAGCAGTTCATCAGCCTGCGCACCCGGTCGCCGAGCACCTCGCCGTAGTAGGCGCGCTGCCGGGAAAGGTTGCGGCGCACCAGCTCGACGCCGTCCATCGGACCCTCCCCGGCGGGCACCGAACTCAGTCCGGGGCGGTCGTCAGTGCCGCCCGCGCGGCGGCGGTGTCACCGGCCATCGCCTCGAGCAGCTCGGTCACGGAGTCGAAACGCTGCATGCCACGCAACCGCGCCACGAAGTCCAGGGCCACGTGCTGGCCGTAGAGGTCGGCCTCGGTGTCCAGGACGAACGCCTCCACGGTGCGCGCGCGCCCGGAGAAGGTGGGGTTGGTGCCGATCGACACGGCGGCGCGACGGGGCTCGCCGGGCACCACGGTGCCCGTCTCCGGGCCGGCCCCCAGCACGGTGAACCACGCGGCGTACACCCCGTCACCGGGGATGGCGGAGTGCATGGGGGGCGCGACGTTGGCGGTGGGGTAGCCCAGGCCGCGTCCGCGGCCGTCGCCCCGCACCACAACACCCTCGACCCGGTGCGGACGGCCCAGGGCAGCCGCGGCGGCCGCCACGTCGCCCGCGTCGACGCACGAGCGCACGTACGTGGACGAGACGGCCACGGTGGAGTTCTCGGCGTCGGCGAGCAGCGCCTCCCGGTCGACGGTGAAGCCGTAGCGAGGACCCAGGAGCGACAGCAGCTCGACGTTGCCGGCGGCCTTGTGACCGAAGGTGAAGTTCTGGCCCACCACGACCTCGGCGGCGTGCAGCCGCTCGACCAGCACCTGGTGGACGAAGGCCTCGGGGCTGACTCGTGACAGCTCGCGGGTGAAGGGCAGCACGCAGAAGGCGTCGACGCCCAGGGCCTCGACGAGCTCCGCCCGCCGGGTGAGGGTGCTCAGCTGCGCGGGGTGGCTTCCGGGCCGCACCAGCTCCGCGGGGTGCGGGTCGAACGTGACCAGCACGCACGGCAAGCCCCGTTCCCTGGCCCTGGACACCGCACGGGCGATCAGCTGGGCGTGTCCGCGATGCACCCCGTCGAACACGCCGATGGTCAGCACGCACCGGCCCCAGCCGGAGGGGACCTCGCCCAGACCTCGCCACCGCTGCACGACGGCGAGCCTACGGCTGGGGGTCCGCCGGCATCGGCCCGAGGGTGGCCGGTCGGACGACCATCACGGTGCGTGCTCGCCCGCCCGACTCCTCGAGCAGGGCCACCACGGAACCGGAGTCGCTGACGGCCGCGTGCACCCCCACCCGTCCCTGGGGGCTCAGCCACCGTCCGTGGCTCACGGTCTGCGCCTCGGTCGCGTCGACGGTGCGGACGTCGAAGGCGGCGAGCGCGGCCGCGTCCAGGTCCATGGTGACGACGGGCGCGTCCGCCAGCTGCTCGAGGGTGCGCGCGCCATCGAGGGTGAACACGCCCACCCGGGTGCGGCGCAACGCGGTGAGGTGCCCACCGTTGCCGAGCGCGACCCCGAGGTCACGGGCCAACGCCCGAACGTAGGTCCCGCTGGTGCACTCGACGGCCACGTCGAGGTCGAGCACGGCGAGCCCGTCGACGGTCGCCGCGCGCGTGGTCAGGACGTCGAAGCGGGACACCGTGACCGGCCTCGGCGGCAGGGTCAGCTCCTCCCCCGCTCGCACCCGTGCGTGGGCGCGCTGCCCGTCGATCTTCAGCGCGCTGACGCTGGCCGGGACCTGCTGCAGGTCGCCGGTGAGCGCAGCGACCGCAGCGGCGAGCGCGGCCGGATCGACGTCCACCGCACCCATCGCGGTGACCACCGCGCCGTCAGCGTCGTCGGTGTCGAAGGACTGACCCAGCCGGATGGTGGCGGTGTAGGCCTTGGTGGTCAGGCTGAGCAGGCCCAGCATCTTCGTGGCCCGCTCCACCCCGAGGACCAGCACCCCGGTGGCCATCGGGTCGAGGGTTCCGGCGTGGCCCACCTTGCGGGTGCCCAGCAGCTTGCGGCACCGGGCGACCACGTCGTGGCTGGTCATCCCGGCCGGCTTGTCGATCACCAGCAGCCCGGCGCCGTCGAGCCCGGTCGGAGGACGAACGTGGGGGTGGGGCACGGCACGTCATCCTGCCCCACCACACGCTCGGACCGGGCGCGCTTCGTGTCAGCATCCACCCGTGACCCCACCCACGGCCGGCGTGCCGCAGCCCGCGCTCGCCGATCTGCTCCGACGCGTCCACGAGCTCGCCGGCCGGGCTGATGGACCCGTGCTGATCGGCATCGCGGGGGCCCCCGGGTCGGGCAAGAGCACCTTGACGGCAGAGCTCGTGCAGGCCCTGGTGCCCCCCGGTGCTGACCCCCGCGCCGGCACCCCGGTGGCGCACGTGCCCGTGGACGGGTTCCACCTGGCCGACGCCGAGCTGGTGCGGCTGGGTCGCACCGCCCGCAAGGGCGCACCGGACACCTTCGACGTCGCCGGCTACGCGGCGCTGCTGCGGCGTGTCCGCGCGGGTGAATCGCTGGTATACGCGCCGGCGTTCGAGCGCGAGCTGGAGCAACCGCTGGCTGGGGCGCTGCCGGTGCCGGCCGGGGTGCAGGTGGTCATCACCGAGGGCAGCTACCTGCTGCTGGACGATCCGGGCTGGGCGCAGGCGCGGGCCCTGCTCGACGAGGTGTGGTTCGTCGAGGTCGCCCCGGAGCGGCGACGGGAGCGGCTGCGCGCCCGGCACGAGCGGTTCGGCAAGAGCCCCACCGCCGCCCGGGACTGGGTGGCCGGCGTCGATGAGCGCAACGCCGAGCTGGTGGTGGCGAGTCGGCCGCGGGCAGACCTGGTGATCGAGCTGCCCTGAGCGGGGCGCCGCCGTTCAGCCCCGCACCGCCCCGGCCACCGCCCAGCGCCCCGAGCGGGTGCGGGCGACGACGGCCACCATCCGCAGCACCACGAACGCCGCCAACCCCGCCCAGATCCCCGTCAGCCCCCACCCCGCCAGCTCCGAGATCCAGATCAGGGGCAGGAACCCGCCGAGCGCGCAGGCCAAGGTGGAGCTCCGCAGGAACGCCACGTCGCCGGCCCCGAGCAGCACCCCGTCGAGGGCGAAGACGACCCCGGCCACCGGCAGCACCCCCACGAAGAACCACCACGCGTGCGGCACCTGGGCCAGCACCGCCGGGTCGGGGGTGAAGACGCGGGGCAGCACCGAGTGGGCCGCGGCGAAGCCCAGCGCGAGCACGGCGGCGAAGCCGGCCGAGAACCAGGTGATACGCGAGGCGGCCCGGCGGGCGTCGTCCACGGCGTGGGCGCCGAGCGCGGCCCCCACCAGGGCCTGGGCGGCGACGGCGAGGGAGTCCAGGACGAGGGTGACGAACACCCACAGCTGCAGCACCACCTGGTGGGCGGCGACGGCCGCGGCACCGGAGCGGGCGGCGACCGCGGCGGCGGAGAGGAAGCAGGCCTGGAAGGCGAGGCTGCGCAGCACCAGGTCGCGGCCGAGCACCAGCTGGGCCCCGATCGTGCGCGGGTCGGGCCGCAGCGACACCGCACCCGCCCGGCGCTCGGCGGTCAGCGCCCGCAGGAACAACCCCGCCGACAGCACCTGCGCCAGGACGTTCGCCACGGCCGAGCCGGGCAGGCCCCAGCCCGCGCCGTGCACCAGCACCGGGCACACCACCGCGGAGACGCCGTTGCCGACGAGCACGTAGCGCAGCGGCCGCACGGTGTCCTGCACCCCGCGCATCCAGCCGTTGCCGGCCAGGGTCACCAGCACCAGCGGGATGCCGAGCGAGGCGATCCGCAGCCACCCCTGCGCCTGCGCCGCGACCTCCCCCCCACCGGCGAGAAGCCGGGTGACCGGTCCGGCCACGAGCTGCACGAGGGCCAGCAGGACGAGCCCGGTCAGACCCGCCAGCCAGCTGGCCTGCACGCCCTCGGCGACGGCGTCGGTGCGCCGGCCCGCCCCGTGCAGCCGGGCGGCGCGGGCCGTGGTGCCGTAGGAGAGGAACGTCAGCTGGGTGCTGACCTGGGCCAGCACGACGGCACCCACGGCGAGCCCACCCAGGGCCACCGCCCCCAGCCGGCCCACCACGGCGGTGTCGACGAGCAGGTACAGCGGCTCGGCCGCGAGCACGGGCAACGCCGGCAGGGCCAGTCCGAGGATGCGGCGGCCGCCGACCTGGTCGAGGTCCTCGAGTGCGGCGACGTCCGCGACCGGCTCGGACCTCTGCCCGCTCACCCCAGAGCTGCGCGCAGGGCCGCGAGGACGTCCTCGGAGCTGCCCTGCGCCGTGTAGCCGGCGGAGCGCCGGTGCCCGCCCCCGCCGAGGAGGGCAGCCACGGCCGAGACGTCCACCGTGCTCTTGGCCCGCAGGGAGACCGACCACTGCCGGATCGGACCCTCCTTGAGCACCGCCGCCACCTCGGCCTCCGAGGCGGTGCGGACGAGGTCGACCACGCTCTCGGTCTCCTCGGCACGCATCCCCTCGCGGTCGCTGCAGCGCACCACCGCGTGGGCCAGCCCGAGCCCGCCGGCCGCCTCGCGGTCCAGCCCGGCGGCGCCGAGCACGCTGGCGAGCATGCCC
>JBDTDI010000229.1:0-26632 GCA_039923155.1 Mycobacteriaceae bacterium | reverse complement strand
GGTTTGTCGACCCGGATGCCGCGCAGACCCAGGAGCTCGGCGTACCCGGCGTAGTCCATGTCCTCCAAGAGCTGAGAGGTGTCCCAACGCGGATCACCCACCTCGCGCATCTCCCACGAGACCTGCGTCAAATCGCCGTTGTGCAGTACCAAGACGATGAACCGCGGATCTTCCCAGGTCCTCCAATGACGCTTCACGGTCAACAACTCGTTCATCCCGAGCATCTGGAAGGCACCATCACCGATCGTGCACACCACCGGCCGACCGGGATGAGCGAACTTCGCGGCCACCGCATACGGCATCGCAGCCATCATCGAGGCGAGCATCCCCGAGAGGTTTCCGTTCATGTCACGGCCGAGCTTGATGTGGTGGCCGTACCAGTCGGCGGTGGAGCCCGCGTCGGCGGTGACGATGGCGTTCTCCGGCAGCCGCTCGTTGAGCAGGTGGTAGACGTAGCGGGGGTTGATCGGGTCGGCCTTGGTCATGGCCTCTCGTTCGGTGACGTCGTTCCAGTCCTTCATCCCTTGGATGACCTCGTCCTGCCACCCGTGCTCCTGCTGTTGGGTGAGGTGGGGCAGCAGCGCGGTCAGGGTGGCCTTGGCGTCCCCGGCGAGGTTGACCTCCATCGGGTAGCGCAGGCTCAGGTGCCGCGAGGTGAGGTCGATCTGCACCCCGCGGGCCTGTCCGGTCTTGGGCAGGAACTCGGCGTAGGGATAGTTGCTGCCGACCATGAGCAGCGTGTCGCAGTCCTGCATCATGTCGTAGCTGGGCTTGGATCCCAGCAGACCCAGCTGCTGGGTGTGGTAGGGCAGGTCACCGGGAACGACGTCCTTGCCGAGCAGGGCGGTGATGATCCCGGCGCCGAGCCGCTCGGCGACCGCGATCACCTCGTCGGTCGCCCCCCTCGCGCCCTCCCCGACGATCATCGCGACCTTGGACCCGGCGTTGAGCGCCTCGGCCGCCCGCGCGAGCTCGGACTCCGGTGGAGTCAGGGCGGTGGAGGCGTGGCCCACCCCGGTGCGGGAGACCCAGTGTTCCAGCACGGGTTCCTCAAACTCCATGTTCTGCACGTCCGCGGGCAGGATCACCACCGTCGGGCAGCGTTCGGCCCGCGCGATGCGCACGGCGCGGTCCACGACCAGCTGCGCGTGCATCCCGGTGGTCACGGTCTCGACGTAACCGGCGACGTCGGCGAAGACGCGTTCGAGGTTGACCTCCTGCTGGGCGTGGCTGCCGAGCGAGACGAGGCCTTGCTGACCCACGATCGCGACGACGGGCTGGCTGTCCATCTTCGCGTCGTACAGGCCGTTGAGCAGGTGCACGGCACCGGGGCCGGAGGTGGCGATGCACACCCCCACGTCGCCGGTGAACTTGGCGTGGGCGCAGGCCATGAAGGCCGCGATCTCCTCGTGGGTGGGACGGACGTAGCGGAAGTCCTTCCCGTCGGACTCGGCGCGCTCCAGGGCCCCGTCGAACCCGCCGATCCCGTCGCCGGGGAAGCCGTAGAACTGGTGCAGGTCCCACTCGATCAATCGGTCGATCACGAAGTCGCTGACGGTCTTGCTCATCTGCTGGGCCTCTCATCCGACGGGGGCGGCGTGGTGGTGGTGCTCTAGCTCCGGCGGTCCTGGCCTCGCGCCGGTGCTCCCTCGCGGAAGCCGCCCGTGCCGCACTCGGTGGGGAGCCAAGACCCTGATGTACCAATCAAACCGCAACGATTGCGTTTTGGGAAGGCCTGAGTGGAGTGTCGTGTGGCACGGCGGCGGTGGGCTCGATGCGGGTCGGCCCGAGCTCCCCGCGCGGCGGCCATCGTCGCGAACGCAGAACGAGCCCGACCCCGGTGCGCACACCGGGCCGGGCTCGTTGGAGAGGTTCAGTCAGTGCTTGACGCGGCGCCTCACGGTGGTCGCGAGGCCCGAGACGATCTCGGCGGGCCGCTGCTGCTCACCCTGCTGGGCACCGAGGATGACCAGGATCCCGGTCAGCACGGGGGTGGCCCACTGCAGGTACTTCTGCTGCTGCTGCGCCTTGGCCACGCTGGGCGGAGTCTGCGACGAGGGCTCGGTTGCGCCCTGGGTGTGCTCCCCGCTGCCCTCGGCGATCTTGGTCCCGAGGACGCCGCTGTAGGCGGTGGTTGCCAGGGCGGCACCGGTGACCACGATCTTGGTGACCGTGTTGGAACGAACCCCGGCCTGGTGAACGGCGCGTCCACGGTTGGCGAGCAGGATCCCCGCTCCACCCACCAGGTGCGCACCGATGGCGCCGGCGTTGGCTGGCGCCCACTTGGCCCAGCCGACCGACGCGACCCGGGCGCGGTCGTGCGGGTCGGTGACGGCGGCCGCGGCCCCGTTGACGCCGATCGCGCCCATGAGGGAGCCGCCGAACCAGGCCGCGGCACCGAGGTCGTGCAGCGAGCGGACGAATGTGTTCCGACGAGACATCGTGGTCCTTTCGAGCGGTGGGGTGCGGGACGGTGCCACGACGGCACGCCCTGCGACGTCACGACCGGGCGGGTGCGAGCTGCGCACCCGCCCGGTCGGAGGGGGTTGGTCAGAGGCCGAGCTTCGAGCCGATGCCGCCGGCTCCGCCGCCCAGCAGGTCGGCGGGGTTGACGCCGAACTTCTGGAGCAGGTTCTTGTGCTCGTCGTTGTCGGTGTCGACCTGGTCGGGCAGCTCGTTCTTCGCCTGGTCGGCCTTGTCTCCGCCGACCTTGTCGCGGATGAAGTCGATGACCTTGTCCTTGGGGATGTTCATGATGTCTCCGTTCGGTTAGGGGGGTTTGGTGCTCAGCGGTCGCGACGCTCGGTGCGCCCGGCCCCGTCGTCGTCGACCTCGACCTGCTCCTTGCGCACGTCGCTGGTGACGGTCTCGGTGTCCTGCACGGTCTCGGTGCCGAGCTTGACGCGCTCGACGGCGACGGTCTCGGTGTCCACCACGGGGCGCTCGGCGTGCAGGGTCACCTCGTGCTCCTCCTCGGAGATGTCGGCACCGTGCTCGGCCGCGCCTCGGTTGGCGTCGGTGATCGGCTCACGCTCGATCCGCACCTCCTCGTGCGAGACCGGCACCTCGACGCTCTGCTGCTCGGTGACGACGTACTTGCGCAGCCGCGCCCGGCCGGTCTCCTCGGTACGGGTGCCGACGTCGAGCTGCTCCTCCGAGCGGGTCATCGCCTCGTCGGTGTTGGGACCGGACGTGTCGTGACCCTCGGTGCGAGTGACCTCGTCACGCCCGTCGCGCTCACGTCCGTCGCGCTCGCGCCCGTCGCGGTCGTTGGTGTCGCCCACCCGTTCGTCCACCCCACCGGCAACCGGCGCCACAGGAGTCTCGCGGGCCGTCTCGCGGTTGGCCTCGCGGTCGTCGGACCCGCTGTCCAGCCCAGCACCGTCGACGCCGTAGTAGCGGTAGAGCTCGTCCTCCTCCTGCGGGGACAGCTCGCCGTCGGCGTCCACCTTCGGGGCGTCCTTGACCTTGTCCTTGGCGTAGGGCACGTGGACGTCCTCGCCGGAGACCGAGGCCTCGGACAGGGGGACGAACGAGGCCTTGGTGCCGAACAGGCCGGTCTTGACCGTCACCCACTCGGGGTTGCCCGTCTTGTTGTCGAGGTAGACCTGGCCGACCGAGCCGATCTTGTCGTTGTCGGGGCCGTAGACGTCGCCGTTGGCGACGGTGGCAATGTCGGAGGTGTTGAACACGAAGATGCTCCTTGAGGTGGTGGGGTGGGACGGGACGGCGGACCGCCGTGGCCAGCGAGGCACGGGGCGCCGTTCGACTGCGGGGGTGGTTGGTCCGCCTCACGGGGCGAACGTGGAGCCGCGGTGCGCAGAACGGCTCGACGCACCACCACGAGCAAGCCTTACAGGTGAAGACGCAACCATGACGGGCTCGGCGCCGCAGAACGAGCGTCGGGCACGGCCGAGCTCACGCGCGGACTTCCAGCTCCAACCTCAGCAGCAGGGCTTCCAGCGCGTCCTCGAACTCTTCCTGCGCGTGGTCCTCGGCGAGCTGGTGCTGCAGCCGCGCCAGGTTCGGGTACTCCCCCAGATCACCGACCTTCGGCGGCCGCGGGTCCGGCTCCTCCACGGGACCGGTGTCGACACCCATGGCGGAGACCTCCAGCAGCAGGTGTCCGAGCAGGAAGCTGGAGAAGGCGCGGTAGGCGGCCACGGCGTCGACGTCGGCGAAGCCGCAACCGCCCAGCGTGGTCAGGAACGACTCCATCCAACGCAGCGACCGCAGCGGTGGCTTCACCCACGGCGCCGCGGAGGGTCGGGTGCACACCAGCGGGAAGACCTCGGGGTGGGCGAGGGCGATGCGCCGAACCCCGTGCGCCAGGCGCTGGACGTAGGCCTGCCACCCGTGACTCGCATCCATGTGCACCTCGGGGTCGCCGTAGAGCTCGCCCATGACCTGCTCGACCACGCCGTCCAGCAGGTCTTCCCGGCTGGGCACG
Source organism: Mycobacteriaceae bacterium (assembly GCA_039923155.1). GTDB lineage: Bacteria > Actinomycetota > Actinomycetes > Mycobacteriales > Mycobacteriaceae > Rhodococcus_D. The sequence goes on along the minus strand of JBDTDI010000229.1, from coordinate 22,182 downwards.
TAGTGGTAGAGCGACATGGCCTCGACGCCGAGACGCACACCCAGGCGACGCATCGTGAGCGCGCGCAGCCCCTGCTCGTCGATGAGCTCGACGGCCGCGGCAAGGGTGCGGTGGCGGTCCAGGGGCATGCGGGACACGGTGCTCAGCATGCCACCGGTGCCCGTTCGCGCTGGATGAGGACGCCCTTTCAACCGGCAGGTGCGCGCCGGGCGCCCTACCGTGACCCCGTGCGCGTCCCCGCCCTCCCGGTGTCTCCCGCGCCCCGGCTGCTGCGGACCTACGGCGCCCGTCGGCCGCGGGGGGTGCTGCTGCTGCTGCACGGCGGCACCGACGTCTCGCGGGTGCCCGCCTCCCGGTGGGGTCCGTCCACGCTGCGGATGTTGCCGGTGGCGGCCGCGGCGGCCTGGTCCGACCGTGGCCGACGCCGGGTCGCCGTCGTGCGGCTGGTCAATGCGCTACAGGGGTGGAACGGTGCGGAGCAGTCGCCCGTCCGCGACGCCCGGTGGGCGCTGGCGCAGCTCCGTCGCCGCTGGCCGGACGTGCCGATCGCCGTCGTGGGGCACTCGATGGGCGGCCGAGCCGCGCTGCACGTGGCCGGTGAGGACTCGGTCGCCTTGGTCGTCGGGCTCGCACCGTGGGTCACCCCCGTCGAGACGCCATCGATGCTCGCCGGTCAGCGCGTCGTCCTGCTGCACGGCACCGACGACACGATCACCAGCCCCGCAGCGAGCGCCGATCTCGTCCGCCGCGCTCGCGGCGTGGCCGGTTCGGCTGTGCTGGTCCGACTGCCGGGGCAGGGACACACCCTGCTCGGGCACGGTGACGCGGCCGGCCGCCTGGCCGCTGCGGTGGCCATGACCGTGCTGACCGGGAACGCGACGGCGCCGGGCCGACACGCTGGGGTGCTGGCCAGGGCCCTGCGGGCCGAGCTCCCCGTGATCGAGGCGTGAACCACCCGACCGCCCGGGCGAGGTCCTGGTGTGCGTCCGCCCGCCCGATCTGGAAGCTGTCGTGGCAGCGGGTGCGTGGTCACGACGTGATCGTGCTGGCCGCCGCCATGGCCTTCTTCTCCGCCCTTGCCGTCGTGCCCCTGCTGGTGGTCGCGGTGCGCCTGAGCGCGCTCGTCCTCACTGACGCTCGGGTGCAGGAGCTTGCGGCCCGGATGGGTGAGGCGTTGCCGGCCGGACTCGGGGCACCGGCGGTGGTGAGCACGGTGGTCGACGCCGGGCTCAACGTCTCGGTGCTCGGCGCCGTGCTGGCCGTGGTGCCCGTCACCGTCTACGGCGAGGGCCTGCGACGGGTGCTGCTCCGCCTGCAGGGCCCTGGCGCCGCCGACCGCGACCCCGGGACGAGCTGGCGCGGTCGAGCGTCGGTGGTGCCGCTGGTGCTGGCCACCCCCCTGCTGCTCGTGCTGCTCCTGTGGGGCGCGGGCCTGGTGGCCGATCTGCAGGACCGCGGCGGTGGCGGTTCCACCGTGCTGGCGGTGGTCGTCGGTTACTACACCGTGCTGGTGGTGCTCCTGTTCCCGGTGGGCTGGACCTTCCGGGTCGTCGCCGCCGGGCGGCTCCGGGTGCGTCCGTTGCTGGTGGGGGCGTTCCTCACCGCTGCGAGCCTGGCCGGGTTCTGCCAGGGCCTGGTCATCTTCCTCGCCCTTCCGCTGGATCTGGGCGCCCCGTTGGGCGGGCTCACCGTCGTCGGTGGTGCGCTGGCCAGCGGGCTGTGGTTGTTCCTGCTCCACCTCGTGCTGCTGCTCGGCTTCGCCCTCACCCTGGCTCTGCAGCAGCAGTGGCACCCGGGTGCTCGCCGCTAGCGTGGTGGCGTCACGCCCGCGGTCGAACCCTTGCGACCGCGCGCACCGCACCCTCGACCAGGAACCAGACGTGCCGGCTCACCCCGTCGGTGCTCGTGCGCAGGCGCAGGTGCTCCCCCGGATCGACCGGGACAGCGTGCTCCAGGACGGCCTCCACCGGCCCCGACGTGTGCCCGACCAGCACCTGCTCCAGCGCCGCCCAGTAGGTCGCGTTGTTGAGGTGTCCCAGCCAGTCCACGTCGGTGACCCGCAGCGCGAACTCGTGTGCGGCAGCCCCCTGGGCGACCGGCCCGGTGAGCATCCGCCGCCAGCGCAGCGGCTCGTCCCCCGCCGCGGCGCGGAAGGTGGCGACCATTCGAGCCGGTAGCGGTGCTGGGCGGCCGGTGCTCGGATCGACGTTGACCCAGAAGCCCTCCACCTCGACCCGTGAGCCGTCGGCGGAGTCGAGGGTGGTTCGCTTGGTGCACCAGCGGGCGCCGATCCCCGAGCACCACGTGCGCACCCTCAGCGGCTCGTGGAACACCGGCATGCGGTGCACCTCGATCACGGTGCGGCGCAACACCCACGCGCCGTGGTCGCCGTCCTCGGCTGCGTCGAACAGGTCGTCGAAGGCGATGTCCTGGGCGTAGCGGGCGACCCCGTCCAGGCGCAGGACCCGGCTGGCGTCCGCGTCACCGGAGCGAACCCGGCGGTGCTCGGTGAGCACCCGCCCCTGGGCAGGGGGTCCGGTGAGCCGGAGCAGGTCGTCCACTCGAACGACCCTACGGAGCGGGTGGGGCAGTCCTCGCCTCGAGGCTCACCGCGCAGATCGGACGAGAACGGGTTCTCACGGTTGCGATAGCGTCTGGCCGTGTGGGGCACCCCGTGACCTTCACCGACGACGACCCGTTGCTGGCCGACGTTCGCACCGTGGCGCTCGCACTGCCTGAGGCGATCGAGAAGGTGGCCTGGGGCCGACCGACCTTCCGGGCGGGGGCCCACGGCAAGATCTTCGCGATCTACGAGCGCGCCGAGGACACTGCGGCCCTGCTGGTGGTCAAGCCCGAGCCCGACGAGCGGCCCGCCCTGCTGGCCGACGAACGCTTCCGCGCCCCCGCGTACTGGGGGCCCAGCGGTTGGGTGGGGCTCGACCTGCAGGCGTTTGCCGTCGACCCCGACGAGGTCGCCGAGCTGGTGGAGTCCTCCTACCGCCACGTTGCCCTCAAGCGCCAGCTCGCTGAGCTCGACCGCTCGGGAACCGACGTCGTGGACGTCTTCGAGACCGTTGCCGCGGAGGTTCTTCGCGACCACCCCACCGACGAGCAGGGCCGGATGTTTCACGCCCCCGGGCTCCGCACGGGCGGAAAGTTCTACGCGTTCGCCACCGGCACCGACCTCGTGGTCAAGCTGGCCGCCTCCCGGGTCACCGAGCTGGTCGCCGACGGGCGGGGCCAACCCTGCTCACCCCGCCCGGGACGACCGATGAAGGAGTGGGTCGCCATCCCTGCACCCGACGCAGCGACCGGCCTGGACTACGTGCGTCAGGCGAGGGCCTTCGTCACGGCGCGGTGAGCTGGGCCGGAACCGCGGCGTGCCCGAAGTCGACACGCGTCATGATGGTGGGGTGTACGAGATGAGCGAGGACGACTTCGCCGCAGAGATGTCCCGGGTGCTGGCCGAGCTGCCGCACGAGCTGTCCGAGCAGATCAAGAACGTGGGCTTCGAGGTGGAGGACGGCGAGGACCCCAACCTGCTGGGGCTCTACCGCGGTGTCTCCCTGGACCGCCGCGGGCAGTTCTACTCCGGGGCGATGCCTGACCTCATCACTCTCTACCGTCTGCCGATCCTCGCCCGGTGCGCCAGCGCGCAGGACGTGCGCGACCGGGTGGAGATCACCGTGAAGCACGAGGTCGGCCACTACTTCGGCCTCGACGACGCCCGCCTCGGCGAGCTCGGCTGGGCCTGAGGGGGCCACGACCCGGCTACGGTCGGACCAACCAACCTGGAGGTCCGCCCGTGTCCGTCGTCGTCGTCGCCACCGCTGTTCCCAACGAGGGGTCACGGGACGCCGTGATCGCCGCCCTGACCAAGGCCATCGCCCGGGTGCACGCCGAGGACGCCGGGTGCGAGCGGTACGCGCTGCACACCGGCCGCGACCGGCTGGTCATGATCGAGAAGTGGGCCAGCGAGGAGGACCTGCGCACCCACGGCGCCGGCGCCGGCCTCACCGAGCTCGGTGCCGAGCTCAAGGGTCTGCTCAGCGTGCCGCTGGACGTGCAGGTGCTCATCCCGCACCCGGCGGGCACCGCCGAGCAGGGCGTCATCTGAGCGAGGCCGCGAGTGGTCGTTCGGGCGCCTCAGCGGGCAAAGCGGGCCGCTGAGCGCTGCCGTGCCCTGGCCGCCTCGACGCCGCGGTCCTTCGGTGCGGCCGTGGTCACCAGCTCGCCCAGCAGCGCGCGGGTGGCCTCGGCGACGGCGGCCACGGCACGGTCGACGGCCGCCTGGTTCGCCGTCGAGGGATGGGTGCTGCCGCTGATCTTGCGCACGTACTGCAGCGCTGCGGCACTCACCTCCTCGTCGGTGGCCGGCGGCGCGAAGTTGTGCAGGGTGCGAATGTTGCGGCACATGCCCGCAGAGTTTACGAACACCTCCCACGTTCGTGTCCATGCTGTTATTCTGATCCGGGTTCCTCGTCCACACCCCCCGGTGGGCGAGGAACCCTTTTAATTCCTTTGTGTCCGTTTGCGTTACGGGCCTGCCGGAGGGGCGCATCGCCTCCGGTGCTCATGGCACTTCGACCCCCGCAGGGCCACGATGGGGCCATGACTTCCGCGAAGCCCACCGACGTCACCACCACCGACGCCTGGCGCACCCTGCTCACCCACCACGACGAGATCGTTGGCCTGCACCTGCGGGAGATCTTCGCCGCCGATCCCGAACGCGGCCGCGACCTCGTTATCGACGCCGCTGAGCTACGCATCGACTACTCAAAGCAACGCGTCACGCGCGAAACAATGCGACAGCTCATCGCGCTGGCCGAGGCCGTGGATCTACCGGCTCGTCGTGACGCCATGTTCGCGGGCGAGCACATCAACACCAGCGAGGACCGGGCCGTGCTGCACACCGCGCTGCGGCTGCCGCGCGAGGCCGAGCTCACCGTCGACGGCCAGGACGTGGTGGCCGACGTGCACGAGGTGCTGGACCGGATGGCCGCCTTCACCGACCGGCTGCGCTCCGGGGCGTGGACGGGCGCCACCGGCGAGCGGATCACGACGGTGGTGAACATCGGGATCGGCGGTTCCGACCTGGGGCCGGTGATGATCCACCAGGCGCTGCGCCACTACTGCTCCGACGTCGACGTCCGGTTCGTGTCCAACGTCGACCCGGCCGACCTGGTCGCCAAGACCGTCGGCCTGGACCCGGCCAGGACGCTGTTCATCGTGGCGTCCAAGACGTTCGGCACCCTGGAGACGCTGACCAACGCGACCGCGGCCAAGCGCTGGGTGCTCGAGGGGCTCGCGGGCGACGGGGATGGTGGGGGGGTGGTGGCCAAGCACTTCGTCGCCGTCAGCACCAACGCCGACAAGGTCTCCGCGTTCGGAATCGACACCGCCAACATGTTCGGCTTCTGGGACTGGGTGGGCGGGCGCTACTCCGTCGACTCGGCCATCGGGCTGTCGGTGATGTGCGCGATCGGCGCGGGCCCGTTCACCGAGCTGCTGGAAGGGTTCCACCAGATGGACACCCACTTCCGCACGGCCCCGCTGGCCGAGAACGCCCCGGTGATCATGGGCCTGCTCGGGGTGTGGAGCTCGGCGGTGGCCGGAGCCGACGCCAAGGCCGTGCTGCCCTACTCCAACGACCTGGCCCGGTTCCCCGCCTACCTGCAGCAGCTGACCATGGAGAGCAACGGCAAGTCGGTGCGCGCCGACGGCTCCCCCGTCACCACCGGAACCGGTGAGATCTACTGGGGCGAACCGGGAACCAACGGCCAGCACGCCTTTTACCAGCTGCTGCACCAGGGCACCCGGCTGGTGCCCGCGGACTTCATCGGCTTTGCCGAGCCGCTGGAGGACCTGCCCACGATGGACGGTGAGGGCAGCATGCACGACCTGTTGATGAGCAACTTCTTCGCCCAGACCCAGGTGCTGGCCTTCGGCAAGACCGCGCAGGAGATCGCCGCGGAGGGCACGGCGGCCGACGTGGTGCCGCACAAGGTGATGCCCGGCAACCGGCCCACCACGTCGATCCTGGCGCCTCGGCTCACGCCGTCGGTGGTGGGCCAGCTGGTGGCGCTGTACGAGCACGTGGTGTTCACCGAGGGTGTCATCTTTGGCATCGACAGCTTCGACCAGTGGGGGGTGGAGCTGGGCAAGACCCAGGCCCAGCAGCTCACCCCCGTCCTCACCGACACCGACGCCCCCGCGCCGCAGAGCGACTCCTCCACCGACGCGCTGGTGCGCTGGTACCGCGCCGGGCGCGGCCGCGCCGTCTGAGGGCGCCGCAACCCCCGCAAGTAGCACCCTCCTTGCACGAAAAGTGCGTCGAGTGCGTACGAGAAGCGTGCTACTTGCCGGTTGTGGCTCGGCGGCGCTGCACCGCGGCGAACACCGCACGCCAGCCGAGCAGGAACGCAGCCAGCACCACCAGGGTGACGATGACGAACGACAACGCGGTCCCCTGGCCGCTGAGCACGCGCGCCAGGTTGCCGACCACCACCGTGATCAACCAGATGATCACCGCCTCGGGCCACAGCCGGGTGGGCCGACGCCAGGCCCGCAGCGACCACCACCCCACTCCGAGCCCAGCCAGGAAGGGCCACGCCGTGTGCAGGAACCCCAGCAGCGCCGACGTCTCGTCGTGGCTGCGTCGGCCGATGAGCACGAACACCGCGACCGCCACCACGTCGGCCAGCAGGGCCAGCGCCGCGGTCCGGGACGTGGCGGGTGCGGTCGTGCGGGCGGTGGTGGTCACAGCAGCGACGGTAACCCTGCCTAGAGCTGCACGCCCCGGGTCAGGGCACCGTCGACCACCAGGTGCGCACCGCTGGTGAAGCTCGAGCGGGGGCTGGCCAGGAACACCACCGCATCGGCGATCTCCTGGGGCCTGGCCATCCGACCGGTCGGGTTCAGGGCCAGCGCGGCGTCGTAGAGCTCGGTGTTCTCCCGCTGGATGGTCTCCCACACCCCACCCGGGAAGAAGGTGTTGCCGGGCGAGACCGTGTTGGCGCGCACCCCGTGCCCGGCCAGCTCGAGGGCCAGACCCTGCGTGTAGTGCACGAGGGCCGCCTTCATCACGCCGTAGGAGCCCGAGGCGAAGTCGATCTCGCGTCCGGAAACGCTGGACACGGTCACGAACGACCCGACCCCGCTGGCCAGCAGGTGCTCGCGGGCGGCTTCGAACAGCCGTACGGCGCCGAGCAGGTCAACCTCGAAGCTGCTGCGCCAGTTGGCTTCCCCTGGCCCAATGGCCAGGGCGCTGACGTTGCTGACGGCCACGTCGATGCCCCCCAGCTCCGCCGCGGCGCTCGCCACCCACGCAGCCAGGCCGTCGGCGTCACCGACGTCGAGCACGGTGCCGCGCGCGCCCGTGGCCGCGGCCGCCTCGGCCACCCCGGCGGCGTCGCGGGCGCAGAAGGCGACCTGCGCGCCCTCCGCGACGAGGGCCTCGACGACGGCGCGTCCGATCCCCTTGGTGCCGCCGGTGACCAGGGCCCGGCGTCCGCTCAGCTGTAGGTCCATCAGGTGCCTTCCGTCGGGTGCGCGGGTCAGAGGGTGGCGGCGAGCGAGCGCAGCTGGGCGTGCAGCCCGCCGTAGGCCTGGGCGGGGGGCAGCAGCCCCTTCGGCGCGGACACCAGGGCGGAGAAGTTGGCGTCGACGACGTTGGCGATCGGCGCACGGGTGATCTGGGTGAGCAGCTGGTAGGCGTCCAGGCGGTGCAGCCCGTACAGCTCGGTGAACCACACCACCAGCTCGTGCTGGGCGATGCGCCAGGCGTCCTCCAGCGGTCGGGAGCTGCCGATCACGCTCCAGCGGGCGTCGTCCTCCAGCCGCGGCCAGGTCGGGGCGGGGGCGGCACCGGCCTTGACCAGCTCGACGATCAGCGTGGAGGTCATCGCCCCCTCGACGGCGGTGCCGCACGCCTCGCCCTCCCCCTGGCGGTAGTGCCCGTCGCCGATCGAGAACAGCGCTCCCGGCACGTTCACCTGCAGGAACAGCGTGGCGCCGGCCTTGAGCTCCGGGGTGTCCATGTTGCCGCCGAAGCGCTCGGGCACCAGCGAGGTGCGCACCTCACCGGCCGGCGGGGCCACCCCCACGGTGCCCAGCATCGGTTCCAGCGGCAGCGCCACGGTCATGTCGGAGAAGCGCGCGTCGAAGGTGACCGTGCCCGCAGCCCGGTCCAGGGCGTAGATCCAGGTGGTGTCGGCGAGCGGCTCCTGCAGGAAGGCGGTGCGGTCGGTGCTGGTCAGGCCGCCGAAGAACGGCATGACGGCCGACGCCCCCCAGTCCCGCGCCGGCGTGAGGTCGACGACGTGGATCGCCAGCGTGTCACCGGGCTCCGCGCCCTCGACGTAGAACGGCCCGGTCTGCGGGTTCACGTGGGCGAGGTCCACCCGCTCGGTGGACAGGTGCTCCGGCGAGCTCAGCGTGCCGGCGAACGCGTCGTCGCTCCACAGTCGCAGCACGCTGCCCGGGCGCACCCGCAGCACGGGTTCGACGCCTCCGAAGGTCCAGGCGTACTGATCCCGGGTGGGGGTGAACTCGATGACGTCCATGGCGCGATCGTGCCCGCCCGCAGCAGTGTTGTCAGGTGTGGGCCGCCACGACACGCTCAGGTGGGGTCGGACGCGCCGAACACCCAGCCGCGCAGCGCGAAGAACTTTGCGATGCCGAGTGCACCGGTGACGGCGAGGACGAGGCCCACCTCGAACGGCCACGGTGCGTCGGGCACCACCCGGTTCGTGGCCGCGACAGCGATGGTGCTGGTTCCGAGCGCCAGCACGGCCAGGGTGCCGGACTCGACCTGCGCGGTGAGCCAGCCGATCCGGCCGGCGGCCTGGAACGTGAGGCGGCGGTGCATCTCGTTCGCGACGACGGTGCTCGCCACCATCCCGACGACGTTGGCCGACAGGTCCCCGATGCCGTCGAGGGCGACGAAGACGACGGCGTAGAGGGCCGACGTGACGGCGCCGACGAAGGCGTAGCGGGCGAACTGCGAGGTCGAGGAGTGCCCCACCAGGAGCACCCGAGCGCGCCGGTACCGCGCGTGGGCACCCTCGGCGAGCTCGGCGCCGGTGCGCACGAGGCCAGCTCCGTCGAGTGGTGCCGGGTGGGTGATCACGTGGTCTCCGCGTCTCGTCGAGAGGATCGAGCCGCCGACGGGTCGTCGGGCGGCGGTCGGTCCGGTGGTTGCTATTTGAACCATCTTCGCGTGCAACAGCCGTGCCGGTTCGTTGTTCCCGATGCGAGCTTCCAGCGCGGCGGAGGCGGCAGCTCCACACTGGTCGCGTGGACCGCGACTTCCCGCCCGGCTTCTTCGACCGCGCCGACCCCAGCGGTGACGACGAGTTCTACGTCCCGCTGCGCCTGGTGACCCACATCGACGACGCCGCGATCGCGGCCGTGCGCGAGCTGTACGCCGAGCTGGGCCTCGGTCCGCACACCCGGGTGCTGGACCTCATGTCGTCGTGGGTCTCGCACCTGCCCGGCCCCGTCGCCGAGCTGGTGGCCCTGGGGATGAACGCCGCGGAGCTGGACGCGAACCCCGCCGCCACCGAGCGCCTGGTGCACGACCTGAACGCCGATCCGACGCTGCCGCTGGCCGACGCGCGCTTCGACGTCGTCACCTGCTGCGTGTCCGTGGACTACCTGACGCACCCCGTCGAGGTGCTCACCGAGGCGGCCCGGGTGCTGGCCCCCGACGGGGTGGTCGCCCTGACGTTCTCCAACCGCCTGTTCCCCACCAAGGCCGTGCGCGGCTGGCTCGCCGCCACCGAGCAGGGCCGCTGCGTCATCGCGTCGGCCTACCTGGAGGCCACCGGCAGGTTCAGCGAGGCGACGGTGTCGCTGCGCACCCCGCCGGGGGTCGGCGACCCGCTCTACGCCGTCACCGCGCGGCGGATCGGCTGATCCGGTCGCGCCGCTCGTCGCGAGGACTACGCACGCTTCCGGATCGGCGGGGCGGGGCGGGGCGGGGGCGAGGCGAGAGCGGGGCGGGGGCGGGCGGGGGCGCCCTCTCGGTTCGCGGGCCGGAGCGGGCTACCGTGTCGGGCACCACACCCCTGGAGGTGCCCGTGCGGATCGCGTTGTTCGCCACCTGCCTGGCCGACGCCCTGTTCCCCGAGGCCGCCAAGGCGACCGTGCTCCTCCTCGAGCGCCTGGGCCACGAGGTGGTGTTCCCCCCTGGTCAGACGTGCTGCGGGCAGATGCACGTCAACACCGGTTACCTCGACGAGGCGCTGCCGCTGGTGCGCCAGCACGTGGACGTGTTCGAGCCCTACGACGTGTCCGTGGCGCCCTCAGGCTCCTGCGTGGGCAGCGTGCGCCACCAGCACGCGATGGTCGCCCGCCGCGCCGGGGACACCAAGCTCGCCGAGCGGGCCGAGTCGCTCGCGGGGCGCACCTACGAGCTCAGCGAGCTGCTGGTCGACGTCCTGGGGGTCACCGACGTCGGCGCGCACTACCCGCACCGGGTCACCTACCACCCCACCTGTCACAGCCTGCGGATGCTGCGGGTGGGTGACAAGCCCCTGCAGCTGCTGCGCGAGGTCCGGGGCATCGACCTGGTGGAGCTGCCCGCCGCCGACACCTGCTGCGGCTTCGGCGGGACGTTCGCGATGAAGAACGCCGACACCTCCACCGCCATGCTCGCCGACAAGATGACCAACGTGCTCAGCACCGGCGCCGAGGTGTGCACCGCGGGGGACTCCTCCTGCCTGATGCACATCGGCGGCGGGCTCGGCCGCCTCAAGACCGGGGTGCGCACCGTGCACCTGGCGGAGATCCTCAACTCCCAGGAGGTCGGTGCATGAGCCCGGTTTCGCTCGGCATGCCCGTGCACGCCCCCGCCGGCGTCGGTCACCTGCGCGGCACGGAGTCCTTCCCCGACGCCGCCCGCCACGAGCTGGCCGACACCCAGCTGCGCCGCAACCTCGGCGCCGCCACCGCCACCATCCGCGCCAAGCGCCAGCACGTCGTCGACGAGGTGGGTGACTGGGAGCAGCTTCGGCTGGCGGGCAGCGGGATCAAGGCCGACGTCATGGCCCGGCTGCCCGAGCTGCTCACTCAGCTCGAGGCCGCCGTCACCGCCAATGGCGGCACCGTGCACTGGGCCCGCGACGCCGCCGAGGCCAACGCGATCGTCGTCGAGCTGGTCAAGGCCACCGGCGCCGACGAGGTGGTCAAGGTCAAGTCGATGGCCACCCAGGAGACCGGCCTCAACGAGGCGCTCGAGGCGGAGGGCATCGCCGCGTGGGAGACCGACCTGGCCGAGCTCATCGTGCAGCTCGACGGTGACACCCCCAGCCACATCCTGGTGCCGGCCATCCACCGCAACCGGGCGGAGATCCGGGAGATCTTCCTGCGGGAGATGCCCGAGGTCGACCCGAAGCTGACCGACGAGCCTCGGGTCCTGGCCATGGCTGCGCGAGCGCACCTGCGTCGAAAGTTCCTCTCCGCCAAGGTGGGGATCAGCGGGGCCAACTTCGCCGTGGCCGAGACCGGCACCCTGTCGGTGGTGGAGAGCGAGGGCAACGGGCGGATGTGCCTGACCCTGCCGGAAACCCTGATCACGGTGATGGGCATCGAGAAGCTGGTGCCCACCTGGGCCGACCTGGAGGTGTTCCTGCAGCTGCTGCCGCGCTCCTCCACCGGTGAGCGGATGAACCCGTACACCTCGATGTGGACGGGCGTCACCCCCGGCGACGGCCCGCAGGCCGTGCACCTGGTGCTGCTGGACAACGGCCGCACCGCCGTCCTGGACGACGAGGTGGGACGTTCCGCGCTGCACTGCATCCGCTGCTCGGCGTGCCTGAACGTGTGCCCGGTGTACGAGCGGGCCGGCGGCCACGCCTACGGCTCGGTGTACCCGGGCCCGATCGGGGCGGTGCTCAGCCCGCAGCTGACCGGCATGGACGGCCATGACGACCCGAACTCGTCGCTGCCCTACGCCTCCAGCCTGTGCGGGGCGTGCTTCGACGCGTGCCCGGTGCGGATCAACATCCCGGAGCTGCTGGTGCACCTGCGCGCCAAGGAGGTTGACGGCAACCGGGGTGGGTTGCCGTCGGGGCAGGACATCGCCATGAAGGCGGCCGGGTGGGCGATGGGCTCGCCGGGACGCTTCGCCGTCGCGGAGAAGGCGATGGGGGTCGGACGTCTCCTCGCCGGCAAGAAGCAGCGAATCTCGTCGCTACCCTGGCCGGGCTCGCTGTGGACCAACGCGCGCGACCTGCCCGCGCCCCCGGCGGAGACCTTCCGGCAGTGGTGGGCCAACCGTGAATGACAACCGGGCGCGCGCCGTGGTGCTCGAGCGGGTGCGGGCGGCGCTGGCCGGTTCGCCCCCGCCGGCCCCGGTGCCGCGTGACTACGACAGGACCGGCACCCATCCCGACGTGGTCGCCCTGTTCGCCGAACGCGTGGACGACTACCGGGCCCAGGTCCATCGGGTCGCGGTGACCGACGTGCCCGCGACCATCGCCGAGCTGGTGGGCGGCGGCCGGGTGCTGGTGCCCGCCGGCCTGCCCGACGGTTGGGTCCCCGGCGGGTTCGTCGACACCGGCTTCACCGCCACCGAGCTCGACGGCTTCGACGCGGTGGTCACCGGCTGCCAGGTCGGGATCGCCGTGACCGGCACGATCGTGCTCGACGCCGGGCCGGACCAGGGCCGCCGGGCCCTGACCCTGGTGCCCGACCACCACGTGTGCGTGGTGCGGGCGGAGCAGGTGGTGGAGACCGTCCCCGAAGCCCTGGCGCTGTTGGAACCCACCCGGCCGTTGACGTTCATCAGCGGGCCCAGCGCGACCAGTGACATCGAGCTGCAGCGTGTGGAGGGCGTGCACGGGCCCCGGACCCTGGACGTGATCATCGCCGGCTGAGCCCGCCTGGATCGGTACGGCCGCCGCGGCTGCGGTAACAACAGCGGATGAGCTACTCCGTCGTGGCCCGTGCCCTGGTGGACCGCTACGGGCAGACCCACGCCAGCCGCCCTCGACGAGGGCGGCTACTCCCGCTACGACGAGCGCACCGCCACCCAGCTCGGAGAGATCGCCGCCCTGGTGCTGGAGCGCTGGCACGGCGACTGCGCCAGCTGCGCGCCGAGGGCCACGACGGTGACAGGGGAGCTGATGGGGTCCAAAAGCTGCTGCAGGACTTCCCCGGCTCTGGCCCCACCGGCGCAGACATCTTATGCCGGGAGGTGCAGGGGGTGTGGGGCGAGCTGGCCCCCTTCGTGGACCACCGCGTGCAGGACGGCGCGTCCGCGGTGGGGCTGCCGACCGAGCCCGAGAAGCTCGTCGCCCTGGTCCCCGCCGGCGACCTCGTCGCGCTGGTCTCCGGCTGCGTGCCGGCGTCGCTGTCCACCGACGTGGTCGATGACGGGGCACGAGCCGTGCTGGGCCGCTGAGCCCCGCAGCGTCCACGGCCAGCGGGAGCCCAGAAGTCGAGGATGCCGTTGCGGGCTTGGTCGGCGGGCGGCACCCGGCAGGTCTCGAGGGCTTCTTTGATCGTGATGTCGTGGTACTCCGGCGGCATCGGTCGGCCGATCTCGTCGAGATCGAACGTCACCTCGATCTCCGCGTCCGGCCAGTCCCCGATCACCAAGGCGCGGGTGTTGCGCAGTCCCTCGGACAGCAGCAGGCAACTGCCGTCCGGGGCGATCCCGCAGCAGTCGAGGCCGGCGAATCGCCGCCGCCGTTGGCGGAGGTAGGAGTCGGTGTCGATCGGGTGGTCGACGCTTCCGCCGGAGGGACCGGCCGCCCAGCCCAGGCCGGAGATGTCGAGGGTGGCTGTCGCGATGATCGTCTCGACCGCACCGGTGGTGGTGTCGATCCGAACCAGCCGGGTCGGAGCCGACCGGAAGAAATCGGTGTGCCGCTCCTCGGTCGTCACCCAGAGGTGTTGCGGCTTAACGATAACGGCACGTGGGTGGCCCTCGCTGAGGTCGACGGAGCGGGTTGCCGCTGCCCCGGCACTGTCCACCTCGCACGCGAGCAGCGACGTCGTCCCGCGGGCGGCCCGACCGACCGCCTGCTCCGGGCAGGGCCAGTGGCCGAGGGGCGCGGCGTCTACAACGGCCACGGCCAGCTCACCCCGCTTGAGGTTCCTGGCGCGCAGCCCTCGACACTGGCGTATACCCCCCATAAACTCACAGCGTGGTCCGGTCGATGAAGTACCGGGACGTCGCGAAGGCGCTCGCCGGCGCGGGATGCACTTCACGTCCCGGAAAGGGTGACCATGAAGTCTGGCATTGCCCTTGCGGGCAGCACCGGACCACGATCACTCGCCCCGGGGTGATCTCACCGGGCCTGGTTCGCCAGGCGATCAACCGGCTGTCGTGCCTACCGAAAGGATGGTTGCAATGAGCAAGTACCGGGTCACGGCCATGCGCTGGGGTCGCGGTTGGGAGCTGCACGTCGACGGTATTGGCGTAACCCAGTGCCGCACCCTGGCCACCGCCGAGCAACAGGTCCGTGACTTCGTCGCCACCGAGCTCAACCGAGATGTCGACCCGGCCGACTCGGTGCACCTCTCGATCGAGGTCGGCGACGGGCTTGAGGACGAGGTGGCGCGTGCCCGTGAGATGACCGCCCAGGCGGCGCACGCCCAGCAGACGGCGGCCGCCGAAGCCCGACGAGTCGCCCGACGCCTGCGTAGCAGCGGGCTGTCCGTCGCAGACACCGCCGCAGTCATGGCCATCAGCAAGGGTCGCGTATCCCAGCTCGTCGGATAGGGCACGTTTCGACGGCGACCCGCACTGGGCCCGCTCACGACAGAACTCTCGCCCAACCCGGTGACACTTTCGCCCAACCCAACCCAACCCAGCGACGCGGCCCGGAGGGATCCCGCTCAGAAGTCGAGTATGCCGTCGCGGCTTCGTCGGCGGGCGGCACCCGGCAGGTCTCGAGGTCTTCTTTGATCGTCATGTCGTGGTACTGCGGCGGCACCGGTCGGCCGATCTCGTCGAACAACGGGATCATCCGGCGCAACCGCAGCCCGGGCCGCTCGTCGAGGTCGAACGTCACCTCGATCTCCGCGTCCGGCCAGTCCCCGACGACCACGGCGCGGGTGTTGCGCAGTCCCTCGGACAGGGGCGTTCGAGTGCCGTCCTGCGCCACCAGTAGTCGTCGAGGCCGGCGAAGAGCCGCTGCCAGAAGCGGATGTAGGAGTCGGTCTCGATCGGGCGGGCAACGGTGCCCCCGGCCGGACGTACCGGCCAGCCCAGCCCGGAGATGTCCAGCGCCTCGGCCTCGAGAACAATCTCCACCGCGCCGGTGGCGGTGCGGATCCGAACCAACCGGGTCGGTAGCGAACGACCGGGGCCGGGGGTTCCTTCCCCGATCGCCACCCAGAGATGCTGCGACGTCCCGAGGAGGGCGCAGGGGTGCCCCACACCGAGATCGACTTCGCGGGTGGGCGCCCCACCGTCGGCGTCGAGCTCCCCCGCGAGCACTGACGTCGCGGCGAGGTCACGGTGCCCGACCACCCACCAGCGGCCACCGGCCGGCTCCAACGGGTACTCGTCGGGCACGGCATTCGGGTCGACGCCCAACCATCGGGCATGGAACCGTCCGCCGTTGGTCGCCGACGCGGCGGCCCGCGGCGGCGCACCGGCCGCGACGGCAGCGAGAGAGAGGGATGACGGCACCTCGGCCCCGGCCGGTAGGCGCAACCACTGCGTCTCGGCCTCCCACCACCACCGCTCGTGGGTCGCAGAGCGCACCGACCTGCCGTGCCCGGTCTCCACAAGCAGGAACAGGTCACCGTCGTGGTTCTGCGCCGCAAGCACGCCGGAGGTCTCGACGTGGACTCCCTGGATGTCCCCGTCCGGTCGCACCACCCGCAGCCAGGAGCTCCGCCCAGCGACCGCCGACAGCTCCTCCGGGCTGGTCGCCCGCGCCCGCAAGGGCTTGGGCGGCAGGCACCAGAGCCCGTGCGCGGTGGCGACGGTGAGGTGCAGCTCGTCACTGAAGAAACCGGCCACGGTGCCGTCGCGGTCCACCCGCGCCAGCGGCCCCGCCGACTGCTGCACCCAGAGAGCGTCGGCGGCGGCGACAACCCGCTAGTGATGGTCAGGGTCGCCGTCCTGGAAGTCATCGTCGTCGGGCTTCACGCTGGGCGGCCGCTGCGGCCACGAACGGATCCCCTGCACGGCACCGGTCTGCGGGTCGAGGATCGCGCCGACCGGTTGCGCCGCGTCGAGCACCCAGAGCTCGTCCCCGATCATGGTCAGAAAGTTCGGCCGCAACCCGCGCATGCACGTCAGGGTGCCAGTGGTGGGCTGCGGCCGAGACGGTCCCGCGGGACCGTCCCGGCTGCCAGCCGCTCAGCGCGCCCAGTCGACGGCGGCCAGCTGGGCCCGCAACCGTGCTCCTCGCACCGGGTCGTGCTGGGCCACCCACGAGACCCGGCCCCGCAGGTAGCCCTCGAAGTTGGTGCGGCCCTCGCGGTTCTGGGTGCTCGGCCCGTGGTGGATGCAGTTGTGCAGCATCGCGCGCAGCGCGTCGACCTCGGCCCGGGCGACCCGGGGCGTGTCGTTGACGACCAGACCGCCGAGCACCTGCCGCCCGGCCCGGGGCAGGACCGCGGTCTTGCGGGGGTTCAGCCGAAAGCCCTCGGACACGGCGATCTCCTCCAGGACGTCGAGGATGCGCGAGGTGCGGGTGCGCCAGCCGCGGCCCCCCGACAGGGCGATGTCGTCGGCGTAGCGGGTGTATCGCGCTCCCCACGCGGCGGCCAGCGCGGTGAGCCTGACGTCGAGGGAGTAGGCGGCCAGGTTCGCCAGGCCGGGTGACGTCGGCGCCCCCTGCGGCAGGTGAGGAGCCGCCAGCCGCCGCCCCAGGCGCCAGTGCGCGTCGAGCAGGCCCTCGTCGGCCGGGCGTGGAACCTGCCGCCAGGCCGAGCGCGGCAGCACGGTGGTCGTCACCCCGGCGAGGCAGTGCGCGACGGGCTCGGGATAGCCCGCACTGCGGAGGATCCCGTACACCCGTCCCACGGTGACGCTGGCGAAGAAGCCTTCCAGGTCCAGGCGGATGACGACGGCCCGGCCGGCGTGCGGGGCGGCGTAGCTGGCCACCGAGCGCCCGGAGCGGAAGCCGTGCGCCGCGTCGTGCGGCGGGATCCGCCCCAGGACCCGCTGCAGCAAGCAGCGCTGCATCGCCTTGAGCCGCCGCTTCGGGGCCTCGAGGACCCGGATCGCCCCGCTCGCCGCGGGACGGGTGCTGACCCGGTAGTGCTGCAGCCGTGTCCGCTCCGCGGTCCTGGCCCAGTGTCGGGGGTCGGCGAGCCAGGCCAGCTCCTCCTGGCTCACCTCGAGCAGCGACGCGACGTCGGACAGGTCGTGCAGCTCGAGAAGGCCCCACGGGTTGACCACCATGCGGGTCGGCACGAGAGGGTGCGCCACGGGGCGGGCGGCGGGGTGGGCACAAGGCCCGGCCAACTCGGCCCTGCTCGCGACCGGCAGCGCCACGATCACCTGGGCCAGCTCACGGGGGCGGTCCAGGGGCGGTCGCGGGTACAGCTCAAGGACCTGCTCGGCCAGGGGAGGGACCCAGCGGGTCCGGCGGCCCAGCACGATCAGGGCGCTGTCGCTGAGCCCCCGCTTCGTCCACGCACCGGCCAGAAAGGCGCCCGACAGCGCGTTGGCCAGGTCGCGTCTCATCAGCGGGTGGGGTGCGGCAGCGCGGTTCGACCTGTCCTGTCGTGCGCGCGCCCTCCTGCAGCGGAGCGCAGCGCGGCGCGCGTGGTGCAGTGCCCGGACGTACCGGTGGCCCCCGGGGTTGCCCCGGGGAGGTTGGCCGACGCCGAGCACCGGTCGACCGTCTCGAATCTGCGCTGCCGCACCACCTCACGCTAACCGACGGGCGACGGCGCACACTGGGGGAATGAACGCTGCGCTGCCGAGACAGCGTGACGACGACGCCCCGGCCGCAGTGCGGCTGCGCCGCACCCTTCGACGGTGGAGCCGTGGCGGCGCCGAGCTGTTCCGCTACGCCGCGGTAGGAATCTTCTGCACGATCCTGTACTCCACCCTGTTCTGGGCCTTTCACGGCCTCGGCTCCGTGCGGTCGAACGTGCTGTCCTCGGCGGTGAGCACCGTCGTCGGCACCGAGCTGCACCGGCGCGTGACCTTCCGGCGGTCGCAACGCGTCGGTTTCTTCACCGCGCAGTGGCAGAGCTTCGGACTCGCGCTGCTCGGGCTCGCCGCCACGTCCGCCGTGCTCGCCGGGGCGGACGCCCTCTTCGGCCACTCGACCACCTGGCAACAGCTGCTGCTGGTCAACGGGACCAGCGCGCTGATCGGCGTCGCCCGCTACGTCGCGATGAGAAACCTCGTCTTCTGAGCGCTGGATCTCACCCTCGGGCGACCGTCACGCCCCGATGGCACACTGGATCCGGTGACGGGCGGGGTGAACGGGGCGTCCTTGGTGCGCACCACCGGACCGCTGCGCCCGGTCGAGCTGGCCACCGCCGCCGTGATGGGCGGGGTCAGCCTGGTGCTGGCCGTGATCGGGACCATCGTCCCCATCGCCGCCGTCCTGCAGCTCCTCGCCGCAGTACCTCTGGGGGTGGTGGCCCAGCGGCACCGCCCCCGCGCACTCGTCGCGGCCGCGGTCGCGGCCGGCACCGTGGGCTTCCTCATCGCGGGTACCGCCCCGCTGTCGGTGCTGTTCCTCGCTGCGCTGGTCGGCGGCATCGTCGGCGACGTGAAGCGTCGTGGGCGGGGAATCGGTACGGCCGTGGCCGCGTTCGCGGCGGCCGCACCGGCGGTGGCGGCGCTGTCGGTGGGCCTGCTGGCGGTGTTCTCCTCGCTGCGCGAGCTCGCCCTGGTGACCATCCGCAACTCCGCGCACGGCGCCGGTGTGCTCTTCGGTCCACAGGTCAGCGCCAAGATCGACGCGGTGGCCGGGGTCCTCGTCGACCACTGGTGGTGGACGGTCTCGGTGGTGGTGATCCTCGGGATGCTGCCCACCGCGGCCGTGGCGTGGTGGGCCCTCGGAGCCACCCTCGACCGCCTCGAGCGGCTGCCCGTCGTCGACCGCCTCGACGGCGCAGCGCCGCCCGGGCCGCCGTCCCCGGTGCCGGTGGCCCTGGAGCAGGCGGGTCTGCGCTACCCCGGTGCCCGCCGGGACGCCCTCGTCGGGGTCGACCTGGTCCTGGCCCGGCCGCAGCTGGTCGCGGTGGTGGGACAGAACGGGTCCGGGAAGTCGACGGTGGTGCGACTGCTCGCCGGAACCCCGCCCACCTCCGGACGGGTGCGCCGTGACGGGCCCGCCGGGTTGGGTCTCCCCGGGGGCACCGCGCTCATCGCTCAGCGCCCGGAGAGCCAGGTGCTGGGGGTGCGGGTGCGCGACGACGTGGTCTGGGGGCTCCCGGCGGGCACCGAGGTCGACGTCGACGCACTGTTGGCCGAGGTGGGGCTGGGCGGGCTGGGTGCACGGAACACGACGACGCTGTCCGGGGGCCAGCTGCAGCGCTTGGCCATCGCTGCCGCCCTCGCCCGACGACCCACCCTGCTGCTCTCGGACGAGTCGACGGCCATGGTCGACCCGCAGGGCCGCGCCGAGCTGATGGACCTGATGGCTGCCCTGCCGGGCCGGACCCGGACCACCGTGGTGCACGTGACCCACCGGGGTGCCGACGCCGCGGTCGCCGACCGCGTGGTCGCCGTGCACGACGGACGGGTGGTCGAGCTGGAGCGGAGCGGTGCACCCGTGCTGGCAGAGCCGGACGTGTTCGACCTGCCGGGCCGACCGTCACCGCCGGGTCCGACCCTGCTCGCGCTGCGCGGGGTGGGCCACGTGTACGACGCAGGCACCCCCTGGGCGCACCGGGCGCTGGCCGGGGTGGACCTGGACGTCGCGCGGGGCGAGGCCCTGCTGCTGGTGGGCGGCAACGGGTCGGGCAAGTCCACCCTGGCGTGGGTGCTGGGCGGGTTGCTGCACCCCACCGAGGGTGAGGCGCTGCTGAACGGGCGCCCGGTCAGCGAACAGGTTGGCGCCGTGGCCGTGGCGTTCCAGCAGGCCCGGTTGCAGGTGCAGCGACCTACCGTCGGGGAGGACGTCGCCGCCGCCGGCCGGCTGTCGGGCGCGGGTCACCCCCAGGTCGCGGCGGCGCTGCGCACGGTGGGCCTGGACCCGACCCTGACCACGGCAGGCGTCGACACCCTCAGCGGGGGTCAGCTGCGCCGGGTGGCCCTGGCCGGCCTGCTCATCACCCAGCCCGACGTGCTGGTGCTGGACGAACCGCTGGCCGGGCTCGACGGGCCCAGCCGCACCGGCATGGCGCAGGTCCTCACCGACCTGCGCGACCGCGGGGTCACCATGGTCGTCGTGACCCACGACGTCACCGAGCTCGCCCCGCTGTGCCACCGGGTGGTCCGCGTCGAGCAGGGCCGTCTGCAGCCCGACGGGCTGGTGCTGCGATGACCCTGGTGGAGCGATGACCCTGGTGGAGCGATGACCACGATCCTGCGCGAGGTGCCCCGGGCGAGCCCGGTCCACCACCTGTGGGCCGGGACCAAGATGCTCTGCGTCGCCGCCCTCGGCCTCACCCTGTCCCTGGTGACCAGCTGGCGGGCCATCGGTCTGGTCGCGCTGTTCGTGGTGGTGGCGGCGGTGCTGGCCCGGGTGCCACCCACCGCACTGCCCCGGCTGCGGCCCTGGTTCTGGCTGCTGCTCGGCGTGGCCGGGCTGTTCTCCCTTCCCACCGGGGGTAGCCCGGAGCTCACCGTGGGCACCCTCACCGTCGGGTTCGGCGGGGTGCTGCTGTACCTGCGACTGACCGCGCTCGCCGCCGTGCTGATCGTCGCGGCGCTGCTGCTCGGCGCCACCACCGCGCTGGGTGACGTGGCCCCGGCCGTCGCGCGCCTCGGCGCCCCCCTGCGGCTGGTCCGGGCTCCGGTGGACGAGTGGGCGGTCGCCATCGCGCTGTGCGTGCGGGCCTTCCCGCTGCTCGCCGAGGACCTGCGGGTGCTCGGGGCCGCGCGGCGGCTGCGCCGTGGACCCGGGCGTCGCACGCTGGCGGACAGGAACGAGGAGGTCGTCGACCTGATGGTCGTCGCGCTGGCCGTGGCCATGCGGCGGGCGGGCGAGCTCGGCGAGGCCATCACCGCGCGCGGCGGGACCGGATCGGCGGTGCGGGTCAGCGCCGACGCGCCCCGGGTCCGCTTCGGCGACCTGCTCGCCCTGGTGGTCACTGCCGGTTGGTGCACGGTGGTGTTCGTCGCGGGCTGAAATGCGACGCCATCGCAGGCCGGGGCCTACGGTCGGGCGATGAGCACCCGGACCGCAACCGCCTCGACCGAGGACGTCAGCGACGCCCGCATGTCACGACTGCGCACCTACAACCTCGTCATGGGCGTGCTGCACGCCCTCCAGGCGGCCGCCATCCTCATCCTGGGCAACAGCTTCGCCCTGCCGGTGACCGCGAGCTACCTCGGCGGCCCGCCCGGCAGCGGGGTCGGCGACCCGGTCACGCTCTACAGCTTCCGCCTCGCCTGGGGCGTGGCGCTGTTCCTGGCCATCTCCGCGGTGGCCCACTTCGTGCTCGCCACCGTCGGCTTCTCCCGCTACGCGGCGAACATGCGTCGGGGCCGAAACACGGTGCGCTGGGTGGAGTACTCCATCAGCTCCTCGATCATGATCGTGCTCATCGCCCAGGTCACCGGGATCAGCGACGCGGCCGCGCTGCTGGCGATTTTCGGCGTGAACGCCTCGATGATCCTGTTCGGCTGGCTGCAGGAGAAGTACCACTCGCCCGGCGACGGTGGGTGGCTGCCCTACATCTTCGGCTGCATCGCCGGGATCGTGCCGTGGCTGGCCGTTGCGCTGTACGTGATCGCCCCGGCCAACCCCTCCAACGCCTCCCCGCCGGGGTTCGTCTACGGGATCATCGTCAGCCTGTTCGTGTTCTTCATGATCTTCGCCGTCAACCAGCTCCTGCAGTACAAGCAGGTGGGACGGTGGCGCCGCTACACCTACGGCGAAGCGGTGTACGTGGCGCTGAGCCTGGTGGCGAAGTCGATCCTGGCGTGGCAGGTCTTCGCCAACACCTTGATCTGACGCCGGATCTGACGCGGATCAGACCCGGCGCTAGCGGCCCGCGCGCGCGTCGTGGCGCAGCGCGGCCTCGGCGAGCACCGCCTCCTCGGCGTTGGTGGGCACGTCGAGCACGGCAGCC
>JBDTDI010000228.1:0-3933 GCA_039923155.1 Mycobacteriaceae bacterium | reverse complement strand
GATCACGCTGAACAGGTAGTCCCAGCGCCCGGCGTTGCATCCGGCGGAGTGCTCGCGCAGCTCGTAGAGGATCTCCTCGATCTCGAACGCGGCGGGCAGGGTCTCGACGAGGACGGTGGCCCGGATGGTGCCGCGGGGGATGCCCAGGGCCTCCTGCGCCCGGACGAACACGTCGTTCCACAGGCGGGCCTCGAGGTGGCTCTCCATCTTCGGCAGGTAGTAGTAGGGCCCCTTGCCCGAGTCGATCTGCTTCTGGCCCGAGCCGACCAGGTAGAGCGCGAAGTCGAACAACGAGCCGCTGATCTCCTCGCCGTCCACGAGAACGTGCTTCTCCGGCAGGTGCCAGCCCCGGGGGCGAACGACGATCGTGGCCAGCTCCGCGGCTGGTTTGAGCGCGTAGGACTTGCCGTTGTCGGCGGTGAAGTCGAGCTCACGGTCGAGGCTGCGTCGCAGGTTCAGCTGGCCCCCGACCATGTTCTCCCACAGCGGGGTGTTGGCGTCCTCGAAGTCGGCCAGCCACACCTTGGCCCCGGAGTTCAGCGCGTTGATCGTCATCTTGGCGTCCGTGGGCCCGGTCATCTCGCAGCGCCGGTCCTCAAGACCGGGCGCCGGAGACGCGACCTGCCAGCTGGTGTCCAGGCGCAGGTCCGCGGTCTCGACCAGGAAGTCCAGGCTCCCGCCGGCGTCGAGGGCGGCCTGGCGCTCCTGGCGGGCCTCGAGCAGCTCGAGGCGCCGGGCCCCGAACGTGCGGTGCAGGTCGGCGACCAGGGTGAGCGCCTGTGGGGTCAGCACCGTCTCGAACCCGTCTCGGATCTCACCGGTAACCTGAACACCGTCGGGCAGCTGCAGGGTCATCGCCGACACCTCAATTTCACTTGATGGAGTTTTTCTTCTGAACTGGGGAACCGTATCGCCGTGGGCGGGGGTGGCACAAGAACGCACCACCCCGATCGGTGTGGCGGTCAGTACCCGGGTCATCCACGTCGGTATGGCACACCCCCTAGCATCCAGGGGTGGATGACATCGCTTTCGCCAAGGGGCACGGCACGGAGAACGACTTCGTGCTGCTGACCGACTCCGACGGCGAGCTCGACCTGACCCCGTCCCGGGTGCAGGCGTTGTGCGACCGGCATCGGGGCCTCGGGGCCGACGGCGTGCTGCGGGTCGTCCGCGCCGGCGCGCTCGGCGAACGCGTGGGTGACGGCATCGCCGACGACGACTGGTTCATGGACTACCGCAACGCCGACGGCAGCGTTGCCGAGATGTGTGGCAACGGGGTTCGGGTCTTCGCCCACCACCTGCACGCCGCGGGCCTGGACCGGCGTAACCAGCTGGTGGTCGGCAGCCGGAGCGGACCACGGCCGGTGACGGTGCACGCGGCCGGAGCCGTTGCTGATGTCACCGTGCACATGGGTGCGGCTCGTTCGGCGGGTACCAGCACCGCCACGGTGGACGGGCGGTTGGTGACCGGGCTGGTGGTCGACGTGGGCAACCCGCACCTGGCGTGTCTGCTGTCCTCGACCGACGAGGTCGCCGCTCTCGACCTCACTGAGCCGCCGGGCTTCGACGACGCGGTGTTCCCCCACGGGGTCAACGTGGAGCTGTTCAGCCCACCGGTGGACGGGGCGGTGACGATGCGGGTGTACGAGCGTGGGGTCGGCGAGACCCGCTCCTGCGGGACGGGCGTGGTGGCGACGGCACTCGCCGCGCTGCACAGCTCTGGTACGAGCACCGGAGAGCTCGTGGTGCACGTGCCCGGGGGGGCGGTCCGGGCGGGCGTGAGCACCCAGGGGACCTGGCTGCGGGGGCCGTCGGTGCTGGTCGCCCGGGGCGTGATCGACGCCGCGTGGTGGGCCGCCCACGCCTGACGGGCAGCTCGGCATCACCCGTTCGTGTTCGCCCGCGGGATAACCACGTGCGGATGGTCGGTGCTGGTGCGACCATGGGCTGCACATGACGAACAACACGCCGAACCCTGCCCCGCGCTCGGGCCGTGAGCCCGACCGTGACCACCAGGGGGAGAACCCCGTTGCGGACCTCTCCCTGCCGGAGAGCCAGCTGGCTGAGGTCTACCTCGACGACCTGCTCCTCGACGCCGGTGAGGGCAGCGAGTCGACCCCCCGGCGGGCTGGGCCGGGGTACCTCGGTCCCCAGCGCCGCGACTCCGGTGACCCGTCGACCGGGGACCTGCAGCTCGAGGAGCGCACCTCCCTGCGCCGCGTCGGCGGTCTCTCCACCGAGCTCACCGACGTCACCGAGGTCGAGTACCGACAGCTGCGCCTGGAACGGGTGGTGCTGGTCGGGGTGTGGACCGAGGGCACCGCGGCCGAGGCCGACGCAAGCATGGCCGAGCTGGCGGCGCTGGCCGAGACGGCCGGGTCGCAGGTCCTCGAGGCCCTGGTGCAGCGCCGCAGCAGCCCGGACGCCTCCACCTACATCGGCTCCGGCAAGGCCCGCGAGCTGCGGGACGTGGTCGCCGCCACCGGCGCGGACACGGTGATCTGCGACGGAGAGCTCACCCCGGCGCAGCTGGTGGCGCTGGAGAAGGTGGTGAAGGTCAAGGTCGTCGACCGCACCGCCCTGATCCTGGACATCTTCGCCCAGCACGCCACGTCGCGGGAGGGCAAGGCCCAGGTGGAGCTCGCGCAGATGCAGTACATGCTGCCGCGACTGCGCGGCTGGGGTGAGTCGTTGTCCCGGCAGGCCGGCGGTGGTACCGGCAGCGGCGCCAGCGGCGGGGTGGGCACGCGAGGACCGGGTGAGACCAAGATCGAGACCGACCGCCGTCGGATCCGCTCCCGGACCACCAAGCTCCGCAAGGAGATCGCGGGCATGCGCCAGGCCCGGGAGACGAAGCGGGACGGCCGCCGACGCAACGAGGTGCCGTCGGTGGCGATCGCCGGGTACACCAACGCCGGCAAGTCGAGCCTGTTGAACGCCCTCACCGGGGCCGGCGTCATGGTGCAGGACGCGTTGTTCGCCACCCTCGACCCCACGACGCGTCGTGCCGAGCTGCCGGACGGTCGCGAGTACGTCCTGACCGACACCGTCGGGTTCGTGCGTCACCTGCCCACCCAGCTGGTGGAGGCGTTCCGTTCCACCCTGGAGGAGGTGGCCGACGCGGACCTGCTGCTGCACGTCGTCGACGGTGCCGACCCGTTCCCGCAGGCGCAGATTGCGGCGGTGCGCCAGGTGCTCGTGGAGGTCGCCGACGAGCGGGGCACGGCTCTGCCGCCCGAGCTGCTGGTGATGAACAAGATCGACGCGGCGGACGCGGCCACGGTGGTCCACCTGCGTCACCTCGTGCCGGACGGCGTTCTCGTCTCCGCCCAGACCGGTGAGGGAATGGATCAGCTGATCCAGCGGCTGGTGGAGCTGCTGCCGCACCCCGAGGTGGAGGTGGACGTGCTGCTGCCCTACCGCCGCGGTGACCTGGTGGCCCGCGTGCACGGTGAGGGCGAGGTGCTCAGCGAGCAGCACACGCCGGACGGAACGTTGATGCACGCCCGGGTGAGAGGGGGCCTGGGTGCGCTGCTGGCCCCCTTCGGCTCAGACACGCGAGCGGTCGCGGTCCGCGGCTGACGCGTCGGACCTGACACAGTTCCACCATGCTCGCACCCATCCTGGTGGCCCTGCTGCTCGCCGCTCCAGCCCTCGGAGCGCCGGTCGCGGCACCCGGCCCTGCCGCCGCCACGACCGGTCACGCACCTGCGGCTGCACCCACGGCTGCACCCACGACGCTGTGCACCCCGAGCGACGCGGGCCTGGCCGAGCTCTCCGGTCTCGGGGTGCGTGGCGGGGTCCTGCTCGCGGCAGGCGATGGGGGTGAGTCGGTGCGGGTGCACGTGCTCGACCCCCGCACGTGTGCCACCGTCGGTCTGCTGCAGGCTCAGCAGGATCCGTTCGACGTCGAGGACATGGCGGTTGGCTCCG
>JBDTDI010000227.1:0-6560 GCA_039923155.1 Mycobacteriaceae bacterium | reverse complement strand
AGCCCTTGCTTCAGGGCTACCAAGAAGGTAACGGGGGGCTCAGTCGCTGCGAGGATCGGCGTCAGGGTCGACCGTGGCCGCGTCGACACCCAGGTAGGCCGACACCTGGTCCACCAGCGCGTCGTGGACGAGCTCGGCCAGCTCCGCCCGCTCGTCGGCCCGCAGCTCGAGCGGTCGACGGAACAGCACGATGCGTGCGCGCGTCGCGCCACCGTCACCGTCCACCCCGGCCGGCACCAGCCGGGCCAGGGGTACCGCGCCGTCGGCCAGCACCTCCGGCGGGTAG
Source organism: Mycobacteriaceae bacterium (assembly GCA_039923155.1). GTDB lineage: Bacteria > Actinomycetota > Actinomycetes > Mycobacteriales > Mycobacteriaceae > Rhodococcus_D. The sequence continues at coordinate 6,274 of JBDTDI010000227.1, read as the reverse complement.
ACCACCGACGCCGGGTCGGCGATGTCGGCGCTGCGGACCGGGGGCACGTCGTCCACCGCGATGTCGAGGTTGCGCAACCGCTCGTGCCACCGGGCGTCGATCGGGGCCAGCGCCTCGAGCACGAGGGCGTCGAAGCGTTGCGCGCGGGTGCGCCACGCAGGCACCGTGTGCGGCAGCAGCGGTCCGCGTCGCCCGCGTCCACGCCGCTCGGTCGCCCGTGCGGTGCTGCGTCGCAGGGGGCGGGCGCTACGGGGAACGGGCACGAATTCACCGTAGTGGGCGCCGGTCTGCTGACGCACGGCCCGGGCGACGGACCAGCCGCGTGTCGCCGGTCTCCGGCTGGGCCCACCGGCTAGGGTCCCGCCCGTGACGTCATTCGTGCGGGTCCGGCCGTGAGCGGACCACGCCGCTGCTCGCGCGCTGCCTGCTCGAACCAGGCTGTGGCGACGCTGACCTACGTCTACTCGGACTCCACCGCCGTCGTCGGGCCGCTGGCCACCTCCGCCGAGCCCCACTCCTACGACCTGTGCGAGGTGCACGCCGTCCGGCTCACCGTGCCGCGCGGGTGGGAGGTGGTGCGTCACGAGGGCAGCTTCGGCCCCGTCCAACCCGACGACGACGACCTCACAGCGCTGGCCGAGGCTGTGCGGGAGGCTGGCCGCGGTCACCGTGAGCCGGCCCCGGAGCGCTCCGGGCCCACCGGTCGACGGGGACACCTGCGGGTGCTGCCGGACCCCCGCAGCTGAGCGGGCACCCACCGGAGCACGGCTAGGCTCACTGCCGTGACGAGCGAGCAGATCGCGACCGCCCAGGATCGTCGGGCGCAGGTCGTGGCGGCGACCGTGAAGGCCTACGACGTCCGGGGCCTGGTCGGCGAGCAGCTCGACGAGAGCCTCGTCCACGACGTCGGTTCGGCCTTCGCGCGGCTGGTACGCCCGGAGGCGGGACGGGTCGTCGTCGGCCGCGACATGCGGGCGTCGTCACCGGAGCTGGCGGCTGCGTTCACCGCGGGCGTCGTCGAGCAGGGCCTGGACGTGGTCGACGTGGGGCTGGCCTCGACCGACCAGCTGTACTTCGCGTCGGGGTTCCTGGACTGCCCCGGGGCGATGTTCACCGCCAGCCACAACCCCGCCACCTACAACGGCATCAAGCTCTGCCGCGCAGGTGCACGCCCGGTGGGACAGGACACGGGCCTGGCCACCGTCGCCGCCGACGTGGTCGCGGGCCCGGCCGAGTTCGCCGGTCCGCCCGGCACCACGACCCGCCGCGACGTGCTGGGTGAGTACGCCGAGCACCTGCGGTCGCTCGTCGACTGCGCCGGGCTGCGGCCCCTCACCGTGGCCGTCGACGCCGGAAACGGGATGGCCGGTCACACGGTGCCCGAGGTGTTCGGCCCCCTGCCGTTCGCGCTGCGCCCGCTGTACTTCACGCTGGACGGCAGCTTTCCCAACCACGAGGCGAACCCGCTGGACCCGGCTAACCTGGTCGACCTGGCCGAGCTCGTGCGCGCCTCCGCGAGCAGCGACACCCCGATCGACGTCGGCCTGGCCTTTGACGGGGATGCGGACCGTTGCTTCGTCATCGACGAGCGGGGGGAGCCGGTCTCGCCGTCCACGGTCACCGCGCTGGTGGCCGCCCGCGAGCTGGCCAAGCACCCCGGGGCGAAGATCATCCACAACTTGATCACCTCCCGCGCCGTCGGTGAGATCGTCACCGAGCTGGGGGGCACCGCGGTCCGCACCCGGGTGGGGCACTCGTTCATCAAGGCCGAGATGGCCTCGACGGGGGCGGTGTTCGGCGGCGAGCACTCGGCGCACTACTACTTCCGGGACTTCTGGGGGGCGGACTCTGGCATGTTGGCCGCGCTGCACGTGCTCGCGGCCCTCGGTGAGCAGGACCGCCCCCTCTCGGAGCTGGTGGCCCAGTACTCGCGCTACTGCGCCTCCGGGGAGATCAACTCGGTGGTCGGCGACGTCGCCGGTCGGACCGAGGCGGTCCGGCTGGCCTTCGTCGATCGCGCCGCCGGCGTCGACCACCTGGACGGGCTCACCGTCACCCTCCCCGACCGGTCCTGGTTCAACCTGCGACCGTCCAACACCGAGCCCCTGCTACGGCTGAACGTGGAAGCGGCCGACGAGGCGGGCGTGACCGCCCTGGTCGACGAGGTGCTCGGCATCGTTCGCGCGTGAGGCGGATCGTCGTGCTCGCGCCCCTGCACCACTGAACCCCGACCCGGAGGAGACCCACCGTGCCTGTCGTCCTGGAGCCCTGGCTGCGTGACATCCTGGCCTGCCCCTGCCCCGTCCACGCCCCCCTGCAGGTCGGTACCCCCGCTGACCCCGACGCCGACGCGCTGACCTGCACCTCCTGCCAGCGCAGCTTCCCGGTGGTGGACGGGATCCCGGTCCTGTTGCTCGACGAGGCGTTCCGGGCCGGCGACAGCGCCACCAGGGATGACGCCGGCCCGACAGAATCGTCCGCGTGAGCGTCCCCGTCACGGGGGTCGAGGACCTCGACGACGCCCGAGCACTGCTCGACGCAGACACCAGCGGCCTGCTGCGGGGCGCGGCGTCGGCCGGTGCGCTGGTCAGGGCGACGGCAGCGGCGGTCGCCGAGGGGGCGCTGGACGCCCTGGACGGCCACGCACCCCGCAGCGTCGTCGTGGCCGGCGGTTCGGGGTCGGCCCGTCTGGCCGGTGACCTGGTGGCGGCCGCGTCGGCGGCGTCGTCGGGCATCCCGGTGCTCGCCACCCACACCGTGCCCCGGTGGGTGGGCCCCCTCGACGTCCTGGTGGTGCTGGCTGACGACGCCGGTGACTCCGTGCTGGCCGAGGAGGTCGGCCGGGCGGCGCGCCGCGGCGCCGAGGTGGTGCTCGGGTGCCCCGAGGACGGCCCGCTCGCGGCGGCGGGAGGATCCCGGACCCTGCGCCTGCCCCCCCGGGTACCGGTGCCGGCGGGCATGTCCTTCCCCCGGCACGTCGCGGTCGCCGCTGCGGTGCTGGCCACGCTGGTGGGCCCAGGTCAGCCGGCGGGCAACCTCGAGGTGCTCGCGGACGCCCTCGACGCGGAGGCCGGACGTGACCGCGCAGCCAACGACGTGTTCGGCAACCCGGCCAAGCGCCTGGCCGTGCGGATGTCGGGACACGGATGTGTGCTGGCCGGCGCCGGTGCGCCCGGCACGGTCGTGGCCGAGCACGCCGCGGTCGCGCTGCTGCGCCACGCCGGGATCGTCGCGGCGGCGGTGAGCCTGTCCGACGCCCTCGCCGCCCCGGCCCACCCCGGATCGGTGGGGCACGACCAGCGGGCGGGCCTGTTCCACGACCCGCAGCTGGACGGCCCGCTGGTCGGCACTCCACGTCGGGTGCTGGTCCTCGCCACCGCCGAGGACCATGCGCGGGCCCAGGCCCGCACCCAGGCCCTCGACGACGTGGAGGTGCTGACGGCCACCGAGGTGGGTGAGCCGGGCCTGCCCGGTGCCGGTGCCCTGACGGAGCTGCTGGTGCTCGGCCTGCGCCTGGAGACGGCGGCTGTGTACCTGGGTCTGCTTCGATGAGGGCGCGCGTCCGCGACCCGGGAGGGCACCGGTGAACCTGATGACCGGGATCGTGCGGCCCTACTCCTGGGGCTCGCGCACGGCCATCGCCGAGCTGTGCCGGCGTCCGGCGCCCGCCCCCCACCCGGAGGCCGAGCTGTGGTTCGGTGCGCACCCCGGAGATCCGGCGTTCCTCGTCACCCCTGCCGGGCCACGCTCCCTGCTGGAGCTGCTCGAGTCGGACCCGGTCGAGCAGCTCGGCTCACGCGCCCGGGCCGAGTTCGGTGACCGGCTGCCCTTCCTGCTCAAGGTCCTGGCCGCCGAGGAACCGCTGTCCCTGCAGGCGCACCCGTCCGCGGTGCAGGCCCGGGAGGGCTTCGCCGACGAGCAGCGCCGCGGCATCGGTCTCGCCTCCGCCGTGCGCAACTACCGGGACGCCAGCCACAAGCCGGAGCTCATCTGCGCGTTGACCCCGTTTCACGCGTTGGCCGGCTTCCGGGCCGCGCCCGCCACGGTGGCCCTGCTGACGGCACTGCGGTGCCCGACCTTGGATCCGTACACGGCGCTGCTCGCCCACCAGCCCGACGCCGACGGACTCCGAGCCCTGTTCACGACGTGGATCACCCTGCCCCGCCCGGCGCTGGGCAAGCTGCTGCCCCCCGTGCTGGACGCGTGCGTCGCCCACGTCCGAGAGCACGGGAAGTTCACCGTGGAGGCCAGGACGGTGCTGGAGCTCGGGGAGGCCTACCCCGGTGACGCCGGCGTGCTCGCGGCGCTGCTGCTCAACCGGGTGACCCTGGAGCCCGGGCAGGCCCTGTACCTGCCCGCGGGCAACCTGCACTCCTACCTCCGGGGCGTCGGGGTGGAGATCATGGCCAACAGTGACAACGTGCTTCGCGGCGGCCTGACGCCCAAGCACGTCGACGTCCCCGAGCTGCTGCGAATTCTTGACTTCGAGTCGGGTCCGCCCCCGTTCGTGCACGCCACCCTCGCCGGCCTCGAGCACACCTACCCGACTCCGGCGCCGGAGTTCGCGCTGAGCCGTCTCGAGCTCGCGGCGGGGCAGGAGGTGACGCTGGCCCACGACGGACCCCAGGTGCTGCTGTGCACGGCGGGCGCGGCGGAGCTCGCTGCCGTGAGCACGGGCTCACCGGCCGGGGGTGAGGTGCGGCTGTGCCGCGGGGCCAGCGCCTGGTTCCCCGCCTCCGACGGCCCGGTGCGGGTGCGCGCCGTCGAGGAGAAGACCCAGCTGTTCAGAGCCACCGACGGCCTGGTCGGCTGAGGGAAGGACCACGACATGTCCCAGGGTGGCAGCACGAGGGCGATCGTCGCGGCGCTCGCCGCCAACGCCGGGATCGCCGTGGCCAAGTTCGTCGGCTTCGCCATCACCGGTTCGTCGTCGATGCTGGCCGAGGGCGTGCACTCGGTGGCCGACACCTCCAACCAGGGCCTGCTCCTGCTGGGCCAGCGACGCGCCCGTCGGGAGGCGGACGAGCTGCACCCGTTCGGCTTCGGTCGCAGTCGGTACTTCTACAGCTTCGTGGTCGCTCTGGTGCTGTTCGCCCTGGGCAGCGTGTTCGCGCTCTACGAGGGCATCCACAAGGTGCGCGACCCGGAGGAGCTGAGCTCGCCGTTGGTCGCGGTGGTCATCCTGGCGGTCGCCGTCGTGCTGGAGGGGTACAGCTTCCGCACCGCGGTGCACGAGTCGCGACCGTTGAAGGGCGACGGCAGCTGGTGGCGGTTCATCCGCACCTCACGCAGTCCCGAGCTGCCGGTGGTGCTGCTGGAGGACTCCGGCGCGCTGGTGGGGCTGGTGCTGGCGCTGGCCGGCGTCGGGTTGACCGTGGCGACCGGAAACCCGGTGTGGGACGGGGTGGGCACCCTGGCGATCGGGGTGCTGCTCGGGGTGATCGCGATCGTGCTCATCGTGGAGATGCAGAGCCTGCTCATCGGCGAGGGCGCCACCCGGGGCGAGGACCAGGCCATCCGAGCCGCGCTGACCGGTGAGGGCATCGACCGCGTGATCCACCTCAAGACCCAGTACCTGGGTCCCGACGAGATGCTCGTGGCGGCCAAGATCGCCCTCGGCGCCCAGGACACGGTCGCCGAGGTGGCGGCCGCGATCGACGCCGCCGAGGCGCGGGTGCGGGCGAAGGTGCCCGCGGCGCGAATGATCTACCTCGAGCCGGACCTGGACCGCAGCTCGCTCCGCTGACCGCTCAGGCCGTGACGCTGGCGTCCAGGCGGGCGAGCGCGTCGGCGCTGAGCTGCAGGCCGGCAGCCGCCGCCGAGGCGCGCGCACTCTTGGGCCGCGACGAGCCGGGAATCGGGATGACCGCAGCGGAGGTGGCGAGCATCCAGGCCAGGCACACCTGCTGCGGGCTCGCGTCGAGCTCGCCCGCCACCTCGGCGAAGGCGGCGTGGGTCTGGCCCAGGTCCCGGGCGCTGCCCATCCCGCCCAGCGGGGACCAGGGCAGGAACGCGATGCCGCGCTCGGTGCACAGCTCCAGCTCGGCCCGGGAGGAGGTGAACGACGGCGAGTACTGGTTCTGCACGCTGACCAGCCGCCCACCGAGCACCTCGTCGGCGGCCACGATCTGTTCCGGGTCGAGGTTGGACACCCCCGCCATCACGACCAGGCCCGCGTCCAGCAGCTCGGCGAGGACGCCCACGGAGTCGGCCAGCGGGACGTCGGGATCGGGACGGTGCAGCTGGTAGAGCCCGATCGCCTCCACCCCCAGGC
>JBDTDI010000226.1:0-3374 GCA_039923155.1 Mycobacteriaceae bacterium | reverse complement strand
TGTGAGGATGCGCACGTGCCTGCAGCTTCCACGCCGCCGCCCCCTGTCCGGCTCCACGCGGAGGTGGGCGACGCCCTCGCCGAAGGCCGTGCGGTGGTCGCCCTGGAGTCCACCCTGCTCGCTCACGGGCTGCCCCGTCCGGGGAACCTGGCCACCGCACGGCAGCTGGAGGCGGTGGTGCGCGAGCAGGGGGCGGTGCCAGCGACGATCGCGGTCCTCGACGGGGTCGCCCGGGTCGGGCTCGGGGCCGCCGAGCTCGAGCGGGTCTGCGGCGACGACACCCTGGCCAAGCTGAGCACCCGGGACCTGCCTGTGGTCCTGGGTACCGGCGGCAGTGGCGCGACCACGGTGGCCAGCACCGCGGTGCTCGCCCAGGCTGCGGGCGTGCGCGTGTTCGCCACCGGCGGCCTGGGCGGCGTGCACCGGGGCGCGTCGGCGAGCTTCGACGAGTCCGCCGACCTGACCACGTTGTCCCGCACCAGGATCGTGGTGGTGTGCGCCGGGGTGAAGTCGATCCTCGACGTGCCCGCCACCCTGGAGCGCCTGGAGTCGTTGTCGGTCACCGTGGTGGGCTACCGCACCCACACGTTCCCCGGCTTCTACGTGACCGACTCCGGTTCCGTCGTCCACCACCGGTGCGAGGACCCGGCCGAGCTGGCCCGGGTGTTCGCCGCCGGGCAGGGTCTGAGCTGCGCAGCGCTGGTGGTGGCCAACCCGTTGCCCGCCGAGCTGGCGATGGACCCCGCCGAGCACGATGCGGCCATCACCGAGGCACTGGGCGCCGCCGATGTCGCAGGGGTGTCCGGCAAGGAGATCACCCCCTTCGTCCTCGACCACCTGCACACGACGAGCAACGGGCGCACCCGGGAGGTCAACGTGACGCTGGTGCTGCGCAACGCCGCGCTGGCCGCGCAGGTCGCCGTTGCGCTGGCGGTCGGGCAGGCCTGAGTGGGCGACGTGCTCGTGCTGGGCGACGTCGGGCTCGACGTCGTGGTGCACACCGCCGCCCCCGTGGCCCACGGCACCGACACCAGCGCGCGCATCCGCCTGCTGCCCGGCGGCGCAGGGGCGAACGTCGCCGCCGGCCTGGCGTCGGAGGGCCTGACGGTCACGATGGTCGGCTGCGTCGGGGCCGACGGTGGAGCGGCCACCGCCGCGATGCTGCGGGACCGCGGGGTGCGGGTGAGGTTGCGGACCGTGCCCACGGCGAGCACCGGGACGGTGGTGGTGCTCGTCGGGGCCGACGGTGAGCGCAGCATGGCCAGCGACCGCGGGGCCAACCTGCACCTGCGAGCGACCGACGTGCCCAACGCGCTGCTCGCCGCCCACCGCCACCTGCACGTCTCGGGTTACGCGCTGTTCGGGCCGCCCCGAGATGCCGCCCTGGGGGCTCTGCGCCGCGCCCGGGACCTCGGTCTGACGGTCTCGCTCGACCCCGCGTCCGTCGCTCCCCTCCAGGGGTACGGGCCGTCCCGATTTCGTGCTGACGTCGCGGGCTGCGACCTGCTGCTGCCCAACGCCGAGGAGGCGGCCCTGCTGACCGGGTGCCGCGACCCGGCCGGCGCGGCCCTGGACCTGTCGACCGAGCACACCCGGGTGGCGGTGACGTGCGGCGTGCACGGCGCCGTGTGGGTCACCGGCGGAAACGTGCGCCGAGCTCCGGCGGTTCCGACCCTGGTCGTCGACACCGTGGGCGCTGGCGACGCGTTCGCTGCGGGCGCGATCGCGGGGCTCCTCACCGGGGCGGGTGACGAGCAGTGCCTGGCGCGGGGCCTGGCGGCCGCGGCTCGGTGTGTACGCACGGTCGGCGCTCAGCAGCAGGACGCCGACCCCGCCACGCACGGTCGCGGGGCCTGAGGCACACGTCGCCGCCCCAACGGCTCGGTACACACCGTCAGGTCTGTACCGAGCTCGAGGTCTGTACCGAGCCAGTGCTCAGCACCCCTGGCACTCCCAGCGCCCCTGGAGCCTCTGGTCCCTCGGGGAGCATCGGGTCGGCCCCGACAGCTCCGACGGCGCTCCGCCCTCATCCTCCGGTCGGCTCCAGCGGGACGCCTCGGGAGGTCGTCGACCGGCCCGTGACGACGAGGGCCGCCACAACGAGCACGATGCCCGCGAGCTCCCCCACCGTCGGCACCTGGCGCAGCACCGCGACCCCCACCACGGAGGCGGTCGCCGGCAGCAGGGCCAGCAGCAGCGCGAAGCGCGCCCGGCCCACCCGGCGCAGCACCACCTGGTCGAGCACGTAGGGCACCACCGAGGACAGCACCCCCACCCCCAGGCCGAGCACCAGCAGCGACGGCGAGGTCCACACCGCCCCCGTGGTCAGACCCAGCGGGCTGAGCAGCACCGCAGCCACCGCCAGACCGACCGCGAGGTCGTCGATGCCCGAACCACCGTCGGACACCCGCTTGCCGAGGACGATGTAACCCGCCCACAAGGCCGCCGCAGCGAGGACGAAGGCCACGCCGGCGGGGCTCGCGGTCAGCTGCACGTCCGCGATGAGCACCACCCCGCCCACCACCATCAGCAGACCTGCCACGTCGCGCGGGCGGCGGGAGCCCACGGCGGCCACCGCGACCGGACCCAGGAACTCCACCGCCACCGCCGTGCCGAGCGGGATCCGGTCGATGGCCTCGTAGAACATGACGTTCATGCCTGCGGTCACCGTGCCGAACACCCCGGCCAGCAGCAGCCGGCGGCCTCGCCACGCCGATCGTCCCGGTCGCCGCCAGGCCAGCAGCACCACCGCCGCGCCCACCGTGCGCAGCCAGGCGACCCCCGCCGGGTCCACCCGGTCGAACAGAAACACCCCGATCGCCGCACCGAGGTACAGCGACGAGCCCGACAGCGCGAACAGCAGCGGCGCCGGCACGTCGGCGACTCCTCGGCGTCCGTGCGGCACCCGCGCCCCGGTCGTCCGCACGCACCGAACCTACGGGGCCGACCGCCCAGGACGGCAACCGCCGCCACCGGGTCTCGAGTCGGTCACATCACGTCCGGAGGCGGCCGGGAACACGGCGGGAGTCTGGAGCGTCTGACAGAGTGAGTCCCACGGAGTCGTCGTGACACCGGTGGAGCAAGCACCACCTAAGACGCCCGCCGCGAGCGGACGTCAGGACGGAGGAGTCATGACCGGGACTTTGACCATCCCCGAGATCACCACCGCCGACCGCTGTGACCGCTGCGGTGCGGCTGCCCGGGTACGGGTGCTCCTGCCCTCGGGTGGCGAGCTGTTGTTCTGCGCGCACCACGGCCACGAGCACGAGGCACGCCTGCGGGACCTCGACGCGACCATCGTGGAGGGTGCTCCCGTCGGCTGAGCCGAACCGCGACCCAGCTCCGAGAGGAGGGCGACCACCACACCGGTGGTC
>JBDTDI010000225.1:0-4842 GCA_039923155.1 Mycobacteriaceae bacterium | reverse complement strand
GACACCTCCCCGGCGGGCATCGCGCAGACCGAGAAGGAGGAGAAGGCGTTCGCCGGCAAGTGCGCCGCCCGGGTCGGCGACGACGTGCTCGAGCACGTGGGGACGCGGGAGGTGGTGCAGGACATGGACGTCATCCGCTCCGTGCTCGGTGACGCCAAGCTGACCTACGTCGGCTTCTCCTACGGCACCCGCATCGGTACGAGCTACGCAGAGAAGTTCCCGGCCAACGTGCGGGCCATGGTGCTCGACGGGGCCCTGGATCCTGAAGCCAGCCCGGTCCAGGAGCTGATCGGGCAGGCCACCGGCTTCGAGGGCGCGTTCACCGCGTTCGCCAAGGACTGCGCCACCCGTGCCGGATGTCCGCTGGGTGACGACCCGGCTCAGTTCGACGCCCGGTTCCGCGCGCTCACGGTCCCGTTGATCGCCTCGCCGGTGCCGACCGAGGGCCCACGGGGACTGGGCTACAACGACGCGGTCACCGGCACGCTGCAGGCGCTGTACTCACCGCAGCTGTGGCCGGCGCTGACGACGGGGCTGGCCCAGCTCACCCAGGGCCGCGGCGACACCCTGCTAAAGCTGGCCGACGTCTACTCCGGGCGCGGCCCCGACGGGCACTACTCGCACGAGGACGACGCGTTCACCGCGATCCGGTGCGTCGACGACCCCCCGGTGACCGACCGCGCGGTCACCGACGCCGCCGACGCCGCCTACCGCACGGCGGCGCCGTTCCTCGACGACGGCATGGGTAGCGGCAGGGCGCCGCTCAACACCTGCGCCTTCTGGCCGGTACCCCACACCGGCACACCGCACGCGCCGAAGGTCGTCGGTCTCGCGCCGACCGTCGTCATCTCGACCACCGGTGACCCGGCGACCCCCTACCAGGCCGGGGTGCAGCTGGCGCGACAGCTGGGTGGCGCCCTGATCACCTACCGCGGCACCCAGCACACCGTGGCCTTCGACGGGGTGTCCTGCGTCGACGACGCGGTGAGCACCTACCTCACCGAGCTGCGGACGCCCCCTCCCGGTCTGACGTGCTGAGCGGGGCCGGCGAAACACGGACGTAACAGGCGCTGCCTAGGGTGACAAACCATGGACCGCCAGCAGGAGTTCGTGCTCAGGACGTTGGAGGAGCGCGACATTCGCTTCGTGCGGCTGTGGTTCACCGACGTGCTGGGCTTCCTCAAGTCCGTCGCCGTCGCGCCAGCCGAGCTGGAGGGTGCGTTCGCCGAGGGCATCGGCTTCGACGGCTCGTCCATCGAGGGCTTCTCCCGGGTCTCCGAGGCCGACACGGTGGCCAAGCCCGACCCGTCGACGTTCCAGGTGCTGCCCTTCGTCGACCCGGACGGGCGCCAGCACTCGGCCCGCATGTTCTGCGACATCGCCATGCCCGACGGCTCACCGTCCTGGGCCGATCCGCGGCACGTGCTGCGACGCCAGCTGAACAAGGCCAACGAGATGGGCTTCAGCTGCTACGTGCACCCGGAGATCGAGTTCTTCCTGCTCAGCTCCGCACCCACCGACGGCAGCCCGCCGGTGCCCGCCGACGGCGGCGGTTACTTCGACCAGTCCGTCAACGACATCGCCCCCAACTTCCGGCGGGCGGCGATCGACGCGCTCGAGTCGATGAGCATCTCCGTGGAGTTCAGCCACCACGAGGCCGCGCCCGGTCAGCAGGAGATCGACCTGCGCTACTCCGACGCGCTCAGCATGGCCAACAACGTCATGACCTTCCGCTACCTGGTCAAGGAGGTCGCGCTCGACGAGGGGGTGCGCGCCACGTTCATGCCCAAGCCGTTCGAGCACGCGGCCGGCTCGGCCATGCACACCCACATGAGCCTGTTCGAGGGCGACACCAACGCCTTCCACGACCCCGACGACGAGAACCAGCTCTCCGCCACCGGCAAGGCCTTCATCGCGGGGATCCTGCACCACGCCGGGGAGATCAGCGCGGTCACCAACCAGTGGGTCAACTCCTACAAGCGTCTGGTCACCGGTGGTGAGGCCCCAACGGCGGTCTCCTGGGGCGCGGCCAACCGCTCGGCCCTCATCCGGGTCCCGATGTACACCCCGGGCAAGGCCTCGTCGCGGCGTGTCGAGGTCCGCACCCCCGACTCCGCCTGCAACCCCTACCTCGCCTTCGCCGTCATGCTTGCGGCCGGGCTGAAGGGCATCGCCGAGTCCTACCCGCTGGCCCCGGCCTCGGAGGACGACGTGTGGTCGCTGACCGTGGCCGAGCGCCGCGCCATGGGCTACACCGAGCTGCCGCAGAGCCTGGGTGACGCGCTGAGGGCGATGGAGAGCTCGGAGCTGGTGGCCGAGGCGCTCGGCGAGCACGTCTTCGACTACTTCCTGCGCAACAAGCGGGCCGAGTGGGACGCCTACCGCTCGCAGGTCACCCCGCACGAGCTGCGGACGTCACTGCGGTTGTAGGGACACCGTGGCGCCACGACAGCGCACTCGTGAGCCGGGCGTCGGGCGCGCAGCGGCCCTAGGGTCACCGGCGTGGCAGCGGTGGTGGTTCTCGGGGCGGGCGTGGCCGGCCTGGCCGTGGCGGGGCGCCTGGCCGCGGGCGGGCACGGGGTGAGCCTGCTCGAGGCGGCGTCCAGCACGGGGGGCAAGCTCGGCACCGCCAGTGCCGACGGCTTCACCTGGGACACCGGTCCCAGCCTGCTGACCTGGCCCGAGCTGCTCGCCGAGACCCTGGTCGCCGTGGGTGCGACCCCCCTGGAGACAGTGCGCCTGGACCCGGCCTTCACCTACCACTTCGCCGACGGCACCACCCTCGTCGTGCCCGACGGCCCACCGCCGCGGGTCGCCGCGGCGATGGGGGCACAGCTCGGGGGCAGCGCCGCACGCGACTGGGCTGCGCTGATGGCCTACGCGCGCGAGGTGTTCGACGTCGTCGAGCAACCCTTCCTGCGGCGCAACCTCACCCCGCTGGCCCTGGCCGCGCAAGCCACCCGGTTACCGGCCCTGGCGCAGGTCGCCCCCTGGCGGACCCTGCGACAGGTGGGGCAGCGTTACCTGCGGGACCCACGGCTGCAGATGGTGCTCGACCGCTACGCCACCTACACCGGCTCCGACCCACGACGGACCCCCGCGCCGCTGGTCACCGTGCCCCACGTCGAGCAGGTCTTCGGGGCCCACTACGTTCCCGGGGGTCTGCGGCGCATCGTCGACGCCCTGGAGGTCGGGGCCCGGGATGTGGGGGTGACGGTGCGCACCGACGCCCGGGTCGTCCGGATCGAGACGGCGGCAGGCGCCGTGACCGGGGTCCAGCTGGCTGACGGTGAACGGCTGCCCGCGGACGTCGTCGTCAGCGGCACCGACCACACCGTCACCTCCACGCTGCTCGGCCGCGCCGCGCCGCGCCGCCACCTGCCGGCGCCCGAGCCGTCGCTGGCCGGTCTCGTGCTGCTGCTCGGAGTGCGGGGTGTGCCGGCGGTGAACGGGCGCCCGATCGGTCACCACACGGTGACGTTTCCCGCCGACTACGACGCCGAGTTCGACGACGTCTTCGCCGGGCGCCCCGCCCACGACCCCGCCATCTACCTCACCTGTCCTGACGACCCCAGCACCGCGCCGCCCGGCCACCGCGCCGTGTTTGTTCTGGTCAACGCCCCCCGCCACGACCCGCGTCGCGGAACCGACTGGGACGCAGCCGGTCCCGGCCAGGCCGAACGGGTGCTGAGCCTGCTGCGCTCGCGCGGGGTGGACCTCGGTGAGGTGCTCACCCAGCGGGTGCTCACCCCCGCCGACCTCGAGCGCACCACCGGGGCGCCGGGCGGGAGCATCTACGGCAGCTCCTCGCACGGCGCGGCGGCCGCGTTCCTGCGGGCCCCCAACCGCAGCCGGGTCAGCGGGCTGTTCTCCGTCGGGGGTTCCGCCCACCCGGGCGGGGGCCTGCCGCTGGTGCTGCTGAGCGCGCAGATCGTGGCCGAGCACCTCGGTGCGGCTCGCTAGGCTCGCCGACGTGACCACCCTGCTCGTGCTGCAACCGTCGGTGACCGACCCGCTGGGCCCGCTGGGCGGGTGGTTCACCGACGCCGGCGCCGAGCTGGTGCTGGTGGCCCCGTTCGCCGGGGACCCGGTGCCCACCGATCTCGTCGGGGTGGACGCGCTGGTGTGCCTGGGTGGGGAGATGGGCGCCGCCGACGACGCCGAGCACCCCTGGTTGCCCGCGGTGCGAGCCCTGCTGGGCGTGGCGGTGCAGCAACGGGTGCCGGTCCTGGGGATCTGTCTCGGCGCGCAGCTGCTGGCCCTGGCGACCGGGGGAGCGGTGGCCCGGATGGCTCAGGGGCCGTCGGCGGGGGTCCGGCTGGTGGCCAAGCGGGACGCCGCCGCCGACGACCCGCTGCTGGCGACGCTGCCCTTCACCCCCGACGTGGTGACGTTCAACTCCGACGAGGTCACCCGGCTGCCACCCGGCGCGACCCTGCTCGCGGTGTCGCCGCAGTGCACCAACCAGGCCTTCCGGGTCGGCCCATCGGCCTGGGGCCTGCAGTTCCACATCGAGACCACCCCCGAGCTGCTGCGCCAGTGGATGGCCGCTGAGCCCGAGGTGGCTGCGACCGCCCCGGCCGCCCAGCGCCCCGCCGCCCCGGGCTCGGACGAGCTGCTCGAGCTGGCCCACGAGGACCTGGCGGAGACCTGGCGACCGATCGCCGAGCGGTTCGTCCAGCTCGCTGCGCACCCGCCCCCCGCCACCCGCACGCTGCCGCTGCTCGGGCCGCAGTGAGCCCACCGTGAGCCCACCGAGGTCCCGCTCCGTCGTCCCCGGCCCGGGTCGCCTGGGACTGGTCGAACCCCCGGCCGCGGACTGGCTGCAGGAGCTGGGGTGGA
>JBDTDI010000224.1:0-7886 GCA_039923155.1 Mycobacteriaceae bacterium | reverse complement strand
GAAGGTCAAGGTGCTCTCCGCGGTGCGTCTCGCCCAGCCGCTGGACGAGACCACCGCGCGCGGGCAGTACGCCGGTGGCTGGCAGGGCGGTACGCAGGTCACCGGGCTCCTCGGCGAGGCCGGTTTCGCCGCCGACTCCACCACCGAGACCTACGCGGCCATCACCTGCGAGGTGGACACCCGCCGCTGGGCGGGGGTGCCGTTCTACCTGCGCACGGGCAAGCGGTTGGGTCGCCGGGTCACCGAGGTGGCGGTGGTGTTCAAGCGGGCGCCGCACCTGCCCTTCGACGCCACGATGACCGAGGAGCTGGGCCAGAACGCCCTGGTCATCCGGGTGCAGCCCGACGAGGGCATCACGCTGCGCTTCGGCTCCAAGGTGCCCGGCACGGGCATGGAGGTCCGCGACGTCAACATGGACTTCAGCTACGGGCAGGCGTTCACGGAGAGCTCGCCGGAGGCCTACGAGCGGCTCATCCTGGACGTGCTGCTCGGCGAGCCCTCGTTGTTCCCGGTGAACGCCGAGGTGGAGCTGAGCTGGAAGATCCTGGACCCGGTGATCGAG
This sequence comes from Mycobacteriaceae bacterium, assembly GCA_039923155.1. GTDB lineage: Bacteria > Actinomycetota > Actinomycetes > Mycobacteriales > Mycobacteriaceae > Rhodococcus_D. The sequence goes on along the minus strand of JBDTDI010000224.1, from coordinate 7,324 downwards.
CACTGGGCCACCGAGGGCCGACCCGACCCCTACCAGTCGGGCACCTGGGGGCCGAGATCGGCCGACGAGATGATGGCGCGGACCGGCCGGACCTGGCGGCGACCGTGATCGCCCGAGCGCCGGCCCCGTCGAACTCAGGAGCGCGACCATGATCGCCCGAGCGCGAGGAGCGCGACCATGATCATCGACCTGCCGTCGACCACGACGAGCAACGTGAACAAGCGGATGGTGCAGCTGCGGGTGAGCGGCGGCGCCGTCACCACCGGCCGGGTGCTGACGCTGATCATCGTCACCGACGACGGTGCGGACACCGAGCAGGCCATCCTCGCCGCGAACGAGGCCAGCCACGAGCACCCCTGCCGGGTCATCGTGCTGGCCCGCGGGGCCCGGAAGGCGGTGGCTCGCCTCGACGCGCAGATCCGCGTGGGCGGTGACGCCGGGGCCTCGGAGGTGGTCGTGCTCCGGCTCTACGGGCCGCTGGCCGACCACGCCGACAGCGTCGTCGTGCCGTTCCTGCTGCCCGACACCCCGGTGGTCGCGTGGTGGCCCGGTGAGCCCCCGGTCACCCCGTCCGCCGACCCCATCGGGAAGCTGGCCAACCGACGGATCACCGACGCGTCGTCGTCAGCAAACCCGAGCAAGTCGCTGGCCTCGCGGCTGGCCACCTACGCCGACGGCGACACCGACCTGGCCTGGAGCCGGCTCACCCCGTGGCGGGCGCTGCTGGCCTCCGCCCTGGACCAGCCGCCCTACGAGGCGGTGACCGGGGCGACCGTCACGGGTGGGCCGGGATCACCGTCCTCGGACCTGCTGGCCGGGTGGCTCGCGTCGAGCATGGACGTCCCGGTGCGTCGCATCCGCGGTGGCGAGGGCATCGGATCGGTGCAGCTGGAACGGCGCTCCGGCCCGGTGGCCCTGATCCGACCGGAAGGGGCCACCGGGGTGCTCACCCAGCCCGGGCAGCCCGACCGCACCGTGGCCCTGGCCCGGCGCCAGGTCCGCGACTGCCTGGCCGAGGAGCTGCGGCGCCTGGACCCCGACGAGATCTACCGCCGGGCGCTGGGCGGGTTGTCGCTGGTGAAACGGTCCCGTGCGCAGGCGAAGTCCCCACTGGCCCCGCGATGAGCGCGCCGGCCGAGGTCGTCGTCCACGCCGACCCCGCCGTGCTTGCCACCGCGGTCGCTGCTCGGGTGGTGACGGTGCTGGTCGACGCCCAGGCCGCCAGGGGCTCCGCCTCGCTGGTGGTCGCCGGCGGCGGCTCCGGGACGGCGGTGCTCGAGCAGCTGCGACGCTCCCCCGCCTGCGGGGCCATCGACTGGCGCCGGGTCGACGTGTTCTGGGGTGACGAGCGCTTCCTGCCCGCTGGTCACCCCGATCGCAACGACACCCAGGCGCGGGCGGCGCTGCTGGACCACGTGGACGTCGACCCCGACCGCGTGTTCACCATGGCCGCCTCCGACGGGGTGCACGGCGACGACCCCGAGGCCGCGGCGGCGGCGTACGCCGCGGTGCTGGCACGCCGCAGCCACCCCGAGGATCACGCCGACGTGCCCCGTTTCGACGTTGTTCTGCTGGGCGTCGGCGTTGAAGGCCACGTGGCCTCGGTGTTTCCCGACTCCGCCGCGGTGTACGAGCAGGAGCGCAGCGTCGTCGCGGTGCGCAGCTGTCCCAAGCCGCCGCCCACCCGGATAAGCCTCACCCTGCCCGCCATCCGCCAGGCCTCCCAGGTGTGGTTGTGCGTGACCGGTGAGGGCAAGGCCGGGGCCGTGCAGCTCGGTCTCGGGGGTGCCGGTGAGGTCGCTGTGCCCGCCGCCGGGGCCCGCGGTCTGCGCCGCACCCTGTGGATCCTCGACCGCGCCGCGGCCTCGGCCCTGCCCCGGGACCTGCTGCCGCCCCTGCACTGACGTCGCCCACCACCCCGTCGGCGTGACCGGTGGGTGGGGTGCTCCCGCCGTGGCCAGGTCGAGACCGTCGGGTCCTCGTGGCTCAGCGGGCCGGATCGTCGCCCCCCGACGGGAGCCACGGGCGCTCCGACGCAACCTCCGCCCCGAACAGGAACACGTTCGCCGACAGGTAGACGAAGAAGATGAAGGCTGCAGCGGCGCCGAGAGAGCCGTAGATGGCGTTGTAGTTGGCGAAGTGGTCCAGGTAGAAGGCGAACCCTTCCTTGAGCACCTGGAAGCCGAGCGCGCCGACCAGCGCCCCGGGCCAGATGTCGACGAACCGGGTGTCGACGGCGGGGACCACCGAGTACAGGTAGCTGAAGAGGGCGAAAGCGAGAAGGGTTGGCACGAAGAACCCGACCAGCCAGCCGGTCGCCTCGACGAGCGGGCCAAGAGGTCCGAAGGCGTCGGCAGCCCCGGCGCTGCCGGACCGGGCGAGCCGCACGCCGATCGTCAGCGCGAACGAGAACGTCAGGATGATCCCGGCCACGACGACCAGGCCGAGGTCGAGGAGCTTGCCGCGGACGAAGGTGCGGCAGGTGTCGGCGTCCCACGCGGCGGTGAGGGCGCGTCGAACAGCGGTCATCATGCCGCTCGCCGAGATGAACAGTCCGAGCAGCCCGATGAGGCCGACCGCCGCCACACCACCCTGCAGCTGACCGACCAGGTCGCCGAGGGACTGCTGACCGCTCGGACTCAGCGGAACGTAGGTGGTGACCCCGTTGACCACGTTGTCCCGCACCGACTGGCGGTCGGCGAAAAGCCCGAACAGCGAGGCCACCATGATCATCAACGGGAAGATCGAGAGCAGGACGTGATAGGACACCGCGGCCGCGAGCTGGGGGCAGTCGTCGTCGATGAACTCCGCCGCCGATCGCCGGGTCAGCAGCAGGAACCTGCGCGAGCGGCGACCCAGATGTTCGTGCACCTCCCCGGCTGCGCGCTCGGCCCGCCTGCACGCTGCGCGCACCCGGACCGGCAGCGATGACGTCACTGCTCCACGCTATCGAGGTTGGGTACCCGGTTGCCGGACCCCATGACCACTGCTCACCCAGCAGGGAGAGTGAGTCGATGCATGAGCTGGGTGACCCTGCCGATACCCCGAGCTTCAGCCGCCCCCGCGATGGAAGAACCGGACATCACCGCCGGCGATGAGTTCTCACCCACCGCATGGTCTACCGCCCCAACCGCCGCTCACCGACGACCGACGACCGACGACGCAAGGAGCACGCCATGGGCGCCATCAAGGTCAGCGAGTTCATCACCCTCGACGGGGTCATCGGGGTCCCCACGTTCACCTTCGACCGCCCGTTCACCGACGAGATGAGTGCGGCTATGAGCCGGCTCACCGACCAGGGCTCGGAGGTGGTGCTGCTCGGCCGCACCACGTGGGTCGAGTCCGGCCCGGCGTGGACGAGCAAGGACATGGTCGACGACCCCGGCGCTCCGTTCTTCAACAGCGCCCCCAAGCACGTCGTCTCCGCCACCCTCGACGATGTCAGCGGCTGGTCGAACTCGTCGGTCCTCGGCCCCTACGACGCGGTCGCGATCCAGCGGCTCAAGGACAGCGTCCGCACCGGCATCTACGTCTACGGCAGCGGCACCCTGGTCCGGGCGATGCTTGCGGATGGGCTCATCGACGAGCTCCACCTCTGGGTGTACCCGGTGGCCCTCGGCGCCGGCCCCAAGCTGTTCGGTGAGGGTGCACCGGAGGTGATGCTCACCCTGCTCGGCTCGGAGTCCTTCGCCAACGGGGTCGTGCACCTGACCTACGGCCCCGCCGCGGCCTGAGGCCTGCCGCCAGTTCACGCTATCGGCCGCGGCGCTCCTTGAGCCGGGCCAGGGCCTCCTCGAGCAGCGCCTCACCGTCGGCGTCGGTGCGGCGCTCCTGCACGTACGCGAGGTGGGTCTTGTACGGCGCAACCCGGCTCGCCGGCGGTGGGGCCTGCTCGTCACGGCCGGCCGGCAGCCCGCACCGTGGGCAGTCCCACTCCTCGGGCAGCTCGGCGTCGTGCGCGAAGGCGGGCGTGCTGCGGTGGCCGTTCGCGCAGAAGTAGGGCACCCGCTGCCGCGGTGCGGACTCCCCGCGCTCGTTCTCCCCCATGGGGCCGGCGCCGATGCGGCTGCCGCGGATAGAGCTGCTCATCAGCCCACCTTGATGAGCAGACCGATGCCGATGATGCTGATGATCCAGATCGAACCCGTGAACAGCGTCAACCGGTCGAGGTTCTTCTCCACCACGCTGGACCCGGACAGGTTGGACTGCACGCCGCCACCGAACAATGTCGAAAGTCCACCGCCCTTGCCGCGGTGCAGCAGGATCAGCAGCATCAGCGTCAAGCTCGACACGATGACCAGGATCTGCAGAACAAGCATGTCAACCTTCCGGATGGGGACGCCCGACAGGGGTTCTCCGCGTCGGGCGGGGTGCGCCTGCGGCCCAGGATACGGCCTCGCCGGGAGTGGGCGGACGAGGCGGCAACCCGGGTGCGTCAGGGCGGGGACGGGCCGGACCCCTGCACGAGGGCCACAGCGTCAGGGCAGGGGCCCGCCGGCCGCAATCGCGCACAGGGTGGCGAAGTCGTCCGCCTTCAGGCTCGCGCCGCCGACGAGAGCTCCGTCGACGTCGGTCTCGGCGACGATGTCGGCAATGTTCTTGGACGTGACCGAGCCACCGTAGAGCACGCGCACCGTCTCGCCGCAGGCTGCGCCACCGAGCTCGACGAGCACCTCGCGGATGGCGCTGCACACCTCCTGGGCGTCGGCGGGGGTAGCGACCCGACCGGTGCCGATGGCCCACACCGGTTCGTACGCCACCACGACCTGTGCGACCTGGTCGGCGCCGAGCCCGGCCAACGACCCGCGGAGCTGGTCGACGCAGTGCTCACGGTGCTCGCCCGCCTCGCGAACCGCCAGGTCCTCACCGACGCAGACGATCGGGGTGATGCCGTGGGCGAGGGCGGCGGCAGCCTTGGCCGCGACCAGCGCGTCGTCCTCGAGGTGGTCGCTGCGACGCTCGGAGTGTCCGACCACCACGTAGCTGCACCCGAGCTTGGCGAGCATCGCACCGCTGACGTCACCGGTGTGCGCGCCGGAGGGGTGCGGCGAGAGGTCCTGCGCTCCGTAGGTGAGCAACAGCTTGTCGGCGTCGACCAGGGTCTGCACGCTGCGCAGGTCGGTGAACGGCGGAATGACGGTGACGTCGACCTTGTCGAAGTACTTGGCGGGCAACGAGAACGCGATCTTTTGGACCAGGGCGATGGCCTCGTAGTGGTTGAGGTTCATCTTCCAGTTGCCCGCGATCAGCGGGGTCCGGGCCATCAGCCCTGCTCCAGCACGGTCAGGCCGGGCAGGGCCTTGCCCTCGAGCTGCTCCAACGACGCCCCACCCCCGGTGGAGATGTGGCTGAAGCGTTCCTCGCCGATCTCCAGGGCCCGGACCGCGGCCGCCGAGTCACCACCTCCGACCACGCTGAACGCTCCCTCGTTCTCGGTGACCGACGCGATAGCCTCGGCCACACCCCGGGTCCCGCCGGCGAACGCCGCCATCTCGAACACCCCCATCGGACCGTTCCAGAACACGGTGCGGGCCTGGGCCAGCCCCTGCGCGAACCGTTCGACGGTGGCTGGCCCGATGTCCAGGCCCTTCCACCCGTCGGGGATCTCCGTCGCGGGCACGGTCTGGATGGGGGCGTCGGGCGCGAACGCCTCGGCGACCACCACGTCGACCGGCAGGTAGATCTTGTCTCCGAAGCGGTCGAGCAGGTCGCGGCAGGTCTCCACCATCTCCGGCTGGAGCAGCGAGTCACCGACGCCGTGACCTTGGGCGGCGAGGAAGGTGAAACACATCCCGCCGCCGATGAACAGCCCGTCGACCTGGGGGGCGAGTGCTGAGATGACACCGATCTTGTCGCTGACCTTGGACCCGCCGAGCACCACCGCGTAGGGACGGGCCGGGTTCTCGGTGAGCTTGCGCAGCACCTCGGTCTCGGTCTGCACCAGTCCCCCGGCGTAGGCGGGCAGACGGGTGGCCACGTCGTACACCGAGGCCTGCTTGCGGTGCACCACGCCGAAGCCGTCGGAGACGAACACCGGGTCTGTGCCGGCCGCGGACACCACCGCGACGAGCTCGTCGGCCAACGCCCCCCGCTCGGCGTCGTCCTTGCTGGTCTCGCGGGCGTCGAAGCGCACGTTCTCCAACAGCAGCACCTCGCCATCGGCCAGTGCCGCCGCCAGCGCGTGCGCGGACTCGCCGACCACGTCGGTGGCGACCTGCACCGGTCGGTCCAGCAGATGGGCCAGCCGCTGCGCGATCGGCGCGAGGCTGTGCTCGGTGTCGGGTCCGTCGGGACGACCGAGGTGGGCGGTGACGACCACGCGCGCGCCGGCCTCGGCCAACGCCCGCAGGGTCGGTACCGAGGCCTCGATGCGTCCGGCGTCGGTGATCTCCCCCGCCTCCAACGGCACGTTGAGATCCGAGCGCACCAGCACCGCGTGCCCCGCGAGATCGTGCGACGACAGGTCGGCGAGCACCTTCATCAGAGCTTCGAGCCGATCAGGTCGGTCAGGTCGACGAGGCGGTTGGAGTATCCCCACTCGTTGTCGTACCAGCCGACGATCTTGACCTGGTTCTCGATCACCTTGGTCAGCCCGGAGTCGAAGATGCACGACGACGGGTCGGTGACGATGTCGGAGGACACGATCGGGGCCTCGGTATAGGTCAGGAAGCCCTTGAGCTCCCCCTCGGCGGCCGCCTTGAACGCGGCGTTGACGGCCTCGGCGGTCGTCGGGGTCTTGACCGTCACCGTCAGGTCGGTTGCCGAACCGGTCGGCACGGGCACCCGCAGCGCGTACCCGTCGAGCTTGCCCTTGAGCTGGGGCAGCACCAGCGAGATGGCCTTGGCCGCACCGGTGGAGGTGGGCACCACGTTGATCGCCGCGGCCCGGGCCCGACGCAGGTCGGAGTGCGGGCCGTCCTGCAGGTTCTGGTCCTGGGTGTAGGCGTGGATGGTGGTCATCAGGCCACTCTCGATGCCGAAGGCCTCGTCGAGGACCTTGGCCATCGGGCCGAGGCAGTTGGTGGTGCAGGAGGCGTTGGAGATGATGTCCTGGCTGCCGTCGTACTCGTCGTGGTTCACCCCCATGACGACGGTGAGGTCCTCGCCCTTGGCCGGCGCGGACACGATCACCTTCTTGGCGCCGGCCTCGAGGTGCCCGCGGGCCTTGGCGGCGTCGGTGAAGATGCCGGTCGACTCGATGACCACGTCCACGCCGAGCTCACCCCACGGAAGGGCGGCCGGGCCCTCCTTGATCGCGAGAGCCTTGATCCGCTTGTCCCCCACCACGATCTCGTCGCCCTCGACCGACACGTCGTGCGGGAGG
>JBDTDI010000223.1:0-8983 GCA_039923155.1 Mycobacteriaceae bacterium | reverse complement strand
ACCGAGCAGGCGCTGGCCCAGGGTGCTTCAGCGGCGGAGGCTGCCGCAGTGGCCGACGAAGGAACCTCGCCGTCGGCCGACATGCACGGCGGTGTCCCCTACCGTCGCCACCTCGTGCGCACGCTCACCGAACGGGCGCTGCTGAGTGCTCGGCAAGGAACCGCAGGGCCAGCACGTAGCCGGTGACGCCGAGCCCGACGATGCTGCCGGTGGCGATGGCCGAGAGGTAGGAGTGCGCCCGGAACCCTTCGCGCGCATGAACGTTGGAGATGTGAACCTCCACCCACGGCGCCCTCAGCTCGGCGCAGGCGTCGCGCAGCACCACCGAGGTGTGGGTGAGGCCCCCGGCGTTGAGCACCACCGGCTCCCCTGCGTCGGCCGCGCCGTGCACCCACCCCAGCAGCTGCACCTCGTCGTCGCTCTGACGGACGTCGACCTGCAGGCCCAGCTCGGTGCCGGTGCGCTCGCACAGCGCCACCAGGTCGTCGTAGGTGGTGGCGCCGTAGACCTCGGGCTGGCGTCGCCCTAGGCGCCCGAGGTTCGGGCCGTTCAGCACGAGAACCCGGTTCACAGCAGCACCCCGGTGCTGGACGTTCCCGGTTCGCGGGCCACCGCCGAGTACGCCGCGGCGAGCAGCGACGGGTCGGGGCCCTCGAGACGGCCGGGGCGGGCGAGGCCGTCGAGGACGACGAACCGCAGCACCCCGGAGCGGCTCTTCTTGTCGGTGCGCATGCCCTCCAACAGCTGGGGCAGGGCGTCGGCGTCGTAGGTGGTGGGCAGACCCACCGAGGCGAGGACGGCGGCGTGCCGGTCGGCGGTGGCGTCGTCCAGACGCCCGGCCAGCCGCGCCAGCTCGGCGGCGAACACCAGCCCGACGCTGACCGCCGCGCCGTGGCGCCAGCGGTAGCGCTCTCGGCGCTCGATGGCGTGGGCCAGGGTGTGCCCGTAGTTCAGCTCCTCACGGCGACCGGCCTCCCGGAGGTCGCCGGAGACCACCTCGGCCTTGTAGGTGATGGCGCGCCTCACCAGCTCGGGCAGCACGTCGCCGGTGGGGTCCAGCGCGGCGGACGGATCGGCCTCGACGAGCTCGAGGATGCGCGGGTCGTGCAGGAAGCCGGCCTTGATGATCTCCGCCATCCCGGCGACGATCTCCAGCGGCGGCAGCGTCTCCAGGGTCGCGAGGTCCACCAGCACGGCCGACGGCGAGTGGAAGGCGCCGACCAGGTTCTTCCCGGCCTCGGTGTTGATGCCGGCCTTGCCGCCGACGGCCGCGTCGACCATGCCCAGCAGCGTGGTGGGCACGTGCACCACCCGCACGCCCCGCATCCACGTGGCGGCGACGAACCCGGCCAGGTCGGTGGCCGCTCCCCCGCCCAGGGAGATCACCGCGTCCTGCCGGTTGAGACCGATGCGGCCCAGCACCTCCCAGCAGAACCCGGCCACCGCGAGGTCCTTGCCGTCCTCGGCGTCGGGGATCTCGACCCGGTGCGCGTCCACCCCGGTCTGCTCCAGCGCCGCCCGGACCGCCTCGGCGGTGGTGATCAGCGAGGGTTGGTGGATGATCGCGACGGTGGTGGTGCCGGCCAGGGCGTCGGTCAGCTCGGTGAGCAGGCCGCGGCCGATCACCACGTCGTAAGGGGTTTCGGCCGTTACCTGGACCCGCACCGGTTCGCTCATGGTTGTCCATCCTCTCCCACGCCGGGCTCGGGGTGCACGAGGGCGGCGACATCGGCGGCGACCGAGCCGGGGCTGCGCCGGTCGGTGTTCACCACGTGGGTGGCGACCTCCCGGTACAGCGGCATGCGGGCCTCGAGCAGCGCGCGGTAGGTGGCCCGCGGGTTGATCCCGGCCAGCAGGGGGCGGGTGGTGCCCATCCCGGTGCGACGGATGCCTTCGGTCATGCCCACCTCGAGCAGCACGACGAGGTGCCCGTGCAGAGCGGCGCGGGTCCGGGCGGAGAGCACCGCTCCCCCACCGAGGCTCAGCACCCCGTCGTGGGAGCTGAGCGAGTCGGTGACGGCCTGCTCCTCCATCGCACGGAAGGCGTCCTCACCGTCGGTGGTGAAGATGTCGGCGACCCGACGTCCGGCGACGGCCTCGACGACGGCGTCGGTGTCCAGGACGGCGAGCGAGAGCCGGGTGCCGACCTTGCGGGCGACGGTGGACTTGCCGGCGCCCGGGGGCCCGACCAGCACCACCACGGGGCTCACGGCCGCCCGTGCCGGGCCGCGACGCTCACCAGGTAGGTGCGCAGGTTCGCGGCGGTCTCGCCCACGGAGTCACCGCCAAGCTTCTCCAGCGCGGCCTGGGCGAGGACGAGGGCGACCATCGCCTCGGCGACGACACCGGCCGCGGGCACGGCGCACACGTCGGAGCGCTGGTTGATGGCCACGGCCTCCTCACCGGTGGCCATGTCCACCGTGGCCAGCGCGCGGGGCACCGTCGAGATCGGCTTCATCGCCGCCCGCACCCGCAGCGGCTCCCCGTTGGTCATGCCGCCCTCGATCCCGCCGGCGCGGTTGGTGGAACGTGCCACCCCGTCGGGACCGGGACGCATCTCGTCGTGCGCGGCGCTGCCGCGACGGCGGGCGGTGGCGAAGCCGTCGCCGATCTCGACCCCCTTGATGGCCTGGATGCCCATCAGGGCCTCGGCGAGGCGAGCGTCGAGCTTGCGGTCGCCGGCGACGAAGGAGCCGAGCCCGACGGGCAGCCCGTGCACCACCACCTCGACGACACCACCGAGGGTGTCGCCCTCCTTTCGGGCCAGGTCGACCTCGGCCACCATCGCCTCGGCGGCCGCGGGGTCGAACACCCGCACCGGGCTTGCGTCGACGCGCTCGAGATCGTCGGGTCCGGGGATCACCCCCTCGGGGGCGTCGACGGAGCCCAGGGCGGTCACGTGGCTGAGCACCTGCACCCCAAGCACCTGACGCAGGAAGGCCTTGGCCACCGCCCCCAGGGCGACCCGGGCAGCGGTCTCGCGGGCGCTGGCCCGCTCCAGCACCGGGCGGGCGTCGTCGAAGCCGTACTTGACCATGCCGGCGTAGTCGGCGTGGCCGGGGCGGGGACGGGTGAGCGGGGCGTTGCGCGCCTGCGCGGCGAGCAGGTCGGGCTCGACCGGGTCGGCAGACATGACCGTCTCCCACTTGGGCCACTCGGTGTTGCCCACCGTGATCGCCACCGGCCCGCCCATGGTGATGCCGTGGCGGACGCCGCCCAGGATGTCCACGGCGTCGGCCTCGAACTTCATCCGGGCGCCGCGTCCGTACCCGAGGCGGCGCCGCGCCAGCTCGGCGGCGACGTCGGTGGTGGTGACCTCTACCCCCGCGACCATCCCTTCCAGGACGGCGACGAGGGCAGGGCCGTGGGACTCCCCGGCGGTGATCCAGCGCAGCACCGTTGCAGTGTTTCACGGGTGCCTGATCGGTCGACCTGGCAGGCTGGAGTGTGGAGGTTTGGGTTGACGGGTCAGGACGAGGGTGGTGGCGGCGACCCCGGTCGCGGCGCCACTGACCCCGGCTGGCCAGGGGCACTGGACGAGCACCGGCCGGCGACCGAGAACGACCGGCGTGCGGTGCCCGCTACCCAGCAGCTGTCCGCGACGCTGGTGCGGGCGCTGGGTCTGGACGGCGCGGCGGTGGCGATGATCGGGGCACCGGTGAGCGGGACCTGGTGCACGCCACCGATCCGGTGATCGCCCACCTCGACGAGCTGCAGTTCACGCTGGCCGAGGGACCGTGCCTGGACGCCTACGGCGCGGTGGCTGCGGTGCTGGTCGAGGACCTGCGTGGGGAGAGCAGCCGGACGCGGTGGCCGGTGTTCGCCCTGGAGGCCTCCGCAGCGGGGGCGGCCGCGGTGTTCGCGTTTCCGCTCGTCACCGGCGCTGTGTGCTTCGGGGTGCTGGAGCTCTACCGCCGCACCCCGGGGCTGCTGGCGGCCGAGGCGCAGCAGACCGCTGGGGTTGCCGTCGAGGCGTTGACGAAGGTGGCGTTGACCGAGCTGTTCGGACCCGAGTCCGATCTGGAGATCTCGTGGCCCGCGAGACTCACCGTCGAGCACGCCGAGGTGCACCAGGCGGCGGGAATGGTGGCGGTCCACCTCGCAACGAGCGTTCCCGACGCGATGGCCCGGCTGCGGGCCACCGCCTACACCCAGAACACCAGCCTCACCGAGCTTGCGCACCGGGTGCTCAGCGGTCAGGCCCGCCTGGACAAGGACCCTTGCTCGTGAGGGCCTCCCGGGCTGAGCTCGCCCCGCCCGCCCGCCCGGCCGGGTGTGGTGGCGGTCGACGGTGCCGCGCCCCACGACGTAGACATCCCCGCGGCGGCGGTCGCCCCGCGCCACCCACGCCTCGAGCCTGGGGGCGACGCGGGGACGACGGCGTCCCGAGTAGTGGCGCGGGAGGTGCGGCCGCAGGACGTCCCGCTCGTGTGATCGGGGCCAGCGGATGTGCCGAGGTGACTCTTGCACCCTGCGATCCCTAATCGGGGCCAGCGCGGCCGCGGTTCTCTCGGGGACACAGCTCTACGGCGGCTGGAGAAACTCGATCGGTTGCCGAACGGGTCGTGGGCGTGGACGCGTAGAGAGCCGGGGAACTCGTCGTCCCAGGCGACGGCTTGGCCAGCTGCCTGCAGACGGCGTACCACGTCGTCGAGTCGTCGAGTCGTCGACGAGGATTCGGGGGTGGGCCGGGGGCGGGTTGTAAGTCGTCCTCGATGCCCAGACGGAGCTCCGGGCCGCCAGTACCGGCGGCTTGGCGATCTCGGCCATGCCGAGCACGCCGATGATGAAGCGCCGGGACCATGGCTTGTGCGTTTCGCCACGCACAGGACACCGTGGGGTCCGCTGTCCCCGAGGCGGCGCGCAGGCGTCACGCCACAGGTCTGTGGCACCGGAGTTCTCACCCTGGTCGAGGAAGCCCTCTGCCCAGGTGTGCTCGTCCACCGACAGCTCCCCGCCGACACCGGCCGGGGCGCCACTCAGCGCCGACGTCCAGCCGACAACGGCATCGAGCGTGACGCTCACCGCGTGCTGCACGAAGCCGGAGACCGACGGCGCCTGCCCGGACTCGACCAGTACACGCAGCGGGTCGACCGTGGCGACCGGCAGGGTGATGGTGACCTTCTGGGGTGTTCGCCCTACCAATCACCATGCCTCGGGTCACGACAGGACCCGTCGCAGTCCACTCGCCCGCACCAGCTGACGCGCGACAGCGGCGCGCACCGACTCCTCCGTCCCGACGACCCGCACCCGCTCGGCCGCACGGGTGATCGCGGTGTAGAACAGCTCCCGCGTCAACAACGGTGAGCTCGGTGGTGGCAGCACCAGGGTGACGGCCTCGTACTGGCTGCCCTGGCTGCGGTGCACGGTCAGGGCGTGCGCGGTGACCACCGACGACAGACGGGACAGAGCGACCCGCTCCACACCGCCACCGCGTGGAAACACCGCCTGCAGCCCGTCGGACGTGTCGATGACCACCCCGGCGTCGCCGTTGTTCAACCCGTTCTCGTAGTCGTTGGCCGTCACCAGCAAGGGCTGGCCGGGGTACCAGAACCCGCCGCCCGCCCCGCTCCACCGGCCGCACTGCTCGTTCCACCACGCCGCCCCGAACGGGCCCGCCCGGTGCGCGCACAGCAGCCGGTGCGCACCCAGCAGCGCGAGGCTTCGCGCCCCGTCCCCCGCCCGAGCGGCAGCGGCCATCTCGGCCCCCGTGCGACGCACCTCCTCGCGCAGCGCGTCCGTCCCGGACTCCAACGTGAGCACTCCCCCGCCCCCGAGCAGGGCGACCGCCGCATCGGCGTCACCGGTCCTGACGGAGTCGGCCAGGGCCCCGATCTGGTCTCCGTAGCGGTGTGACACCCGCAACCGCACCACACCGTTGCGCAGCTGCGCCCGCTCGGCGGTGTCGAGGTCGGCCGTGTCCACCCCCTCCGTGACGACGTCCCGGACCTCTGCGGACGCCGGGCGTTGGACCAGGTCGCTGAGCACCGCGCCCGCATCGACCGGGGTGAGCTGGTCGGGGTCGCCGACCAGAACCAGCCGCGCGGTCGGGCGCAGCGCCTCCAGCAGCCTGGCCATCAAGGTTAGAGACACCATCGACGACTCGTCCACCACGACGACGTCGAAGGGCAGGCGGTTGCCGGCGTCGTGCCTGAAACGGCTGCGGCTGCCCGGACGCCAGCCCAGCAGCCGGTGCAGCGTCGATGCGGTGAGATCCACCGGTAACCCCAGCGCCCCAGCCTGCACCTGTACCGACTCCTGCAGCCGCGCAGCGGCTTTCCCGGTGGGGGCAGCAAGGGCGATGCGCGGTGGCGGTCCGGGTTGGGCCAGCAGCACGCTCAGCAGCCGGGCCACGGTGTGGGTCTTGCCGGTGCCCGGTCCCCCGGTGATCACGCTGACCCAGCGTCCTGCCGCGACCGCCACGGCCAGGCGCTGCCGGTCCGGTCCGCCATCGGGGAACAGGGTTGCCAACCCGCTCAGGTCCACCGACGGCGCCGCCCGTGCGGCCCGCTCGTCGAGCTCGCGGCGTACCAGCTGCTCCTGCTGCCAGTAGCGGTCCAGGTAGAGCAGACCATCAACGAGTCGCATTGGCCGCCAGGGTGCTTCGGTACCGACGGCGACGATCGGGCTGTCCGCGAGCGTGTTCCAGTTATTGGGCCAGGCCAGCTCCACCGGCTCGGCCCCGTCCACCGCCACCTCGGCATCGTCGACCACCACCGACTCCACGACCGTGGCCAGGTCGACGCACACCGACCCCGTCCGCACGCCCCGCACCACCAGCGCCGCAGCCAGCAGCACCGTCTCCGACGACTCCTGCCCCAACCGGGCCAGCCGCAGCGCCACGTGGATGTCGGCCGGCCCCAGCACCCCGGCCTCGGCGAACTCGCGCAGCAACCCCCTCGCGCGCACCGGGATCAACGGGCACCGGCCAGCAGCTCGGACAGCTCGGCGACCAGCGCCGGCGGCGGAGTCCAGGTGAACACTCCAGCCCCAGGGGGTGATTCGGCTCCGGCCATGCCCCGCACGAACAGGTACCACACGGGGCCGAGGTGCCGGGCTGGGTCGTAGTCGAGCTGGCGCCAGCGCAGAAACCGGTGCAGCGCAACGGAGTACAGCAGGGACTGCAGCACGTAGTGGGTGTGCTGCATCTCCTGTGCCATCGCCGCCTGGGTGTAGTGACCGGTGGTCAGCGGTTCGGCGCCCAGCCGGTTGGTCTTGTAGTCGACCACCACGTAGCGGGGCCCAGCGAGCCGCAACACTGCATCGATGCTTCCGGTGAGGAAGCCGCGCAACGTGTTCGGGGGGAGCTGCACGAGCAGCTCGGCGTAACCGGCCACCGGGCCCAGCTCGTGGCGGCGCAGCAGGGCCGCCACGTCGCCCAGCTGGGCACCGGGGATCGCGTCGTCGCCACCGGCCAGCGGCAGCTCGAAGTCCAGCTCCGCCAGCCGGTCGGTGGCCGCCACCGACGCGAGGGTGGTGCCGTCGGCGTCCAGCGGGGTGCGCAGCACGGGGTCCAGGGCCGCGGCCAGGGCCACCGGGTCCACCCCCGGGACGCCGAACCGGGCCACCGCCTCCTCACATCGCTGCGGCAGCTGGGCCGGGTCCAGATCCTCCAGCACGAAGTGGACCAGGGTGCCGAACGCCGCCCCGCCGGGCAGGTCGCTCAGCGGTGACACCAGGCCCTCCACCGCGGGGGCCGTGGGCCCGAACGCGACGTCGCCCTGGACGGCGGGCTCGTCGACCGTCCCCGGCTCCTCCGGTTCGCTGGTCGGCGCCTGTTCGTGCGCGGTACGGGTCAGGGCGCTGTAGGACGTGCGGACCCAGTCCTGGTCGAGCCGGCGGGTGAACGGTCGCACCGACAGTGCGGGTACCGGGACCACCGGCCGCACCCACGGCACCCCCGACGCCACCCCCACGTCCTCGATGCTGATCAGCCCGTCGTACGCCCACGCGCGCAACCCCTGCGCGGCGGCGTCCTCGTCCGGCAGGTCCACCGAGTCGGGCACCACCCCGCCGGCCCGGTCCCCGAACAGCACCCGGTGCAGCGGCGACTGGCTGGTGTTGCGGCTCGGTGCCCAGTGCGCCACCACCTGACAGGCGGCGCGGGTCATGGCCACGTACAGCAGGCGCAGGTCCTCCCCCAGCTCCTCCCGCTGGTGACGTGCCTTTGCGAGGTCGTAGTCGGGGCTGGTGAGCCCGCCGACATGCAGCACCCGAGCACCGGCTACGTCGTGCAGGCGCAGCTCGGTCGGCTTCTCGGGCATCCACCGGTCCCAGCCGAACGGCACGTATACGATGGGGAACTCGAGGCCCTTGCTGGTGTGCACGGTCATCACCTGCACCGCGTCGTCGTCAGAGTCCAGGCGGCGGCTGCGGTCGTCAGCGCGTTCCCGCTCGGCCCGCTCGATCCGGCGGCGCAGCCACTCCACCAGCCCGGTCAGTCCCAGCGAGTCGTGTTGTGCCGCAGCGTGCAACAGCTGCCCGACGTGGCGCAGGTCGGTGAGTACCCGCTCGCCGCGCGGCCGGGCCAGCACCCGAGCCGGCAGCCGCTCGGACTCGGTGAGCACCTCGACGAACGCGGCCACCCCCCGGGTGGTGAGCAGCTCCGCCCAGTGCCGCAGCCGTGGCGCCAGCTCGTCGGTCAGCTCGTCGCCGAGGCGGTCCAGGGTCAGCTCGTCGCGGCCGAGGAACACGGTGAGCGCAGCGGCGCGCACGCGTCCGGCGCGGTGCGGCTGCTCCAACGCCTCCAGCAGGACCAGCCAGGAACGGGCGGCGCCGGTGCTGAACACGCTGCCACCCCCGGCGGTGACGGCGGGCACCCCCACCGCCTCGAGGGCGTCACGCACGAGCTGGGCCTGCAGGTGGGTGCGGACCAGGACCGCGACGTCCTCGGGTCCGACCGGCGCGCCGTTGAGTCGGGCCGGACCGGACAGCAGGCTCACCACGTCGGCGGCGACGTCCGCGGCCACGGCGGGGCGGACGG
>JBDTDI010000222.1:0-15359 GCA_039923155.1 Mycobacteriaceae bacterium | reverse complement strand
CACGAATAGCGGGACCACCACCACAACGGCCTCAGATTCCGCGACCGCGGCAGAGGTGTCGGTGGTGGCGCGCAGACGACCCGCCGCAACCGCGGCGGACATCTTCTCCTGCAGGTGCGCCTCACCGGGAAAAGGTTCGACGCCTCGGTTCACCAGCTCCACGGTGGCGGGGTTGACGTCGGCGCCGATGACTTCGTTTCCCGCGCAGGCGAACTGGACCGCCAGGGGCAGCCCGATCTTGCCGAGCCCGACGACGGTGATCCTCACTGCGCGACCAGCAGCTCGGTGCGTCCGGTCCGGGCCGAGGTGAGCACCGCCTCGGCGACCCGCACGGTGGCGAGACCCTCGGCGAGGGTCACGATGTCTGCGCCGAGGCCTAGCACGGCGTCGCGGAAGTTTTCGTGCTCCACCCGCAGCGGTTCGGGCTTGGCGATGGCGTAGCGGATGACGTCGCCCTCGGACACCCCGCGGAACGCCGATATCGACGACCACGCGGTCGGGGCGGAGCCGTTGCCGTAGAACGTGAGGTCGGCGGTGAGGGTGTCGGCGACGAACGCGCCGCGGTCCCCGGTCACGGTGACGGTGCGCTCCTTCAACGGCGACAGCCAGTTCACCAGGTGGTTGGTGATCGTGCCTGCCCTCAGCAGCCCCAGCACCGCGACCAGGTCCTCGTGCTCGCGGCCGCTGCGGTGCACGGTGTGCGCGGTGACCGAGGTGTAGTCCTGGCCCACCAGCCACGCGGTGAGGTCCACGTCGTGCGTGGCGAGGTCCTTGACCACCCCCACGTCGGCGATCCGGGCCGGGAACGGGCCCTGCCGGCGGGTGGCCACCTGGTAGATCTCGCCCAGCTCACCGGCGGCGAGGCGTTCCCGGGCCGAGCGCAGCGCGGCGTTGCACCGCTCGATGTGCCCGACGGCGCCGATCAGCCCGGCCTTCTCGAACGCCCGGACGAGGTCGGCGGCGGCGGCGGAGTCGTGGGCCAGGGGCTTCTCGATGAGGGCGTGCACCCCGGCGGCGGCGAGGGCCAGGCCGACCTCGTGGTGCAGGGCCGTGGGCAGCGCCACGGTGGCGTAGTCGAGCCCCGCGGCGATCAGCTCCTCCACCGAGCCGAGCACGTCCTGGGCCCCGACGGCGCCGTGGGGGTCGCCGGCCGGGTCGGCGACGGCGACGAGGTCGACGCCGGGCAGCGAGCGCAGCACCCGGGCGTGGTTTCGGCCCATCATGCCGAGGCCGATCAGGCCCGCCCGGAGGTTGGCCACGCCTCAGCCCCCGGCCCGGACCAGGGCGTTGACCCCGGTGACGATGCGCTCCAGGTCAGCGGCCGACACCGACGGGTGCACGGGCAGGCTCAGGCACTCCCGAGCGGCCCGCTCGGTCTCGGCGAGCTCGGCGTGCTGGGCGTCGGCAAACGGGGCGAGGCGATGGTTCGGCACCGGGTAGAACAGCCCCGAGCCGACGCCGTGCTCGGTGCGCAGCGCCTTCGCGAGGCCGTCGCGGTCGTCGCTGACCCGCACCGTGTACTGGTGGTAGACGTGCACCGCGCCCTCGGCGACGGGTGGGGTGGTGACGCCCTGCAGGTGCTCGGTGAGGAACGCGGCGTTGCGCTGGCGGGTGCGGGTCCAGGCGTCGACCTTGCCCAGCTGCACCCGGCCGATGGCGGCGTGGATGTCGCTCATCCGCATGTTGAACCCGACGACCTCGTTCTCGTACTGCCGGGCCATGCCCTGGTTGCGGTACAGCCGGATCGTGGCCTCCACCTGCGTCTCGGCGACCGAGACCATGCCGCCCTCGCCCGCGGTCATGTTCTTGGTCGGGTACAGCGAGAACATCCCGAACGCTCCGAACGCGCCCACCGGGGTACCCCCGAGGGAGGCCCCGTGGGCCTGGGCGGCGTCCTCGAACAGGGCCAGGCCGTGGGCGTCGGCGATCGCGGCCAGGCCGGGCATGTCGGCGGGGTGGCCGTACAGGTGCACCGGCATGATCCCCACCGTCGCCTCGGTGACCGCGGCCGCGACCGAGGCCGGGTCGAGGCAGAAGCTGTCGGGGTCGATGTCGGCGAAGACGGGCCGCGCACCGCACAGGGCCACCGAGTTGGCGGTGGCCGCGAAGGTGAAGCTCGGCACGATCACCTCGTCACCGGGTCCGACGCCGGCGGCGAGCAGTCCCAGGTGCAGCCCGGAGGTGCCCGAGTTCACCGCCACGCATCCGCGACCTAGACCGAAGTGCTCGGCGAACTCGATCTCGAACGCGGCCACCTCCGGGCCCTGGGCCAGCATCCCGCTGGCCAGCACACGGTCGACGGCGCGTCTTTCCTCGTCGCCGATGATGGGCTTGGCGGGCGGGATGAAGGCCGACGAGCTAGGCACGGGACGCCTCCTCGGTGAGCACACCGTCGACCTCGACGTAGCGCTGCCCGGTCACCGGGCACACCCACCCACCCTCGACCTCGGTCAGGGCCCGACCCGCCCGCCCGACCCACCGCAGGTGCCGGGCGGGGCTGCCGGCGACCAGGGAGAAGTCGGCGACGTCACGGGTCACCACGGAGCCCGCGGCCACCATCGACCACCGGCCGACGGTCACCGGCGCGACGCACACCGCGCGGGCGCCGACCGAGGCTCCCTCGTGCAGGTGCACCCCCACCGTGGTCCAGTCGTCGGCACCCAGCAGCTGCCCCTCGGGGTTCACCGCCCGCGGGTACAGGTCGTTGGTCAGCACGGCGGCGGGCCCGACGAAGACCCCGTCGGACAGCACGGCGGGCTCGTAGACCAGGGCGTAGTTCTGGATCTTGCACCGGGCGCCGAGCCGCACCCCGGCGCCGAGGTAGGCACCACGCCCGATGGTGCACTCCGCCCCGACGCTCGCGTGTTCGCGGACCTGGGCGAGGTGCCACACCGTGGTCCCGGCTCCGAGCTCGGCGTCCTCGGCCACGTCCGCCGTGGGCTCGACGTGAACCCTCGAGCGATCGTGCGGCATGTGTGGCCTTCCGTCTTCACTGAGCTGATCACCGGTCCGTCCCCGGGCACGGTACCGGGGTCGTCGAGCGCCCCGTCTCAGCCCCAGCCGAGCTCGTGCAGCCGGTCGTCGTCGATGCCGAAGTGGTGGGCGATCTCGTGCACCACGGTGACGACGACCTCGTGGACCACCTCGTCGGCATCGACGCACACGTCCAGCAGCGCGTCGCGGTAGATCGTGATCGTGTCCGGCAGCACCCCGCCGTAGCTCGAGTCCCGCTCGGTGAGCGCGATGCCCTCGTAGAGGCCCAGCAGGTCGGGTTCGTCCGGGTTGCGGTCGGCCACCAGCACCACCACGTTGTCCATCGCGGCGGCCAGGCGGCGCGGCACCAGGTCCAGGGCGTCGGCCACCAGCTCGTCGAAGCGCTGCTCGGACAGCTCCACGGGCACGGCTCAGCCCGCCGGAGTGGTTGACGGAGCAGACGCGGGCGGCGGCGGCGGTGGGGTGGACGTCGCCGGGGTGGACGTCGCAGCGGGGCCGTCCAGCGGGGTCCTGGTGGGGGCGACCGAGCTGGTCGCCGGGGCCGGGCGGGTGGTCGTGGCCGGGGGCGCCGCCGAGCTGCCGATGGCCACCTGCCCCCGAGCGTCACCGGTGACCGGGGCGAAACCGCCTCCGGCCAGCTGCTGGCCCAGCGAGCAGTTCACCCGGTGGCTGCCCGCCGCCCAGCTCTCCGGGCGCACCTCGTCCCAGAACACGGTCAACGCCTTGGCCGAGCCGGTGGCGCTGAAGGTGGACGCCGCCTTCGCGCAGGTGTCCGCGAGGTAGGCGTCCTGCTTGTCGTCGGTCGGGTAGGTGGCTCCGAACCTGGTCGACAGGTCGACCACGGCCACCGCCTCGGAGGCGTGCGGTTGCGCGCAGTCGACCGGGTCGCTGGGCTGGGTGCCGTCGATGCCCCGGCAGGTCCCGACCGGGACGACGTCGGAGGAGTCAGAGCCGGCCACGGTGCCGGACGTCGGGAACAGGGCCCCGGACCGGCCCACGCTCTGCAGCCCGCACCGCACGGTGCGGTCACCCGCAGCCCACTCGGCGGCGCTCGGGTTGACCAGGCCCACGGTGAAGCGGCCGTAGGGATCGAACTGGCCGTCGAGGTAGGCACGCACCGCGGGCGCGCAGACGGTGGTGCGCAGCGTCGCCAGCGCGGCGGCGTCGGGCTGGCGGGCGGCCGTGGCGCCCTTGGTGGTGGCGAGCGGGGGGCCGACGGCGATCACGGCCGCAACCTCGAACAGGTGCGGCTCGCTGCAGGCGACCTCGGTGATGTCCGCGGCGTCGGGGTCGGTCCACGTCAGGCACGTACCGGCCACCGCCCCGTCCACGGTCTGCTCGGCCGGGGCTGGGGCAACGGTGGTCTCGGCCGCGGCGATCTCGGTGGGGGTGGAGCGCAGCGCACCCGGGCCGGCGACCAGCACGGTGACGGCTCCGGCGGCGAGGGCGCCGAGGGTGCCCAGGACGAGCAGCGCGCGGGAACCCCAGGCGCCCCGGGGAGACCGGGCCGACGGTGGCTGGTCCGGTGAGCTGGGTGGGTGGGAGCTGCGCATCACCCCCATGATGACAGCCGATGCCCCGCCCCCCGGGTGCACGGCCGTGTGCGCTGCACCCGGACAGGGGGTAGGCATTGCGCCATGAGCACAGACGGTGACACGGCCCGGAGCGACACGAGCCTGGTCGGTGGCGGTCCGGCCGACATCCGCGAGCACGGGCTGGGCTCCGCAGCTCCCTCCACGCGCTCCCGCATCGAGGACTACGCCATGATCGGCGATCTCGAGACGGTTGCGCTGGTCAACCGCCGGGGCTCGGTGGACTGGCTGTGCCTGCCCCGCTTCGACGGCGGAGCCTGCTTCGCGGCGCTGATCGGCGACGAGCAGAACGGGCACTGGCAGATCACCCCGACCGCGGAGGTGACCAGCTGCGAGCGGCGCTACCGCGGAGCGACCATGGTGCTGGAGACCGAGATGACCACGGCCACCGGCACGGTGCGCATCACCGACTGGATGCCGCCGCGGGACGAGACGATCGACCTGTACCGGAAGGTGGAGTGTCTCGACGGTGAGGTCGAGCTGGAGATGCGGTACACGCTGCGCTTCGACCACGGTCTGGTGGTGCCGTGGATGAGCCGGCACGGGCAGGAGAACCCGGCCGCGGACGGCGACCAGCGCCTCGTGGCCACGGCGGGCCCGAACGCGGTCGCGCTGCGCGGCGACGTGCTGCCCCGTCCCGTGGACTCCACCGCGGTGCACGCGGCCACGTTCACGGTCCGGCCGGGCAAGGAGCTGACGTGGAGCCTGCAGTGGTTCTCCTCGATCACCGACCCGCCGCCCGCCCCGGACGTGGCCGCCCAGCTGGAGCGGACCTTGGCCTTCTGGGATGAGTGGGCCGGGCGGGGCACCTACGACGGGCCCTACCGCGAGGCCGTGCAGCGCTCGCTGCTCACGCTGAAGGCGCTCACCTTCGGCCCCAGCGGGGGGATCGTCGCGGCGCCGACCACGTCCCTGCCGGAGGTGCTGGGCGGTGAGCGCAACTGGGACTACCGCTACTGCTGGCTGCGTGACTCCACGCTGACCCTGGGAGCCCTGGTCGGTGACGGCTACCTCGACGAGGCCGTGGCCTGGCGGCGCTGGCTGCTGCGGGCGATCGCCGGGTCGCCGGAGAACATGCAGATCCTCTACGGGGTGATGGGCGAGCGCCACATCCTGGAGTGGGAGGCAGACTGGCTGGCCGGCTACGAGGGTTCGACGCCGGTGCGGATCGGCAACGCCGCGGCCGGGCAGGTGCAGCTGGACGTGTTCGGCGAGGTCATGGAGGCGCTGTACCTCGCCCGGGTCGCCGGCATGGACGGCTCCAAGCTGGCCTGGTCGCTGCAGCGCTCGTTGGTGGAGCACCTGAGCACGATCTGGCAGAACAAGGATCGGGGGATCTGGGAGGTGCGCGGTCCCGAGCGCTACTTCACCCACTCCCGGGTGATGGTGTGGGTGGCGCTGGACCGCTCGGTGAAGATGGTCGAGAGGTTCGGGGTGGAGGGTCCCGTCGACCAGTGGCGCGAGCTCCGCGACCAGGTGCACGCCGAGGTCTGCGAGAAGGGTTTCAACCCCGACCTGGGTTCGTTCACCCAGTACTACGGGGGCACCGAGCTCGACGCGGCGTTGCTGCTGATCCCCGCGGTCGGGTTCCTGCCCGGCGATGACGAGCGGGTCCTCGGCACCGTCACCGCCATCGAGAAGACGCTGCTGCGCGGCGACGTCGTCGACCGCTACACCACCGCGGAGGGGTCCGGGTCCGACGGCCTCTCCGGGCGGGAGGGGGCGTTCCTCGCGTGCTCGTTCTGGTACACCGACGCGCTGCTGCTGACCGGTCGCGCCGACGAGGCCCGGGAGCACTTCGAGCGGCTGCTGACGCTGTGCAACGACGTGGGCCTGTTGGCCGAGGAGTACGACCCCGATGCTGGACGCCAGCTGGGCAACTTCCCGCAGGCGTTCAGCCACCTCGCGCTGGTCAACACCGCGCTGCTGCTCGAGCGCGGCCCTCGCATGGAGGACGACGTGGCGCCCCGCGACGCCGTCGTGCAGGGTAGCTCGTAGGGACCAGCGACGGCACCGGCGGCGCCCTCGCTCAGGCGTACAGCGCCATCAGGGCTCCGGCTACGTCGCGGTAGCCGGGCACCAACCGGCACCGACCCCGCCCCACCCGAGCCAGGTCGCGGGCCAGCTCGACGTCGCACTCACCTGCGGTGTCGCACAACACGTCCAGCCGTGGCGGCCTGCCCGCCGCCAGCCGGGGGTCAGGTCCGGCGTTGTGCACGCAGTCGCTGAGCAGCAGCACCCCGGCGTCGCGGGGGTCGACCCCGTCGAGCTGGTGGGCGGCCACCTCGAGCGCGAACGACACGTTGGTCAGCCCCTGGGTCGGCACCCGCACCAGCAGGTCCAGCACCGTCATCGGGTCGACGCTCTCCCCCGGGCGCACCAGCACCGCGGCATCGGACCAGAACGCCACCACCGCCAGCCGGTCGCGGACCAGCTCGCCGGCCAGTGCCCCGACCGTGGCCGCGGCGGTCTGCACCCGTTCGCCGCGCATCGACCCCGACACGTCGACCACTAGCACCACCGTGCGGGCCGGTCGCACCCGCTCCCGGACCACGATGTCGTCGTCCGACGGCACCGGGTTCGCGGCCAGCGCCTCGACGGTGGCGTCGAGGTCGAGCTCGTCGGAACCGCCCAGGTACCGCACGCTGCGCAGCTCGCCGGCTCCGCGACGGCTGCGGGAGTCCTGTGGGGGACGAGCCAGCTCGAGGCGCCGCGCGATGACCCGGGCCCGAGCCCGGGCGGTCGTCTCGGCCCGGTCCACCGCCCCGAGCTCGCTCAGCGCGATCAGCTCGGCGGGCTCGTCGGTGGTGCCCGGCGCGGTGCCGCCGCCACCGTGGGCCCCCCGCCTGCGCCGGTGCTCACCGCCGCTGCGGACCAGACCGGCCCCACCCGAGGCCGGCCGGTACAGCGACGGCTCGTCGTCGAGCTGCTTGGGCTTGCGGCGCAACGGTTTCAACGTTCGAGTACCGCCACCCGAGTGCGGTCGCTCACGGCGCAGCGGGGAGTCGGCCTCGACGGCTCTTCAACCGGGTTCGGCCGCCGCCGGGTTCAGCACGAAGTAGTCGGTCCAGATCTCGTGCAGCACGTCCTCGGGCGTGCGCTCCAACGCCTCGTCGAGGTGGATGCGCCCGGAGAGCGCCACCATGAGTGCGTCTCGAACCAGCGACGTGTAGCCCTGGGGAAGGTCGCGCGGTGGCTCGATCGAGCTGTCCTCCGGTAGCGGGACGTCGGCGATGGCGGCGAGCTGGGCGGCGACCAGCGCGAGGTCGATGGCCCCGCGCACGCTGCTGCCCTGGCGCACGTCGTCCCGCTCCCGCGTGGCCCGGGTCAGGGCGACGGCGTCGGCAACCAGCCGCGGCGAGACGATCGAGGTGCGTCGGGCGACGATGCCCCGCTCGGCCTCGGCGTCCTGGTAGCCGATCACCATGCGGCACAACCGGTCGTGCACGGAGGTGGACAGCCGGGTGGTGCCGATCGTGTCGTAGGGGTTCATCGAGGCCAGCACCCGGAAGCCCGGTTCTGCCTGCACCGTTCCCACCCGTGGCACCGCGATCTGGCGCTCTGCCATCGCGGTCAGCAGGGTGTTGAGGGTGTCCTCCGGGGCCCGGTTGAACTCCTCGACGTAGAGGAACCCCCCTTACTGCATGGCCTGCAGCAGGGGACCGGGCTCGAAGTTGTCGGCCGAGTAGTCCTCCCGCAGCACCCGGGAGGGGTTGTGGTGCCCGACGAGACGGGTCGGGGTGAGGTCGGCGTTGCCCTCGACGAACACCAGCGGGATGCCCCACTCGGCGGTGATCGCCCGCAGCAGCGTCGACTTGGAGGTGCCAGGCGGGCCCTCCAGCAGCACGTCACGCCCGGCGGCCACGGCGGCGAGCAGCAGGTCCAGCTCACGGCCGCGACCGACCAGCTGGGTGGCCACCCGGTCCCGGACGGCCCGGACGTCGGCCGCGTCACCGGCCACCCGACGGTCGGCGGCGGTGCCTGTGCCGGTGCAGGTGCAGGTGCAGGTGCCCAGGCTCACCGGGTTGGGTTCAGGTTCATGCCGGGCAGCAGCAGGTGACCGGCGTCGACGGGAATCGTCACCCCGCCTCCTGCGACCGGACGTCGGCGACGACGGACACCGCACGCCGGTCCAGCGCCTCGACCTGACGCACCGTCTCGGCCATGTCGTCGGGGGTGGCCATGTCGTAGGGCACGGTCTGGAGCTGGTCGGCGACGTCGACGATGATGACGTCGGCGCCCTCCCGTGCGCAGGTGACTGCGTGGGCGCGGCCCTGACCGCGTGCGCCGCCGGTGATGAGAGCGACCCTGCCTTCGAGCATTCCCATGGTGTTCTCCTTTGGTGTTCTCCTTGCGATGTGGCGGTCGGCTACTTGACGACCATCCCGGCGTCCACGGGCAGCGCGATCCCCGTGACGTAGCGACCGGAGCTGCTGACCAGGTAGAGCACGGCCTCGGTGACGTCGTCGACCTCGATCCACGGCACGGGGAGCGCGTTGATCGCCGCCATGCTCGGCGCGATGTCGTCGCGTCCGACGTCGGTCTGGCCGGGCGCGAACAGGCCGTAGATCGCGTCGTTCTGGATCATCGGCGTGTCGACGTTGGTGGGGTGCACGGTGTTCACCCGGATCTTGCTCGGTGCCAGCTCGATGGCCAGCACCTTCATCAGCCCGACCAGGCCGTGCTTGGCTGCGGTGTAGTGGGCGATGTTGGCGAGCCCACGCAGGCCGGCGGTGGAGCTGGTGATGACGATCGACCCACCGTCGGCGTTGGCCTCCAGGTGTCGGATCGCCGGCCGGATCGTGCGGAACACCCCGCTGAGGTTGATGTCGATCATCGTGTCCCACTGCGCGTCGGTGAGGTCCTTGGCGGGCGCGAAGGTGGCGATCCCGGCGTTGGCGAGCACGATGTCCAACCGACCCAGCTCGGCGACCCCGTCGTCAACGACCCTGGCCATCGCGTTGCCGTCGCGCACGTCGGCCTGCGTGGCGACGATCCGACGGTCCAGCGCCTCCACCTGGCGCACGGTCTCGGCCAGGTCGTCGGGGGTGGCCAGCGGGTAGTCGACCGTGTCGATCGGCGCGCAGTGGTCGACGGCGATGATGTCGGCACCCTCGGCGGCCAGGCGGACCGCATGGTTGCGGCCCTGCCCCCGAGCCGCTCCGGTGATGAAGGCGACCTTGCCCGCCTACCGCCCGCTCACTTGATGCCCGCCCCGGCGTCGACCGGCAGCTGCACCCCGGTGATGTAGCGGGCCTGGTCGGACACCAGCCACGCGACGGCGTTGGAGACGTCCTCGGGCTCCACCCAGCGGACGGGCAGCACGTTCAGGCCCGCGAAGGACTCGCCGACGTCGTCGATGGTGACGTCGGCCGGGTCCAGGTCGGGACGGAACAGCCCGTACGTGGCCTCGTTGTGGATCATCGGTGTGTCCACCGAGGTGGGGTGCACCGAGTTGACCCGGATCCCGTAGACCGCCCACTCCAGCGCCAGCGCCTTGGTCAGCCCGACCAGGCCGTGCTTGGCCGCGACGTAGTGGGCGATGTTCTGTGCCCCGCGCAGGCCCTGGGTGGAGCTGGTGATGACGATCGACCCCCCGCCGTCGTTGGCCTTGAGGTGCTTGATCGCGGCGCTGGCGGTGCGGAAGACCCCGGTGAGGTTGATGCCCACCAGGTCGTCCCACTGCGCGTCGGTCATCTCCTCGGCGCGGACGTAGGCGGTGATCCCGGCGTTCGCGCAGACGATGTCGAGACGGCCGAGCTGGGCGACGCCGTCGTCGACCGCACTGCGCAGCGCGGCGCCGTCGCGGACGTCGACCTCCGCGGTGACCACGCGCCGGCCCAGCGCCTTGACCTCCGTGGCGGTCTGGGCCAGGTCCTCGCTGGCGGCCAGGTCGTAGGGCACCGTGGACACCGGTGCGCAGATGTCCACGGCGATGATGTCGGCGCCCTCCTGGGCCAGGCGGATCGCGTGGCTGCGGCCCTGGCCGCGGGCGGCCCCGGTGATGAGCGCGACCTTGCCGTCGAGCGTTCCCATGATGTTCTCCTCCTGGTGGTGGCGGTGCTTGCTCTGTGGTCCTGACTCAGACGACGGCGGCGCCGGCGTCGACGGACAGCTGGGTGCCGGACACGTAGCGGGCCTCGTCGGAGGCCAGGAACAGCACCGCGTTGCTGACGTGGATGGGTTCGATGAACGGGATGCCCATCGGGTTGAGGGAGCCGAACGCGGGCTCGGCGTCCTCGCGCTGCGGGTCGTCCAGGTCGGGCCGGAACAGGCCGTAGGTCTTGGCGTTGGTGACCATCGGTGTGTCGATCGCGTTCGGGTGGATGGTGTTGACCCGGATGCCGTGCGGACCCATCTCGTTGGCCAGCACCTTCATCAGCCCGACGAGGCCGTGCTTGGTGGTGGTGTACGCCGCCACGTTGGCCAGGCCCTTGAACCCGGCCAGCGAGCTGATGATGGTGATCGAGCCACCGGGGCCGGTGTCGAGCAGGTGCTGGGTGGCGACCTTGACGGTGTGCCACACGCCGGTGAGGTTGATGTCCATCAGGTCCTGCCAGGACTGCTCAGCCACCTTGTGCGTCTCGGTGCCGAAGGTGAAGATCCCGGCGTTGGCGACGACGGCGTCGAGGCGGCCGAGCTGGGCCACCCCCTCGTCGACGGCGCTCTGCAGGGCGTCCACGTCGCGGACGTCGGCCTGGCGGGCCACGATGCGGCGGTCCAGCGCCTCCACCTGACGCACCGTCTCGTTCAGGTCGTCGAGGTCGGCGGCCGGGTAGAACTCCGGCGTCACGCTGTCGACGGGGGCGCAGAGGTCGACCGCGATGATGTCGGCACCCTCCTGGGCGAGCCGCACGGCGTGGCTGCGGCCCTGCCCCCGCGCGGCTCCGGTGATGAGCACGACCTTGCCGATCATCCGCCCGCTCATGCGATCGCCCGTCCCGCGTCGCTCGGTGCGTTGAAGGCTGCGATTCCTTCAGTGATCCCCATGGTTCCTCCTGGTGAGAGTCTTTCCCGGGTTCGAAATCCAGGTTATGACACTCCATGCCAAAAAGATAGGGGGTAGCCCTCGTCGATGCGGGGCTCCTCGCTCGGGGCTGACGGCGCCCGGCCGGCTCGTGGGCGACACTGTTTGCGTGGACGAGGCGGACGGGGCAACGACGGGCGACGGGCGCGCGGTCGACCGAGCGGGCCGCCCCCTCGCCACCAGCCCGCGCGTGATCGCCGCGATGGCCCAGAAGCTGTTCGTGGAAAAGGGGTTCGCGGCGACGTCGGTGGCAGACGTGACCGCTGCGGTCGGGATCAGCCAGCGCACGTTCTTCCGCTACTTCTCCGCCAAGGGCGACGTGCTCTGGGTGGAGTCGGCCGCAGAGCTCGCCCGGTTCCGGGCTGCGCTCAGCGCCGCCGACCCCGACGAGCCGTACCAGCAGGGGTTGCTGCGCGCGGTGCTCGCCGCGTTCACCTGGACCCCGGCGGACGAGCAGTGGGCGCGTGACCGCGCGCAGCTGGTGCTGAGCGAGCCCGCGGTGCAGGGCCAGTTCTCGGTGATCCTCAGCCAGTGGCGGGCTGCGGCCGCCGAGCACGCGCGCCGGCAGCCGCCGGCCGCCACCGCCGAGGTGGCGGTGGTGGTCGGCTACGCGTTCGTCGCCGGTCTGCTGGCCGCCAACGAGCGTTGGGTGTCCGAGCCGAGCCGCGACCTGGGCACGCTGCTGGCCGAGGTGCTGGCGATGGTGCTGCCGGCGGTGTCGGCGCCCTGAAGCCGCGCGTGAGCTCGGCCCTGGTCCAGGAGAGGTGCGCACGCCGCTTTTCTCTGCACGCACCGGTGCACCACCTAGCCCTGGGGGACACCGCGCCGACCGAACGCGGCGAACCCACCCGCCGCCAGGATCAGGGAAACCACGACCAGCACGGTCAGCGCGCCCGCGGGGGCTGCGACCACCGGCGGGTTTCCCACGTGCGTCGTGGGGGACAGGTCGAGCACCCACTGCCGGAGCTTGAGACCGGGTCCGAGGAGCGCGATGAAGGCCATCGCGCCGTAAGCCACCCACGCCAACCAGAGCCGGCGGGGCGCCAGCCCGTAGAGCGCCACCGACAGGCCCACGAGCACGAGCTCGGCGGGCAGGTACGTGAGCCCCGACCAGACGATCGCCCCGAGCTCAGCACCGTCCCCGACCGACAGGGCAGTCGACACGCCGAGCACGAGCACCGAGCCAGCGACGACGACGAGCAGCCCACCCAGCACCACCAGCAGGTGCGCGGCCAGGCATCGGGTGCGGGACACAGTTCCGGACAGGCGCGTCTCCAGACGTCCCTCGGCCTCCTCGGTGCGCAGCGTCACCACGGCCTGGACTCCGTAGCCTGCTGCGACGAGTGCGAGGTAGACCTGCGTGGCGGCGACGAGCCCGTCCAGCGGCCGTCTGCCGGCCATGCCCAGGGCCGCCGACAGGGCGGGGTTTCCGGCCACCACACCGAGGAGCTGTGAAGAAAGGGCACCGAACAGTCCGGTGAGCAGCACTCCGCCGGTGAGCCAGCCGAAAGTGGCCGGCCGGTGGATCGAGATCGCCAGCCCGATCTGGGATCGCAGCCGCGCTGACGCTCGCGCAGGACCCGTGCTGCTGCCCCCGACGGCCGCACTGCCAAGGTCGCGCCCGGCGGCCAGCCGCAGCGCCACCCCACCCAGACCCGCGCCGACCAGGAGCGGGACGGCCAGGACCCACCACTGCCGGTCCCCGAACGGTGCAGTCTTCTCCGCCCAGCCCAGCGGGGACAGCCAGGTGATCCAGCTGTCGGTCACGTCGCCCACCCCACGCAAGACGTAGGCCACGACCAGCACGAGCAGGCTCGACGCGTAGACCCCGCGGGAGTGCAGGCTGAGCTGGGCGACCAGCGCGGCCAGGCCCGCGAAGACGAAGGCCAGCGCGCCCAGGGACAGCGCGTAGAGGAGTGATCCGCCGACGGGGACGCCGAAGGCAACCAGGCCGATGGCGAACACCCCGACGGTGGCGACGATCGTGGCGGTGGCTACGACGAGCGCCGCGAGCGGGGGGTGGTGTCGGGCGATGCGACCGGCGAGCAGCGCCTCGAGCCGACCCGACTCCTCCTCCTTGCGCGTGCCCCGCGCGAGCAGGCTGATTCCGAGCAGGGGCAGCAGGAACGCAGCCATGAAGCCGAATTCGTCGGCGATCACGCCGCCCAGGGAGTCGATCCCGGCCACCTTCCCGTTGATCGCGAGCAGGGCGCTGCCCGCGGTGACCGCGGTGGCGTAGACGTGGATCTTGGCGGGGCTGTCGTAGAGGGCGGCGATGGAGGCGGCTGTGCCGCTCATCGAGACACCCAGCACCAGCACCCAGACCACGGCGGCCCGGCGCTCGGTTCGGGCGACGATGCGGAGCATCGGTGCACGACCGTCTGCGACCGCCCGGCGAGCGGCACTCATCGGGTAGCCCCGGCGAGCTCCGTGGGCTCGGTCGGCTGGCCGTAGCTCTGCAGGAACAGCTCGTCGAGGCTGGGCGGTGCGACGGTGAGGGTGTGGATCCCCGCGGCGTGCAACCGACCGACCACGGCGTCGAGGTGGTCGGGGTCGACGGTGAAGCGGGACTCGACGAGTCCGCCGGGTCCACCGAGCCTGGAGCCCTGGTGATCGGCGACACCGGTGGCGTCGGCCAGCCCGACGGGGTCGTGGACGGTCACGACGTGGACGGCGGTGCGGCTGTGGCGCCGCAGATCGGTCAGGGTCCCGGTGGTGACGGTGCGACCTCGCCGGATGATGGTGACCCGGTCGGCCAGCGCCTGCACCTCGCCCATGATGTGGCTGGACAGCAGGACCGTGACGCCCGCTCGCCGCCGATCCCGGACGTGGCGGGTGAAGACCTGTTCCATCAGCGGGTCGAGCCCCGAGGTCGGCTCGTCGAGCACCAGCAGCTCGGCCTCGGCGGCCAGGGCGGCGACGAGGACCACCTTCTGGCGGTTGCCCTTGGAGTAGTCGCGAACGCGCTTGGTGGGGTCCAGCTCGAACTCCTCGACCAGCTCTGCCCGTCGCCGTTCGTCGACGTGGAAGTGTGTGGCGCCCAACACGTCCAGGCACTGCCCCCCGGTCAGGCCCGGCCACAGGGCGACGTCGCCGGCGACGTAGGCCAACCGACGGTGCAGGCGGGGCGCGTCGCGCCAGGGGTCGCCCCCGAACAGCTCCACGTGCCCGGAGGTGGCCTTCATCAGCCCGAGCAGCACCCGGATCGTCGTCGACTTGCCGGCTCCGTTGGGTCCGAGGAACCCGTGCACCTCACCCGCCGCGACGGTGAGGTCCAGGCCGTCCAGCGCCCGAACCTTGCCGAACGTCTTGGTGAGGCCCCGCGCACGGATGACGGGGGTGGCAGCGCCCACCTTGGCTGTGGTCGTGACGGTGTTCATGACGGTGGCTCCTTCGGTGCGGTGGCGAACAGGCCGTCGCTGTAGACGGCGGTGGCTTCGCTGGCCCACCGCTGCAGGCCCGCGGGGGTCAGCGGGTCGTCTCCGATGGCGGTGGCGATCTGGTTGCGCAACAGGATGAGGGCCAGGTCGTTGACCAGCAGGAACGCGGCCCGGACGGCGGGATCGTCGCTGGGTGTGGCTGCCCCCAGCTCGACCATGACGTCGAACAGTCGACGGGTGGCGGCGTACCAGCGGCCGAACAGCGCCGCCCCGGCTGCGTCGTTGGTGAGCAGCAGTCGTCGCAGGTATGCCGGTAGCGGGGATCCGTAGGGGAAGGCCCGGGTGAACGCCTCCGCGATCGACGCC
>JBDTDI010000221.1:0-4002 GCA_039923155.1 Mycobacteriaceae bacterium | reverse complement strand
CCCTGCAGACTCACGATGTCCTCCTCGGGCGGCGACGGCGCACCAGCACCGCTGGTGCACCCGAGGAGCGGCTCCGGCCAGGATTGTGCCGACGTCGACACCACCTCGCACCCCGGACACGCCGCCCCGCCCCGGCCCCACGCACCGTCCGGGTTCGGGGTGTCCGCCTGCACTGGATCCACCTCGACCGGTGGCTGCGCTGGCACAGCGAGGACCAGGCGTTCTGCGCGGGTGGCCGTGCGCTGTCGCGGTATCCGTACCGGATCGACGACGAGATCTGGAGTCCCGAGCTCTGGCGAGGTCAACACCTCCCGGGGTGCCGGCCTGGGGTTCGGCGCCGGTGTTCATCGTCCAGCGGGAACGAGCTCACCGCAGATGGGCTTGGGCGCTACCGGAGCCCGCCGGGCGGAGCTTCGGACGCTGTCGTGCTGACCGATCCGGCTGACCGTGCGGCGGAGCTTCGGCTCAGGTGCGGTCCCGCGGCGGAGAAGAACAACAGGACGAAGCCGGCGGCGACTCCGGTCCACCCGGCTGCGGCCTCGCTGTTGGAGGTCAGCGTCGGTACCGCCCCGATGATCGCGACGACGACCAGGCTCGCTGCGAGCAGGCGAAAGACGGGCAGGTGGAAGGCGTGGGCGAAGGGCAGGAAGTGGGCGCCCACCACGAACACGACCCAGACCAGCACCGCACTCGGTCGGTCGAGGACGTCGCTGAGAATTCGTGCCCCCACGGGGATGGCCACGACCATGGCCACCACCGCGAACCCGTAGGTCCGCACCGCGTCGCGGCTCGGCGGTGCCTGCTCGACCTCCGGCCCGCGCAGGACGACGAACCAGATCACCGCGACGAAGGCCACCGCGGCCGCGGCTCGCCAGAGGAGCGACCCGGGTACTGCACCGGAGTTGACGAGCACGAACACGAGCCCGGCGATCGCACCGACGAGGGAACCGACGGGCCTGGTGCGCACGCCGTCGTTCTACCAGACGAGTGGCTCTGGCCTGTGGCGCGCCGCCGTCCTGGCGGGTCGGCGACGACGTGCCGGGCCCGTGTGCCCGCGCACCGCTGACCGACCTCCACCCGAGTGGTCCGCCGAGCTGGTGCTGCTCGCAGCCACCGGGCACCTCACGCCGCTGGAGCGCCCGCACGAGGTCGCGGCAGCGATCACCCGGTTCGTGGAGCCGGCGTGACGAGCGCGCAGGTGCCGCGGTCCGGGTCGTAGTCGACCCACCCGTCCTCCTGCAGCTCCAGCAACCAACCCTCCATCGGCCACCACCCGTGCCGCCGGTGGAACAGCCGGGCGTTGCGGACGATGTCGGGCGCGTGCGCGGCGGTGGCCCCGGAGGGCCCGTGGTGCTGGTGGTGCGCCAGCGCCCCGCCCACCCAGTGCAGCGTGGCGTCGGCCCGCTCGGCGATCAGCGCGAAGTCGGTGTCCTCGGCGCCGTAGCCGGTGTAGCCGGGGTGGAAACCTCCGACCCGCTCCCACGTGGCCGCGGTCAGCGCGAACGACAACGACCAGAACAGCTCGGTGCGCGGCTCGGGCACCACCGCACCGTCGGGGGGGACCGGCCGGGCTGGGTGCGGTACGCCGTCCAGGTGCTCCAGGCGGTAGCCGCCCGGCGGCGGAGGCCCGAGGTAGGCGACCGGACCGGCCAGCAGCGCACCGGGGTGTGAGCGGGCGGCCTCGGCGTAGCGGCGGATCAACCCGGTCGACGGGATGCAGTCGACGTCGAGGAAGATCAACAGGTCGGCGCCCCCGGCAAGGGCCTCGCCAGCCCCTGCGTTCCGGGCCTCGGCCAGGGGCAACCCGGTGGCGGGCACCTCGACCTGCGTGGTGATCGTGCACAGCCCGGGCTGCGGCGAGATCCGCTGTGCGGTGCCCATCCTGACCACCACGTGCACGTCCGGTCGCAGGGTGCTGGCGGTCAGGCCGCGTCGCTGCAGCCTCAGGTGGGTTCCCCGCCCGGCGACGATGGTGATCACCGCGATGCGCACGGCACCTCCGCCGCCGCGGAACGGATCACTGCTGCGGCGCGCTCCGCGCCCGCTCCGTCGCTCCACCTCTGCCAGCGAGCGCCGTCGCGGGTCGCGGTTACGTCGAGCACATCGGGCCAGCACGCTGCGCTCGGCCAGTCGTCGCAGAGGGTCGCGAGCCCCGCGCTGCGGAGCACCTCGGCCGTGGTCTTCTGCTCGGCGTGCGGCCGGTCCTGGGCCAGCACGACCGTCGGTCTGCGTGCCGCCGCCACCTCCGCGAGCGCGTTCTGGCCCGCGTGGGTGACGACCACGTCGGCCGAGGCGAGCAGCGGCCACGGATCGTCTACCCACCCGGGTGCCCGCAGGTTGGGTTCGGTCGGCAGCGGCGGCCCACCCAGCACGGTCCACCGCCAGGCCGGACACGCCCGGACCGCGCCCAGCAGCTGCTCCGGGGTGACCGCCAGGCCCCCGTCGCCCCACAGCACCGTCACCGTGCCAGGCTCCACGGTCACCGGGCTGCGCCCGTCGTAGCGGGAGAACGCCCCGACCGCGTGCACCCGCTGCCGCCATGCCGTCGGCCACCCCGGCTGCTGCACCCAGCTCGGCCACGGGGCGAGCAGGTGCGAGGCGGCGTCCAGGGCGGCTCGGTGAGGTCGGTCGGTTCTCTCGCCGGGGCCGACGACCACCAGCACCGGCACCCCGAGCAACCGCAGCAGCAGGCTCACCTCGACGGAGGTGTCCACCACCACCAGCTCGGGGCGGTGCTCGGCGACCCACGCGGCCAGCGCAGACATCCGGGCCGGGTAGCTGCCGTCGAGCGGCGCCCAGTGCAGCGCCCCGCCGGCGTTGGCGTCGCGTGCGCCGTCGTCGTCGGGGGGCAGCTGCACCCAGGACGAGGAGAAGGGGGAGGGCCAACCGGTCGGCGCAGGCAGGCTGGACAGGCCGACCAGCCCGGGCAGGTGCTGCGCCACCGCGGTCGCGCGGTGGGCGTGGCCGCGGCCCTGGTGGTGGACGTACCAGCCGATCACGCCGCGCTCAGCGCCGAGACCTCGCCGTAGACCTCTTCGTACCCGTCGACCATGCGAGCGACCGAGCAGTGCGCCACGGCGTGGGCCCGCGCCTCGGCCCGGTCCAGGGTCGCCGCCTGGATCGCTGCCGCGGCCAGCAGGGCCACGTCGCCCGGCGCGGCCAGGCGCGCGCTGAGGGGGCTGACCACCTCGGGGACGCCACCGCGGGCGTAGGCCGCGACCGGGGTGCCACAGGCCAGCGCCTCGGACACCACGAGGCCGTAGGGCTCGTCCCACAGCGGTGAGGCGATGGCGACGTCGGCCTCGCCGACCAGCGTGACCAGCTCGTCGGTGCTCAGGTGGCCCACGTGCTCCACGTCGCGCCCGAGCAGCGGTCGCACCACGGCCTCGTAGTACCCGGCGTCGATCACCGGTCCCGCGATGCGCAGCGGTAGTCCGGCGGCCCGGGCCGCCGACACGGCGTGGTCGACGCCCTTCTCCGGGACCAGGCGACCGGTCCACACCGCGCCGTGCCCGCCCCGCCCGGCGACCCAGCGGGTGGTGTCGACACCGTTGAGCACCACCGGGACCTCGCCGATGACCGGTCGCCAGGTGGACGCGGTGTGCCGGCTCACGGCGACGCAGAGCGGACCCCGGTGCGCCGCGGTCCGGAACGCGGACTCTAGCAGCGGGAACGGTGGGGTGTGCAGCGTGGTGATGAGCGGCACGGGCAGAGCAGCCGCCATGGCCACGGGCAGGTGGTGCAGCGAGTTGTTGTGCACCACGTCGAACGGCCCCTCGTCGCCGTGAACGATGGAGAGAACCGCACCGAGGTAGGCGTGGTGCTCGGCCATCACCACCTCGGGCGCCATCGAGGTGTCCCGCCGCGACTCGCGGGTGAAGCCGCTGACGTCGAGGTCGAGCTCGCGCAGGTTGAGGACCGGGTCGGATCCGGGGGCCGCGAAGGTGGTGACCTCGTGGCCCCGGCGGGTCAGCTCGCGAGCCAGACCCCAGGTGTGGGCCT
>JBDTDI010000220.1:0-9639 GCA_039923155.1 Mycobacteriaceae bacterium | reverse complement strand
TGAGTGCAGCCACCGCAGTGATCAGCCGTGGGTCGGACACGACGCTGTACGTGCTCGGATGCGGCTCGCAGGTGGATCCAGCGAGCGTGCTGGCCTTCTCGGGCGTGCAGCACCTGAACCTGAACGTACGTTTACTCACCGACTACGACTTTCTCGCCGACTTCGCCCAGCTTCGGTCCCTGTTCATACAAAGCTCGACGAGTCGCCGGATCTCGCTGAAGCTGCTGTCAGGATCCCGGACACTGCAACGCCTGCACATCCCAGCCAACATCAAGGACGTCGACTTTCTGTCGAGTTTGAGCGAGCTCGAGCACGTCGCTTGCACCGCTAACACCGCTCTCCTCGCGGCACTGACCGAACTCCCACGGCTGGCGTTCCTCAACATCCACTTCGGTTCCGATCGGGACTTGAGGTCAATCGCGGAGATGCCCGCTTTGCGCGGGCTGACGATCTACCACGTCCGGGGCCTGGGCGGCGACGACCTCGAGCCGCTTGCCCAGGCCGCGAATTTGCAGGCGCTGTCCCTCGGCGCGCTCAAAAACGTGACACACCTGGCGGCGCTGCGCGGTAGACCACGGGACACCCTCACGGCCGTGCTGCTCGGAGGAATGCGGGGTCTCACGAGGCTGACCGACATCGGAACCCTGCGCGCCCTTCAGAAGCTCGGGATGTACGACAGCCGACCACTGGATCGAAAGTTGACGCCCTTGAAGGACTTGGCCTCGCTCACCGATCTCATCGTTGGCGACTCGTACCCCAAGAGTGAGATAGACACCCTGCTGAGCTGGTACTCGGGGTCTTTGTGGTGTCGAGGTGTTCATCGTGGCGAACCCAGCCCGAGGTGGAGAACCCCGATTGAAAACCTCGCCTGACCGGTCACAGCTTTTCCTCCCGCGTCCCGGAAGCCGAACGGCGACCGGGACGGTCCGCGGGGGTCGGCAACCGCGCAGGCGTTAGTCGCCGAGAGACCGCTCGTAGGCGAGGAGCTTGTCTTTGTTCCGGGCCAGTTCTTTGACATCGAAGCCGAGCTTTGCGCTGGCCTGTGCGGACGTCAGCGTAAAGCGGTCGGTGCCGGAGGTGACCTCGACACGGTCGAGGTTGCCGATCGTCCCGAGGAGCAGCGTGGCAGGCTCGGTGAAGTCGACGGTGTTGAACGGCTTGTCCAGGCCGGTGTAGGCCACCGTCAGCGCGTACGGCGTGGAGGCGCTCTGCAGGGTAAGCGTCTGCGTGCCCATGGAACCGAAGCCGGCGTCAGCGGTGAGGGCGATGACCTTCGAGTTCTCACCCAGGTGAGCCGTTCGGCTCTGCCACATGCTGTCGGCCTGGCGCACGGCATGAGTTGGACCCGGCTCGGGGCCCGTGGTGCATCCAGTCAGGGCCACGGCCCCGAGCAGCACTGCGCAGACCATCCTCTTTATCACTGCAGACCTCCCGTTAGCTAACGGGCTCCCCTGGCGTGGGGTCGGGACACGACTGTAACCGGTGGGGGCGGGGGGTTCCCGCTCCGCGCAGGCCTCAAGGGGCCCGCTCCGCCAGGACGTTCTCTTGTTGAGATCTCCGAACGTTCGGAGCTGTTGCGCAGGTGCTTCAGGAAGGAACGCCTACGGCACGCTCGGCAGCGCGACCCGCGCTCCGCGGGAATCTGAACCGGGCCGTCCCGTAAGACTGGTTCGGTGATCCGTCCCGGTGAATGGGGGCTAGCCGAGGGCTAGCCGGACACACGTTCATCGATCACCACGACCTCGCCGTCGCCGGTGGCTGCAAGCCCGACACTCGGATGCGGCCAAAGTTAGACACATCCGTCGAGCGCGCCGATTCGTTTAATTTGCACCCCATGGTGGCGATCAAGCTTCATGCATCCGGCCAGTCGGGCCCGGTCGGCTCAGCCGAAGAAGATGGCCCAGACGACGACCGCGACCAGGAGCACCAGGATCGCGACGCCGAGCACCACGCCGAGGATCGGGAACGTCGACCCGCTGTTCTTCGGGACGGGCTGGTGAACCTCGCCGAGCCCCGCGGTGGCGGAGGCCTCGGCGGGTGGGGTGTCCCCGGGGGCCACGCCGGTGCCCGGCTCGAGGCCCGTGGTGGTCTCGGGATCGGGGTTCGTCGACGAATCGGGGCTGGTCACAGGCTCACTGTGCGCGAACTGGCGCCCCGCCGCAGAGCGAGGATCGACGACGACCTCACCGAGCGGGTGTCGACCCCGGGCCCCACAATCGGAGTTACCCCCGATCCGAACCACTGAGGAGCAGACATGAGTGACGACAACATCAGCAGCGGCAGCACCACCTCGTTCTCCGACCTGGGTCGCGACCTGTGGTCCTACCTGACCGGGCAGGAGGCGACGATCGACTACACCTTCAGGGACATGAGCGTCGAGGTCCCCCGCACCACCGGGCCCGACAGCCCGCGCGCAACTTGGAAGCTGAACGGCACCCTTCGAATCACCACGTCCGACAAGGACAGCAAGGGCGCCATCAGCGGTGCCTGAGCGCCGCCTGCCCCGCCTCGACGTGCTCGCGGAGCTGCACCTGGAGATCGACGGTGACCAGGGCTTCACGCACGTGCACGTCACCGGCGGTGGGCGTGAGCTGCTGGTCGAGGTCGACGACCCGGTGGTCGCGCTGAACTCCGGACTCCGTGCGCGACACGTGGTTGGGGCGGTGCGGGCCGCGCCCGAGGGCCTGCTCAGCGACCTGACCGTCCGGGTGCGCTCGCTGGGTCGGGACCTGGCCGCGGTGCGCTTCGACGACGCCGGGCGGGTCAGCGTCCGTCCTCGCCCCGCGGGACTGCGGGTTGCGGCCCGCGTGGGCCTGTCGAGAGTGCGAATCGACGCGATCACGGCCGTGGCTGGGGGGGTGGTGCTTGCGGGACTCGTTGCCCTGGCCGTCCACCAACGACAATCGGTGAGTCGTACAGTTGAGTGATGACGGTGACGCAGGTTCCGGCCGCTGAACGGGTGGCCGTCGACGACGGGTTCGTCCTCGACGCGCAGCTGTGTTTTGCCTTGCACGCCGCGTCCCGGGCCATGACCGGAAGCTACCGCCCGTTGTTGGACGAGCTCGGACTCACGTACAGCCAGTACGTGGTGATGCTGGTGCTCTGGGAGCAGGAAAGCATCACGCTGGGCGAGATCGGACGACAGCTGCAGCTGGACTCGGGAACCCTGAGCCCGCTGCTGCGACGCCTCGACGAGCGGGGTCTGCTGACCCGGGTGCGTCGGGTCGAGGACGAGCGCACCGTGCAGGTCACCATCACCGACGCCGGCCGGGTGCTGCGGCCCCGGGCCAGCAAGGCCCAGCAGAGCGTGGTCAACGCCACCGGGTACACCCCGCAGGAGCTGGCGGAGCTGCGTGACACGTTGCACGCGCTCACCGCGAAGCTCCGCGGCGGCGTCGGATAGGGCGGGCCAGGACCGGACGGGTCTACCGGGCGGTCGCGGGACGGGTCAGCTGGTGGATGCAGGTGCCGGCCGTCGGCCGGTAGCCGAGCGTCTCGTACAATTGCCGAGCCCCGGTGGGGTTCGCGGAGTCGACCCCGAGGCCCGCAGCGCCGAGGTGGTCCTCGACGAAGCGGTTCATCGAGGCGCGCAACAGGGCGCCGGCGATGCCCCGACCGCGGTGGCTCGCCCGCACGGCGAGCTGGTCGGTGTATCCCTCGGTGTAGCCCTGCGGTGCCCAGTCCTGCTCGTAGGCAACGTTGAGCGCGACCCCGACGACCTCCTGGGTGCTCGTGTCGACCGCGAGGATCGTCCAGTGCGGGCGGAAGGTGTGCGAGGCGAGCTGTTCGGCCCACATCTGCGGGGTGGGGTCGACCTGGCCCCACTGCCCGCGGAACGCGGTGCGGAGCAGCTCGTGCACCTCGGCCGAGCGCCCAGCCTCCCAGCGGCACAGCGTGGTTCCCGGCACCGCGGGCACCTCCACCCCACCAGTTGATCGCCGTGACATCTCGAGGAAGAACCGTTCGGCGACCAGGCCGTGGCGCACGGCGAGCTCCCGCACGTCAACCTGGGCGGTGGGGACGAGCATGCGCATCACCAGCGGTCCGTAGCCGGGCTGTCGACTCGAGGCGTCCCAGCTGCGGCCGTGGGCAAGCTCCCAGCCCAGCACGGCGCGACCGATCTGCTGACCCCGCCAACGGAGTCGAAGAACTCGTGCAGGTCGGCCAGCGACGTCCGTTCCGGGTTGTCGTCGAAGCTCTCGCACGCTGTGTAGAAGGCGGCAAGCTCCGGCAGAATGTCGCGGTCGAAGGGCCGCCAGCGCAGACCGGGCAGCGCGTCGAGAGCCTGACGCGCGTCGCTCTCCACGCCGGATTCGCTCACCGCAGGATCGTGCAGGACCTCCTCCGCGTCCAGCAAGACGATTGTGCCCCCGAACGCGCTCACACATGCAGGTTCGACGACTTTTGCCCTTGAACGCACATGGCTATCGTTTCCAACAAGAGCCACCGGAACCTGCCGGTCCCACCCCCCGACGTTGGAGATTCTTGATGCGTTTGCCCCGCCTGCGGTCGCCCGGGCCCGCCCTGCCGGTGCTCACCCTGGTCGCCGCCCTGACCCTGGCCGGGTGCAGCACCGCCGCCGGGCGCGCACCCACCTCCAGCTCGAGCCCGATCAGCATCGTCGCCGCCGAGAACTTCTGGGGCAGCATCGCCGCGCAGCTGGGCGGGGACAAGGTGAAGATCACCAGCATCATCAACTCCCCCGACGCCGACCCGCACGACTACGAGGCCACCGCCGCCGACGGCCGCGAGGTGGCGACCGCCGACATGGTCATCATCAACGGCGTCGGCTACGACGGGTGGGCGACCAAGCTGGCCGAGGCCAACCCGTCGGAGCGGCGCACCGACCTGACCGTCGGTTCCGTGGTCGGGGTGAAGGACGGCGGCAACCCGCACCGCTGGTACAACCCGGGCGACGTCACCAAAGTCACCGACGCGATCACCGCGGACCTGAAGAAGCGCGACCCGGCCGACGCCGCCTACTTCGAGACGCAGAAGCAGGCGTTCACCACGACCGCGCGAGGCCCGTACGACAAGGTCGTTGCCGACATCAAGACCCGCTACAGCGGGCTGAAGGTGGGCGCGTCGGAAAGCATCGTCGCGATGATCGCGCCCGCGCTGGGCCTGGACCTCGTCACCCCGCCGGACTTCCTGACCGCGATCAGCGAGGGCACCGACCCCACGGCGGCGGACAAGAAGACCATCGACGCCCAGATCAGCGCCAAGGAGATCAAGGTCTACATCTACAACAGCCAGAACGCCACGCCGGACGTCCAGGCCCAGGTGGACGCAGCCAAGGCCCAGGGCATCCCGGTGACCACCATCACCGAGACCATGACCCCGGCGACCGACAGCTGGGAGCAGTGGCAGACCCGTCAGCTGGTGTCGCTGCAGAAGGCGCTGGCCCAGGCTGCGGCGTGAGTCCTGCCGCGGTCAC
Source organism: Mycobacteriaceae bacterium (assembly GCA_039923155.1). Classification (GTDB taxonomy): domain Bacteria; phylum Actinomycetota; class Actinomycetes; order Mycobacteriales; family Mycobacteriaceae; genus Rhodococcus_D. The sequence goes on along the minus strand of JBDTDI010000220.1, from coordinate 4,202 downwards.
CACGGGCACCTGGCACCCTGAGCCGGTGCGCGAGCAGCTCGACTCCCCGGTGCTGACGCTGCACGACGCCGCGGTCCGGGTGGGGGGTCGCACCCTGTGGAGCGGGGTCGACCTCAGCGTCGGGCCTGCTCAGCTGGTGGCGGTGCTCGGGCCCAACGGGGTGGGCAAGTCGACCATGGTGAAGGCGCTGCTGGGGCTGCTCCCCCTGGCGCGGGGCTCGGCCGAGGTCCTGGGGGAGCCCGTGCGCCGCGGCAATCCGGCGGTGGGGTACCTGCCGCAGCGTCGCAGCTTCGACGCGCAGCTGCGGGTGCGGGGCGTCGACGTCGTCCGCCTGGGACTGGACGGGGCCCGCTGGGGGGTGCCGCTGCCCGGCGCACGCCGGTTCAGCGCCCGGGCCAGGGCGCAGGAGCAGCGCGTGCAGGAGGTGATCGAGCTGGTCGGGTCCACCGCGTACGCGCAGCGGCCCATCGGTGAGCTGTCCGGCGGCGAGCAGCAGCGGCTGCTGATCGCCCAGGCCCTGGTCTCCCGGCCCCGGCTGCTGCTGCTCGACGAGCCGCTGGACTCCCTGGACCTGCCCAACCAGGCGGCGGTGGCGGGGCTCATCTCCCGGATCTGCGCCGAGGACGGGGTGAGCGTGCTGATGGTCGCCCACGACGTGAACCCGATCCTGGCCTACCTGGATGCGGTGGTGTACCTGGCCGAGGGTGGCGCGGCGACCGGCACACCCACCGAGGTCATCACCTCGCAGACCTTGACGCGGCTGTACCGCACCCCGGTGGAGGTACTCACCACCTCCGACGGGCGCCTCGTCGTGGTGGGACAGCCGGAGGCGCCGCACGTGCACACCGACCGCCACGCGCCGTGAGCAGCTCCCTGCTCGTGGCGGCCGCGTCCCCGCAGCTGTCGTGGAACCTGGTCCAGGTGGTTCGCCAGGCCTTGGAGTTTCCCTTCATGGTCAACGCCTTCCGGGCCGGCGCGATCGTCGCCGTGCTGAGCGGCCTGGTCGGTTGGTTCATGGTGCTGCGCCGGCAGAGCTTCGCCGGACACACCCTGGCCGTGGCCAGCTTCCCCGGCGCGGCGGGGGCAGTGCTGGTGGGGGCGAGCGCGGTGTACGGGCTGTTCGTCTTCGCGGTGCTCGGGGCCCTGGTCATCGCCGCTGCGCCCCGGGGGGCGGGCGGTGGCGGCCGCGGGTTCAGCGAGGAGGCCGCGGTCACCGGCACCGTGCAGGCCCTCGCGCTCGCGTCCGGCTTCCTGTTCGTGACCCTCTACGGAGGAAACCTCAACGGCGCCAGCGCGTTGCTGTTCGGGAACTTCCTGGGGATCACGTCCACCCAGGTCGTGGTGCTGCTGGTGGCCGCAGTGCTCGCGCTGGCGGTGCTCGCGGTCATTGCGCGACCGCTGCTGTTCGCCTCGGTCGACCCGGCCGTCGCGGCCGCCCAGGGGTTGCCGGTGCGCGCGCTGTCGGCCGGCTTCCTGGTGCTGCTGGGGGTCGCGGCGGCGGAGTGCAGCCAGATCACCGGGAGCCTGCTGGTCTTTGCCCTGCTCGTGGTGCCGGCGTCGACCGCGCAGACGTTGAGCCCACGACCGGTGGTGTCGGTGGCGCTGACCGTGGTCCTCGGCGTGGGGCTGACCTGGGCGGCGCTGCTCGTCGCGTACTACGTGGAGGTGCCTATCGGGTTCCTGCTCACCTCGGCCGCGTTCGCGGTCTACGTGCTGGCCGTCGTCGGCACCCGCGGTCGGGCTGCGCTCGGACGGCGGGCGGTGCGGGGATGATTCCGGAGTTCGTGCGCCTGGCCCTGCTCGCCGGCGTGCCCATCGCCGCCCTGGCCGGGCTGGTCGGCTACTTCATGGTGCTGCGGAGCCAGGTGTTCAGCGGCGACGCGCTCAGCCACGTCGCCTTCAGCGGTGCGCTGGGCGCGTTGGCCTTCGGGTTGGACCCGCGTCTCGGACTGGTGGTCGCGACCGTCCTGGTGGGGCTCGGCCTGGGGCTGCTGGGCGACCGGGGTCGGGCCGACGACGTCGTGGTCGGCGTGGTGATGGCCTGGGTGCTGGGCCTGGGGGTGCTGGCCCTGTCGGTGTACGCCGCGAGCGCCAGCGCCTCCAACAACGGTCGGGCGGGGGTCAGTGTGCTGTTCGGGTCCATCTTCGGGCTGAGCCGCTCCAGCGCCGCGGTGGCCGCGGTGGTCGCCGTCGTGCTGGTGATGATCATGCTGGTGCTGGCCCGTCCGCTGCTGTTCGCGAGCCTCGACGAGGCGGTGGCCGCGGCCCGCGGAGTGCCGGTACGGGCGCTGGGGGTGGGTTTTCTGGTCGTCGTGGGGCTCACCGCGGCCGAGGCGACCCAGGCGGTGGGGGCGTTGCTGCTGCTGGGCCTGCTCGCGGCCCCCGCCGGCGCGGCGCGGCGCCTCACGGACCGTCCCTACCTGGGGATGGCGCTGGCCGCAGGGCTGGCGGTGGCCTCGATGGTGCTGGGCCTGCTGCTCAGCGTGAGGCTGCCGCAGGTACCGCCCAGCTTCGGGATCATCGCGGTTGCCTCCGCCTTCTACGGCCTGGCGTCGTTGCGGGGCCGCCGAGGCGTGCTGGCGGCCCGGGCGACCTGAACCGAGCCGGTTCCACTCCCGTTCGTCCGTTCTGGTCCGAATGACAGGTCGTGGTTGGGTGAGCCACGTGACGCAGCAGCGGAAGGCCTCGGACCGAGGTGACCTGATCACGTCGGGTGTCGCCACGCTGGGCCGGTGGAGCCTGCAGCTGGTACTCATCGCGGCGGCTGCGGTGCTCATCGGCTACGTCGTCGGCGAGCTCTGGGTGGTGGTGCTGCCCGTCGCGCTCGCGCTGCTCCTGACCTCCGTGCTGGAGTCGGTGTCGGAGTTCCTGCACCACAAGCTGCGCTTTCCCCGCGCTCTGGCGGCGTTGCTGACCCTGCTGGGTGGGATCGCCGCGCTGGGTGGCCTGCTGGTGCTCGTCGTCCGCTCCGTGGTGAGCCAGCTGCAGGACGTGGCCAGCCAGGCGTCGTCGGGGCTGTCAGCCGTTCGCCACTGGGTGACAGGGCCACCACTGAACCTGGGCGACAAGCAGATCGACGACGCGCTGACGACGGTGACGAACGAGCTGCAGAGCAAGGCGGGGGCGATCGCCAACGGGGTGGCGACCGGGGTCAGCACGGTGACGTCGCTGGTCGTGACCGGGGTGCTGGTGCTCGTGCTGAGCTTCTTCTTCCTCAAGGACGGCCACCGCTTCCCACCCTTCGCCGAGCAGGTGTTCGGACGACGAGCAGGAACCCACGTGCGGGCGGTGTTGAGCCGCTCCTGGGGGGTGCTCAGCGGCTACGTCAAGGTCCAGGTGCTGGTCGCGCTCATCGACGCGTTGTTCATCGGGCTCGGTCTCGTCGTGCTCGACGTCCCCCTCGCCCTGACCCTGAGCGTGATCACGTTCCTGGGTGGGTTCATCCCCATCGTCGGGGCGGTGACGGCCGGGGCGCTGGCGGTGCTGGTTGCGCTGTTCACCAACGGGTTCGTCACCGCGGTGCTGGTGCTGCTGGTGGTCCTGGCCGTGCAGCAGCTGGAGGGCAACGTGCTGCAGCCGGTCCTGCAGAGCCGAAGCCTGAACCTGCACGCCGCGGTGGTCTTGCTGGCGGTGACGGCGGGCGGCAGCCTGTTCGGCATCGTCGGGGCCTTCCTCGCCGTGCCCACCACGGGACTCGTCTTCGAGCTGGCCCGCTACCTGGGCGAACAGATGGACGCCCGAACTCTCCCGACCGACACGGGTCCCGAGGAGCAGACCACGTCGGACGGGGAGCTCGAGACGGACGAGCCGTCGGAGGCGACGTCGGCGAAACAGGGCGCAGCGGCGGAACCGGCCTGAGACGACGGGCTCACGGCACCGCGCGCAGCGGCGCTTCGGCGAAGTCCGCTATGCCCCGTGCCGGGCCCACCTGCGCCGTGAACCCCAGCGTCGCTCGCGCTCGAGCCGGGTCGGCCACCACGTGGCGCACGTCCCCGGCGCGATACCGTCCCGTCACCTCGGGGGCGGGCCCGCGGGCCGCGCGGGCCAGGGTGGCGGCGACCTCGCCGATGCTCACCGGCGTCCCTGAACACACGTTGAGCGCCACGAACCCCTCCAGCCCTGCCTCGACCGCCAGGCGGTTGGCCCGGGCGACGTCGCTGACGTGCACGAAGTCCCGGACCTGGCCGCCGTCCTCGAACACC
>JBDTDI010000219.1:0-9508 GCA_039923155.1 Mycobacteriaceae bacterium | reverse complement strand
CTGGGGCGAGCCCGCCAGCCGGGAGACCGCCCGCGAGGTGCTGCGGCGGGCCGTCGAGCTGGGCGTGAACTTCATCGACACCGCCGACTCCTACGGCCCCGACGTGTCCGAGGAGATCATCGCCGAGGCGCTGTACCCCTATCCCGATGACGTCGTCATCGCCACCAAGGCCGGGCTGACCCGCACCGGACCCGACGTGTGGGTGCCGCTGGGCCGCGCGGAGTACCTGCGCCAGCAGGCCGAGAAGAGCCTGCGTCGGCTCAAGGTGGAGGCGCTGGACCTGTTCCAGCTGCACCGCATCGACCCGAAGGTCGACCCCGCCGAGCAGTTCGGCGTGCTGGCCGAGCTGCAGGACGAGGGCAAGGTCAAGGCCCTGGGGTTGTCGCAGGTCAGCGTCGACGAGATCAAGGAGGCGCAGAAGGTCTTCACCGTGGCGACGGTGCAGAACCGCTACAACCTCACCGACCGCAGCGCCGCCGACGTGGCGTCGTACTGCGCGGAGCAGGGCATCGGCTTCATCCCGTGGGCGCCCGTCTCGGCCGGCGAGCTGGCCGGCCCGGGCGGCCCGGTGGACGAGATCGCCTCCCGCACCGGCGCGAGCCACGCCCAGGTCGCACTGGCCTGGATCCTGCAGTCCTCCCCGGTCAACCTGCCGATCCCGGGCACCGGGTCGGTGTCGCACCTGGAGGACAACCTGGGGGCCGCTGGTCTCACCTTGTCCGACGAGGACGTGAAGACCCTCACCGCCGCCGCCTGAGCAGTGGTCGAGCGCCTCGGGAGGCCGCCTTCCGGGGCGCTCTGTCCAGTCCTGGGTGCCTGGGGTGGACACCTGGGCGGGTGGGGTGGGGTAGACACTGCGGTGAAGCCCGTCACACGACGTGCGGGCGCACCAGGAGGTCGTCGTCATGACCAGCGCACGTCCCCGCGTCCGACCGCCCGGCCTGCCCGCAGAGATTGACGTGCCCGCCGTGGACGTCGGTTCTCTGTTGCGCGGCGCGGCGGTCCGCTTCGGTGAACGCACCGCCTTCGTCCAGGACGAGCGCGAGCTCACCTTCACCGGCCTGCTGGAGCGGGCGTCGCAGGTGGCGCACGGGCTGGCCGCACACGGGATCAGCCCCGGCGACGTGGTCGCGGTGCACGCCCCCAACTGCCTGGACTACCCCGCGGTCTACTACGGGGTGCTGCTCGCCGGCGCGGTGTTCAGCCCCACCAACCCGCTGCTGCCTCCGGACGACCTGGCCCACCAGCTCACCGACTCCGGCGCCGTCGCGGTGATCACCTGGGGCGCCGCCGCGCAGGTGCTGGCCGCGGTGCGTGCGCGGATCCCCGCCCACCTGGTGATCACCATCGACGCCGAGCTGCCCGACGCCACCCCGCTGGTCGACCTGTGCGCGGGACAGCCGGAGACCGCACCCGACGCACACCCCGAGCCGGGCGACCTGGCCCACCTCGCCTACACCGGGGGTACCACGGGCCGCTCGAAGGGCGTGCAGCTCAGCCACCGACACGTCGTCACCAACGTTCTGCAGTCGGCCTGCTGGACCAGCGGCAGCGTCGCAACCCTCGACGAGCGCGGCGACCTGGTCCTCGACCAGGTGGGTTCGGAGCAGGAGTGGCCCACCCGGCTCGGGCAGGGGGTGTCGGTGAACATCACCCCTTGGTTCCACGCCATGGGCGTCATCGGCTACCTGAACGTGCCCGTCGTGACCGGCACGACGACGATCATCCATCAGCGCTTCGACCCCGGGGCGTACCTGGCCGACGCCGAGCGCTTCGGTGCCACCGTCATCGGTGGGGCTCCCCCGGTGTTCGTCGCCCTGCTGCGCCACCCCGACATCGGCACCCGTGACCTGTCAACGGTTCGCGGAATCTCCTCGGGGGCGGCTCCGCTGCCGGTGACCGTGCTGCAGGCGCTCGGCGAGCGGTTCCCCGACGCGGTGATCGGTGAGGGGTACGGCCTCACCGAGGTGACGATGGTGGCGACGATGAACCCGGCGTGGCGCTCGGGGACCCGCAAGGTCGGCACCGTGGGGGTGGCTGCGCAGGGCACGGAGATCCGCCTGGTCGGGCCCGAGGGTGAGGAGGTGCCTACCGGTGAGCGGGGTGAGGTGTGCATCCGCGGCCCGCAGGTCATGCTGGGTTACCACCTGCGCCCGGACGCGACCGACGAGGTGCTCGCCGACGGGTGGCTGCGCACCGGTGACATCGGCGAGCTCGACGAGGAGGGCTACCTGTCCATCGTCGACCGCGCCAAGGACATGCTGCTGTACAAGGGTTACAACGTGTTTCCCCGCGAGCTCGAGGAGATCTTGCACGCCCACCCGGCGGTGGCCGGCGCGGTGGTGGTGGGTCGACCCGACCTGGAGGCCGGGGAGCTGCCGGTCGCCTTCGTGGTGCTGGTCGACGGCTCGGGCGATCCGGAGGGCACGGCGGCGCAGCTGCAGGCGCACGTCAACGCCCAGGTGGTGCCCTACAAGAAGCTGCGGGAGGTGCACGTCGTCGACGCCATCCCGGTGTCCGCGGCGGGCAAGGTGCTGCGCCGCGAGCTGCGCGCCCGCGTCAGCTGACCCCGCCCCCAGCAAGTAGCACGCAACCGGCACGATTTCGGGCCGTTTCGTGTACGAAAAGGGGGTTACTTGCTGCGGGGGGTGTCGGCGGCGACGCTCGCCACCACAACCCTGCCGTCCTCCTGGCTCTCTGACCGCGTCGACCCACTGGGCGATGCTTCGTCGTCCATCGTGGCGCTCGGCGCACCGGCGGCCTCGGCGCAGAAGGTGCTCCGGTAGAGGTCCTCGCCGTAGCTGGTGGGCAGCGGCGGGGCGAGCTGCAGCCGGAAGCTGCGCTGGCGATCTTTGGTCCGCTCGGCGCGCAGGAACAGGGTGTTGGCGGTGTGCTCATCCTCGTACCGGTGCGCGAGGTCGTACATGTGGGTGACGAAGACGACCCGGATGCCGGCGTCGTTCATCGCCCGGACGACCTCCGCGGCGATGTCTGCCCCCTCGCGCTCGTTGGTCGCGGAGAACGACTCGTTGCACATCAGCAGGCTGTGCGGCTTGATCCGGTCCGCGATGGCACTCATCCGGGCCAGCTCTTCGTCGAACTTGCCGCTGGACATCGTCTCGTCCTCCTCGCGTCGGTAGTGGGTGAACACCCCCAGACAGACCGTCGAGGTCAACGACTCGGCCGCGGTGAACATGCCGGCCTGCATCATCAGGTGGGCCAGGCCGACGCTGCGCAGGAAGGTGGACTTTCCGCCCTGGTTGGCCCCGGTGACGATGATCAGGTCCTTGCCGTCGGCGTCGAGGTCGTTGCCGACCACCGCACCGTTCGTCCGCAGCGCCAGGCACGGGTCCCACAGCGACCGGGCGGTGAGCGTCAGCTGGTCGGCGGGCGCCGGGTCCGGTAGGCAGATGGCCCCACCGGAACCCACGAGCTGCTCGTGGAGGTTGAGGGCGCCGACGTAGAAGCCGAGCTCGGTGCGCAGGGCGACGAAGAAGCTCAGCACGTGATCGGCCGAGCGACCCAGGGCACCTGCCACCTGGTGCACGCCACGGTCACGCAGCTCACCCAGGGCCCTGAACCCCGCCTCGTCCCGGTCCGGGATGGAGAACGAGTAGGTGGGCGCCTTGAGGACCGTCCGGTGGTACCAGCTGCCGCGGTTCTCCGGCCTGGGGCTGCGCAGGGTGTAGCCGACGCCTCGATTCCCCTCGCCCAGCCGCGCCGACAGCACGACTCCTTCCTTGAACCGCAGGGCGCCGAGATGGTTGTCGATCTCGTCGAAGTAGGCGTCGTCGAGCTCGTCACGAAGCTCGGCGAAGAACCGGCCGAACCCCTCAGAGGTGAACTCGTCGGCGTGGTCCTCGGTCAGCTGCCGCAGTCGGCGCAGCGAGCCGACGAAAGCTCCGATGACTTCGACCGAACGACGGAGCAGTGCCTCACCGCGTTCGCTGAAGATGCTGCGGTAGATCTTGCGCTCGGCGGTGATGGCCTCCACCGCCAGGTCGTAGAGCTCGCGCACGACCGCTGGTTGGGCGAGGCAGTCGACCAGCACCTGCTGACGGAAGCGGATCTGTTCGATGCTGGTCAGGCTGGACAGCAGCGCCGTTTCCGCGACCTTGCGCAGGAACGCGTCGCCGCGGGCTATGCCGTCCCAGAGGGTGCTCAGCTCGAGGTCCTGGATGAGGTCCGGCACCACACCGCTCTGGTCGACCTCGGGCCGCTCGACCAGCCGGAAGTCTTCATCGGCGTACATCAGGTAGACCCTCATGAGCTGACCCGTCGCCTGAGCATGTCGTAGGTGAGCCCGTACTTCTCGGCCAGCGCCCGGGCGTAGGCCTTGCCGTCGGCCGGCGTGCGGATCACCTTGAACGTGCGGCGGGCCAGGTCGTCCGGGTCGACGGTGCTAACCATGCTGACGGTCTTGTCGTTGAGGGTGGCCAGCTCTTCGAGGAACGTGACGCAGACGCCTAGGGCGTCCAGGGCGCTGACCCGACCAAGCATCTCCTTGGACAGGAACAACGCGTCCTGAACGGTCGTCGAGCTGAACATCTCGTTCATGATGATCAGGCTGCGCCCAGTGGCGTGGGCGAAGTCCTCGTGCATCCGGTTGAGCTCCTCCTGCAGCTTCCCGGCCAGGGTCGCGATGTCTTCCTCCTTCTCGAAGTGGGTGTAGATGGCGTCGACCAGAAACAGCCGGACGTCATGGCCGGGCACAGGACAGCCCAGCTTGGCGAGGTAGTGCAGCTGGCCCACAGTGCGGGCCATCGTGGTCTTCCCACCGTTGTTGGGGCCCGAGACCACGAGGATCCGTTCCCGGCCCTCAAGACGAACATCGTTGCCCACCACGGATCCGTGACCGGTTTCGGCGGCGGCCAGCAGCTGCGCGGCCAGCACGACGTCGAAGGTCTCGGCGGCGTTCTCAGCCTTGTCGTCCACCGAGAGCCGCGGGTAGCTGAGGGTGAGCCCGGCTCGCCGCAGGGGGGCGATGTGGTCGAGGTAGGCGACGTAGAACTGGACCTCGCGGTCGAACACCGTGATCGTGCGATCCAGGTAGTCGGCGTGGCGGTGGCAGAACGTGTCCAGCGCAGCGAACTGGTCCGGGGACACCTCGGCCACGTGGTCGAGGATCTGCGCCTCGACGTGGTCCATGAACTCGTCACCGATCCGGGGCGCACTGCTGCTGGTGCGGCGCCCGTACCGATCCGGTGGTCTGACCTCGATGTCGCGTTGCTGGAAGCGTTCGAAGGTGGCGCTGACCTCGGCGCTGTAGTCCGGCTCCTGGTCGAACGCGCCGACGGTGATCTTGGCGCCGCGCACCGCGACGTCGTAGCGGATGGCGTCCAGGCCCCCCGCCACACCAGTGGCGTCGTCCCGCAACGAGGTGAAGGCCGAGGACGCCAGGTAGCGCCCCAGATAGGCGGTCAGGTCCCCGAGCCCGCGGGAGTGCAGCTCCACCTGATCCAGCTCCACGAACAGGGTTTTCACCGTCGCGCAGTAGGCTACGGCGGCGTCGAGGAACCAGCGCTGTTTCTGCAAATTGTAGTGAGACTTGCTGATCCGGTCGATCCGCGTTCGCACGGCGTCCATGCCCGCGGCGAAACCGGCGATGAGGTCGTAGACCGGCTGTTGTTCGAGATCCTGAAAGACTCTCTGCCGGTACGTTGTCGAGTCGAGATCGTCCAGCGGCGTGTGGAAGTAGCCGGACAGCTGGTACTGCTGCTTCGAGCTGGTCACGGAGTCGACGAGCTGGTCGAGGTTGAGGTCGGGGAAGCAGAGCGGGGCGGGCGTGTCGCTGATGTCGGCGGACGCAGCACGACCCCCGAACAGGATGCTGCCGAACGTGTTGCTGGTCATGACGAACCGCCCAGCAACGACGCGCCTGCATGGTCGTGGCTCATCTGCGACTCCTCTGGTCCGCAGGTGCCATCAGCCTCACGGCGGTTTGCGATTTCCCGTCGTCCCTGGGGTTCGCAGGCGAGCTCCATCACCTTGTTGGCCCAGTTAACCGACCTCGCCGGGTATCTGCAAGGGCTGGCCGACGCCAGGATGAGCGGGGCAGTGCTCCTACCCGGCTAGAATGGGACTAAGGCGATGGTGCCCGCCCGGAGACCAAGCTCCGAACCGCAGTCCTGCTGATGGCCCCTGTCGGCGAAGGGGCGACACGTGTGCACTGGGACTGGTCCGGACGTGCTCTACCCCGACGGCCGGCGACCGGCCGATCAGCCGCTGCAGGAGCCCGTCTTCTTTCGCGACCTCAACCTCGACCAGGTCGTCACCGCGATCACCGCGGACAAGGCCGAGTACCAGCTGACGGCCCTGTACTGGTCACCCTTGCTGGAGCTGGACACGGTCGGCTACCGCCAGGAGGTGTTCACCGACCTCGAGCGCGCCGACGTTGGTGCCCTGGTGCGCGGTTTCGCCCAGCTGCGGCTGGCTGCACAGTCCGGCTATCGAACCAAGGAGATGCGCGAGAACGACCACGGCGTGGCGCACCACCACCGAACCCGGTTCTTCCTCAACGCCGTCGAGCAGTACTGCCAGGCCGTGCTCGAGCTGGCCGACGGACTGCGCGCCGCCGCCTGTGGCTCACGCGGCCTCACCGCCCTCGCCACCCACCTCAGCGGCTACGTGGACTCGGTCGCGTTCCAGGCCCTGCGCACCGAGATGGGACGCCTGCAGGGTGCACTGTCCGACGTGCAGTACGTCGTCGTTCTCCGCGGCGACCGGATCACCGTGGCCGGCTACGACGACGAGCTCGACTACGGCGAGCAGGTCGCGGCCACGTTCGCTCGCTTTCAACCGCCCACCGACACCCCGCGGCCGAGCGGCCGCTACTGGGAGGCCTACGCCGGCACCGGCATCCTCGACCTCGTCGCCCAGCTGTACCCCGACGTGTTCGCCGCCCTGGACCGGTTCTGCGACGAACACCTGGACTACCTGGACCCCGTCATAGCTCGCTTCGAGCGCGACGTCCAGTTCTACCTCGCCTACCTCGACCACATCGCCCCCCTGCGTGCGGCCGGCCTGCCGTTCAGCTACCCCCGCCTGTCGAGCACCGACAAGAGCGAGCAGGCCCTGGACACCTTCGACCTGGCCCTGGCGCACAAGCTGCACCAGGACGACAACCCCAGGGCCACCCCGATCGTGGGCAACGACGTCACGTTGACCGGCCCGGAGCGGATCTTGGTGATCTCCGGACCGAACAACGGCGGCAAGACCACGATGGCCCGGACCGTCGGGCAGCTGCACCACCTGGCCCGCCTCGGCTGCCCCGTCCCTGGCCGGGACACCCAGCTGCTGCTGTGCGACCAGATCTTCACCCACTTCGAGCGCGTCGAGGACGCCACCACGATGACCGGCAAGCTGCAGACCGAGCTGAACGGGTTGCGCGACACCCTCGCCGCCGCCACCCCGGCGAGCGTGATCATCCTCAACGAGATCTTCAGCTCGACCACCGCCGCCGACGCGCTGTTCCTCGGCCGCCAGATCCTCGAACGAGTGTCGGCGCTGGGCGCGCTGAGCGTGTGTGTCACCTTCCTCGACGAGCTCGCCACCCTGAACGACCACACCGTCAGCATGGTCAGCACCGTCGCGCCGCACGACCCGGTCACCCGCACCCACAAGGTGATCCGTCAACCTGCCGACGGCCGCGCGTACGCACGCGCCATCGCCGACAAGTACGGCCTCGGGTTCGACCGCCTGGTCGAGGAGCTGAGCAGGTGAGAGCACGACTGATGTTCGACGACCACGACTTCGACCCCGAGCACGACGAACGACCGGGCGAAGCCGAGCTCATCGGAGATCTTGACCTGACCACGCTGTGGGCCGCCGCCGCCGCCGGCGACAAGATCATCCACGCCTCGATCCGCACGGCCACGCTGACCTCGCTGCTGGACACGGCCCAGATCAGCTACCGCGGCCAGACCCTGGCCGACTGCCTGGCCCAGCCCGGCGTGGTTCGGGAGCTGTACACCCTCGCCGGCCAGGCCATCGCCGCCGAGCGTGAGATCTACCGGGCGAGCTTCCTGCGCCGGAGCAGCGAAGCCCTGCTCAACCGTTCGGTCACCGCGCTGCGCTCGTTCACCACCGTCCTGCAACGCCTGCGTGAGCTGGCGCAAGCCCACGCGTCCGCGTTCACCTCGCCGGCGTTCAGCCGCTTCTTCGCCACCGTCGACGCCGAGCTCGACGCCGACTACTTCGCCGAGATCGACCAACACCTGCGCACCCTGCGCTTTCGTGACGGACTGGTCGCCAGCGCCCACCTCGGGCAGCACAACCAAGGTGTCGACTACGTGCTTCGCGTGCCCAGAACGGAGAACCAGAACCGCCTGCTGCCCCGGCACCCGCCGGTCAAGCGGCCCTCCTACAGCCGCACCCTGCCCCGCGACGACGACGGCGCCCACCAGGACCTCGCCGGCCTGCGGGACCGCGTGCTCTCCGTCGCCGCCGACGATCTCGCCGCCGCGGCCGACCACATCCTTCGCTTCTTCACCGCGCTCCGATCCGAGCTCGCCTTCTACGTGGGCTGCCTCAACCTGCACGAGCAGCTGTCCGCACGAGGGCTCCCGATGTGCCGGCCCGAACCGCACGGGCTCGGCAGCCAGACCCTGGCCGCAGTCGGCCTCTACGACCCCTGCCTCGGCCTACGCTCCCCCACCCCCGTGCAGGGCAACGACCTGCGCGCCGACGGCAGGTCGCTGATCCTCGTCACCGGCGCCAACCAGGGCGGAAAGTCGACGTTCCTCCGCAGCGTGGGGCTCGCCCACCTCATGATGGCAGCGGGCATGCCCGTGGCCGCCGAGTCGTTCACCGCCGCTACCGTCGCCGGCGTCACCACCCACTACGCCCGCGCGGAGGACGCCACGATGGCCGCCGGAAAGTTTGACGAAGAGCTCAGCCGCATGAGCCGCATCGCCGGTCGGATCCGCCCACACGCGCTGCTTCTCTGCAACGAGTCCTTCGCCACCACCAACGAGCGCGAGGCGGCCGAGATCGCCAGTGACATCCTCCGGGCCCTCAACCAGGTGGGCATCAGGGTCGTGTTCGTCACCCATCTCTACGAGCTGGCCCACCGCTTCGAGCAACAGCACGACCCGACCACACTGTCCTTGCGCGCCGAACGCGACGAGACCGGGCAACGCAGCTTCCGGCTCCTGCCAGGATCACCTGAACCGACCAGCTACGGGCAAGATCTCTACTGGTGCACTTTCGTGCCCGAGCCTGGACCAGGTCCTCACACCACCACAAGGTCTCAACCGCCCCCCGCCCCGATCCTCCCCCGCGGCAAGTAGCACCCTCCTGGTACGCGATTCGGGCTCTTTGCGTACAAGGAGCGCGCTATTTGCGGGCACGGCGGCACGGCGGCACGGCGCGCACCGCGCCGGACAGCACTCGAGCCCGGTACCTCCAGGTACCGGGCTCGAGCTTCTCGCAGGGGGTGGAGGTGCCGGGAATCGAACCCGGGTCCTCCGCCGGCTCACCAGGGCTTCTCCGTGCGCAGTCGGCTACA
>JBDTDI010000218.1:0-2695 GCA_039923155.1 Mycobacteriaceae bacterium | reverse complement strand
CCTCCAGCGCGAACGGCTTGGGCAGGTAGTCGTCGGCACAGGCGTCGAGGCCGGCCACCCGCTCGCTGACCGAGTCCCGGGCGGTGAGCACCAGCACCGGGAGGTCGTCTCCTGCGCTGCGCAGCCGTCGACACACCTCCAGCCCGTCCACCCGCGGCATCATGACGTCCAGCACCAGGGCGTCAGGCCGGTCGGTCGCGATGCGGGACAAGGCCTCCAACCCGTCAACGGCCAGGGTCACCTCGTAACCGTGGAAGGACAGCGACCGTCTCAGCGACTCCCGTACCGCACGGTCGTCGTCGACCACCAGGATCTGCACCTGCCCATAGTGGACTTTGCGCCTGAGACGGGCCTGAGCAGGGCGGCTCGACGGGACGAGATCAGGTCGAGCGGGGCTGGGGCACGTTCCAGCCCCGCCACAGGGTCACCCCGCGCAGCCCGGTGGCCACCACGGTCCCGATCAGCACCGCAAGGCCGGGCCCCACACCCGCTGCGGTCCCCCCGACGACCACCACCGAGCCGGCCAGCGCCGCCAGCGCATACACCTCGCGCCGGAGCACCAGCGGGATCTCGCGCAGCAACAGGTCGCGCAGCACCCCCCCGCCGATCGCCGTGGTCATCCCGATGATGCAGGCGGCGAGCACCGAGCCCCGCTGGTCCAGCGCCGTGGCGGCACCGCCGGTGGCGAACAACCCCATGCCGACCGCGTCCAGCACCAACACCCCGCGCCGCATCCACGCGCGCGTCGCGTTGAACCGGAACACGACGAGCGACACGGCCAGCGCGACGAGCAGGAACTGGTAGTCGACGAGCGAGGTCGGCGGTGAGATGCCCAGCAGCAGGTCTCGCAGCACCCCGCCGCCCAGCGCGGTGGTCGCACCGAGGACGCAGACCCCGAACAGGTCCAGACGGGCGCGCACCGCGGCCAGTGCTCCGGAGGCGGCGAAGGCGGCCACGCCGACCAGGTTGAGCACGGCCAGCAGCACCGCTGCACTGTACGGCGGAGCCCCGGCCACCGTTCCCCTCGCGCGACCACGGGCTCGGGAGGCGGCTCGAGCACGGGGCCGGGCAGAGGCGGGTGCGGCGAAAGGTGAGCGTTCAGCCCGTCGAGGCACCTCCGCAGCTCACATCCGGACGTACTTGACCTCCGTGTACTCCAACATGCCCTCGGAGCCGCCTTCGCGGCCGAAGCCCGAGGCCTTGATCCCGCCGAACGGGGCGGCAACGTCGCTGACCACGCCGCGGTTGATGCCGACGATCCCCGCCTCGAGTTGCTCGGCGACGCGGAAGGCCCGGTCCAGGTCGCGGGTGTAGAAGTACGCGGCCAACCCGTACTCGGTGTTGTTGGCCGCCGCCACACCCTGCTCCTCGGTGGCGAACCCGGTGATCGGGGCAACCGGTCCGAACACCTCCTCGGACAGGATCCGGGCGTCGGCGGGCACGTCGTCCAGGACGGTCGGGGTGAAGAACGTGCCGGGCCGCTCCGGCGCAGACCCGCCGCAGAGCACGGTCGCGCCCCTGGCCACCGCGTCGTCGACCAGCTCGGCGCAGGTGTCCACCTGGGCGGCGTTGATCAGCGGCCCCACGTCGGTGCCCTCCGCCGAACCGCGGCCGAGCTTCAGCGCACGCATGCGCTCCACCAGCTTGGTGGTGAACTCCGCGCGGACGCCGTCCTGCACGTGGAAGCGGTTGGCGGAGGTGCACGCCTCGCCCCCGTTGCGCATCTTCGCGAGCATCGCGCCGTCGACCGCTGCGTCGACGTCGGCGTCGTCGAACACGACGAAGGGCGCGTTGCCGCCGAGCTCCATCGAGGTCCGCAGCAGCCGCCGGGCCGAGGCCTGCACCAAGGAACGCCCGACCCCGGTGGACCCCGTGAAGGTCAGCTTCCGCAGCCGCGGGTCGGCGATGATGGGCTCGGTCACCGGGCCGGATGACTGGGTGGTCAGCACCCCGAGCACACCGGCCGGCAGACCCACCTCGGCGAAGATCTGCGCCAGCGCGAGCATGCTCAACGGGGTCTGGCCGGCGGGCTTGACGATCATCGTGCAGCCGGCCGCGAACGCGGGGCCGATCTTGCGGGTGCCCATCGCGAGCGGAAAGTTCCACGGCGTGATGGCCAGGCACGGACCCACCGGCTGACGCATGGTGAGGATGCGACCGCCCCCGGCGGGTGGGGTCGTGTAGCGGCCGTTCACCCGTACCGCCTCCTCGGCGAACCAGCGCAGGAACTCCGAGCCGTAGGTGATCTCGGCTCGGCTCTCCGCCAGTGCCTTGCCCATCTCCAACGTCATCAGCAGCGCGAGGTCCTCGGCGCGGTCGACGATCTTCGCCCACGCCGCGCGCAGGATCTCGCTGCGCTCGCGCGGGGCGGTGGCGGCCCAGGCCGGTTGCGCAGCAGCGGCTGCGTCCATGGCGCGGCGGGCGTCGTCCGGGGTCGCGTCGGCGACCTCGGTCAGCGGCTCTCCGGTGGAGGGGTCGATGACGGCGAACGTGCCCCCCTCGCTGGCGTCGACCAGCTCACCGCCGATCCACAGCTGGGTGGGCACAGAAGCGATCACGTCGCGCTCGTGGGGGCTGAGGCTGGACACGGGGACTCCTTGCGACGAGGACGGGGGTGCGTCCCACCTTCCTCCCCCGGGCCCGGCGCGCGCCACACCGCGCACGCGGGCGGAGGTCGACGCCGCGCGGCGTCGCG
>JBDTDI010000217.1:0-9230 GCA_039923155.1 Mycobacteriaceae bacterium | reverse complement strand
TGGATGTCGACCCGGACCCGGTCACGGGTGCGCTCAATCTCGACCTTGGCAATGCCGGCGCGCTCCATGCCGGTGGCCAGCAGACGCCGGATGGCGACGTCTTCCTTCACGTACTCGGCGTACTGCTTGTCGGCGTACCAGCGGGATCTCCAGTCGGTCGTGATCCCCAGCCGGAAGCCGTGCGGGTTGATCTTCTGACCCACTAGGACGCACTTCCCTTCGCGCCGGCCTTGCTGGCCGAGCTCCTACGGTTGCGGGTGGAGCTCACACCGGCGCTCGGCCGGGACTCCACCTCGATCGTGATGTGGCACGTACGCTTTCGGATCCGGAACGCACGCCCCTGGGCGCGCGGCTGGAACCGCTTCAAGGTCGGACCCTCGTCGACGAACGCGGTGGAGACCACCAGCGTGGCGGCATCCAGCCCGAGGTTGTTCTCGGCGTTGGCTACCGCGCTCGCCAGCACCTTGGCCACGGGCTCGCTGGCGGCCTGAGGGGCAAACCTCAGCACAGCGAGCGCCTCGGCGGCGGGCCGTCCCTTGATCAGCGCCACCACTCGCCGTGCCTTCATCGGCGTGACGCTGACAAAGCGAGCGCGCGCCACGGCGTGCGGGAGCTCCGCGGTGCCGCGTGCGACGTCCTGGGCGTCCATGTCCTGCTACCTCTTGCTTCCTCTGTGCTGGTACACGTCTCTCGCCGTTCAACGAGAGGGTGCGTCTGGTCCTGCGTTCTCGGCGCCTGGTGGGCGCTGCACGGCCGGGTGGCCGCACCGTCTCACCTAGCGACGACGGGCCTTGCGGTCGTCCTTGATGTGGCCCCGGAACGTCCGCGTTGCCGCGAACTCGCCGAGCTTGTGTCCGACCATCGCGTCGGAGACGAACACCGGCACGTGCTTGCGACCGTCGTGCACCGCAAACGTGTGGCCGATGAAGTCCGGCGTGATCGTCGAGCGACGGGACCAGGTCTTGATGACCTGCTTGGTCCCCTTCTCGTTCTGCGCGTCCACCTTCGCAAGGAGGTGGTCATCGACGAACGGGCCCTTCTTCAGGCTGCGTGGCATCCTTCACTCCCTCCTTGGTCAGCGCTTGTTCTTGCCCGTGCGGCGGCGCCGCACGATGAGCTTGTCGCTCGGCTTCGACTTGCGGGTGCGGCCCTCGGGCTTGCCCCACGGGCTCACCGGGTGCCGACCTCCCGAGGTCTTGCCCTCGCCACCACCGTGCGGGTGGTCGACCGGGTTCATCACCACACCGCGGACGGTCGGGCGCCTGCCCTTCCACCGCATCCGGCCGGCCTTGCCCCAGTTGATGTTCGACTGCTCGGCGTTGCCGACCTCGCCGATCGTCGCCCGGCAGCGGACATCCACGTTGCGGATCTCGCCCGAGGGCATCCGCAGCTGTGCGTAGGGACCGTCCTTGGCCACCAGCCGTACCGACGTGCCCGCCGAGCGGGCGATCTTCGCGCCGCCGCCGGGCCGGAGCTCGATGGCGTGGATGACGGTACCGGTGGGGATGTTGCGCAGCGGCAAGTTGTTGCCGGGCTGGATGTCGGCGCGAGCTCCCGCCTCCACCGCGTCGCCCTGCTTGAGGCGGGCCGGTGCGATGATGTAGCGCTTCTCGCCGTCTGCGTAGTGCAGCAGCGCGATGCGGGAGGTCCGGTTCGGGTCGTACTCGATGTGGGCGACCTTGGCCGGTACGCCGTCCTTGTCGGCCCGCCGGAAGTCGATCACCCGGTAGGCCCGCTTGTGACCGCCACCCTTGTGACGGGTGGTGATCCGTCCGTGGGCGTTGCGACCGCCGTGTCCGTGCAGCGGACGCACGAGCGACTTCTCCGGTGTGGAGCGGGTGATCTCGGCGAAGTCGGCCACGCTCGATCCGCGGCGACCGGGGGTCGTCGGCTTGTACTTGCGAATTGCCATGTTGTCTCAGTCCTCAGCTTCTCTGCCCTGTGTCTTCTGGACCCGACCGCCTCAGGCGGCCGGACCCCCGAAGATCTCGATGGGCTTGCTGTCGGCGGACAGCGTCACGATGGCTCGCTTCGTGTCCTTGCGCTTGCCGTAGCCGGCCCGGGTGCGCTTGCGCTTGCCCTGCCGGTTCAGCGTGTTGACGGACGTCACGGTGACGCCGAAGACCTTCTCGACCGCAATCTTGATCTGGGTCTTGTTGGCCGTCGGCAGCACCACGAACGTGTAGGTGTTGGCGTCGAGCAGCCCGTAGGACTTCTCTGAGATCACCGGTGCCAGCAGCACGTCGCGGGGATCGTCGATCACTTGCTCTCCTCCTTCACGACATCCGCGTCGAGCTCACCGGAGCGGGCCGAGGCGGTCACGGAGCGGCCGCGTTGCGGACCCGCCACGTACGTCGCCAGCGATGTACGGGTGAACACGACGTCGTCACTGGCCAGCACGTCGTAGGTGTTCAGCTGGTCGGGTGCGATCGGGTGCACACCGGGCAGGTTCGCCGCGCTCTTCCAGGCCGCGGCGTCGGTGCGCTCGAGGACCAGCAGGAACCGGGTGCGCAGGGACAGCACCCCGAGCAGCTCGCGAGCACCCTTCGTCGAGGGCGAACCCTCGGCGACGAGCTCGCTGACCACGTGGACCCGGGCCGAGCGCGCCCGGTCGGACAACGCTCCGCGCAGTGCCGCCGCAATCATCTTCTTGGGGGTGCGCTGGGCGTAGCTGCGCGGCACGGGGCCGTGCGAGACACCACCACCGGCAAACTGGGGCGCACGGGTCGAACCCTGCCGGGCCCGGCCGGTTCCCTTCTGGCGGTAAGGCTTGCGCCCACCACCGGAAACCTCTGCGCGAGTCTTCACCTTGTGCGTGCCCTGCCGTGCCGCGGCCATCTGGGCCACGACGACCTGGTGCATCAGCGGCACGTTGGACTGCACGCCGAACAGCTCGGCGGGCAGCTCGACGGTTCCGTCGGTACCGCCGCCCGGGGTGTGGACGTCCACGACCAACGAGGCCGTGTCCGAGTCACCGTCGGTGCGGGCGTCGGCCTTCTTCGTGTCGACCGCCATCAGCGAGCACCACCCTTCGTGGCTGTCTTGACGAGCACGAGCCCGCCCTTGTTGCCGGGGATCGCGCCCTTGATCAGCAGGAGCCCAGCTTCGGAGTCGACCCGGTGCACGGTCAGGTTCTGGGTGGTGACCCGCTCGTTGCCCATGCGGCCGGCCATGCGAACGCCCTTGAACACCCGACCCGGGGTGGACGCGCCACCGATGGAGCCCGGGGCGCGGTGCTTGCGGTGCACGCCGTGTCCGGCGCCCAGGCCGTGGAACCCGTGTCGCTTCATGACGCCGGCCGTGCCCTTGCCCTTGCTGGTGCCGACGACGTCGACCACAGCACCGTCGGCGAACACGTCCGCGGTGATCTCCTGGCCCACCTCGAACCCGCTGGTGTCGGCCATCCGCAGCTCGACGACGTGACGGCGGGGGGTGGAGCCGGAGGCTGCGTACTGCCCGGCCACGGGCTTGGTCACCTTCCGCGGGTCGATCGTGCCGTAGGCCAGCTGCACCGCCGCGTAGCCATCGGTGGCCACCGATCGCACGCGAGTGACCACGCACGGCCCCGCCTGCACGACGGTCACCGGAACGATCCGGTTGTTCTCGTCGAACACCTGGGTCATCCCCAGCTTGCTACCGAGGATGCCCGCCATCGCGGTCTCGCTCGTCCTGTTCTCAGCCACAGTTGTCTCCGCCGCGCTCACTGGATGTTGACGTCGACGCTCGCCGGGAGGTCGATGCGCATGAGCGCGTCGACCGTCTTCGGCGTCGGGTCGAGGATGTCGATCAGCCGCTTGTGGGTGCGCATCTCGAAGTGCTCGCGCGAGTCCTTGTACTTGTGCGGCGAGCGGATGACGCAGTACACGTTCTTCTCGGTCGGCAACGGCACCGGCCCGACCACGCGGGCACCCGTACGGGTCACCGTCTCGACGATCTTCCGCGCGGACGCGTCGATCGCCTCGTGGTCATAGGCCTTGAGCCTGATGCGGATCTTCTGTCCCGCCACGCTTCTCGTGTCCTCTTCTGTCCGGTGTATCGAGCCGGTCGCTGTAGGGGTCCGTCCCGCCCGGAACACCAGCAGCCATCGGAGGTCGAAACCGAGGGGCACCACTGTTCACGTGACGAGAAGCTCCGGTCCACGCGGTCGGGCGTGTCGCCCTTCCGCACAGATGTTCGCCGCGGTCGGTGGAGCCGGTGTGCTGACCTGGGCGGACCCGGGGCCGAGTGCCGCAACGATACCCACGGTGGTGGGATTCGAGCGGCCCGCCGGCCGGTCCTGTCCAGCCGCCTGGATGATGGCCGTCGAGAATCGACGGCCCGTCTCCGGGCAACCCGAACAGTATGCATCACTGGTGGGGCTGTCTCCAACTCGAGGCCGCTGAGCCCCGTCTCCGCGCCCGCTCCGCCGGCCGACCCGACAACGCGCACGTCCGCGCCCCGTGGTCCTGCGGGGTGTGGCCGTGCGTGTGCAGCCGCCCCTGTGTCCCGCACCGCGCCCGGCGGTCCGGACTCGCCCGGAGGACACGAAAGGGCCCCATCCTGCGGGGGGCAGGATGGGGCCCGTCTTCGGGGTACTACTTGTTGATCTTCGTGACCCGCCCGGCGCCGACGGTGCGGCCACCCTCGCGGATCGCGAAGCGCAGGCCCTCGTCCATGGCGATGGGCTGGATGAGCTGGACGCTCATCTCGGTGTTGTCTCCGGGCATGACCATCTCGGTGCCCTCAGGAAGGGTCACCACACCGGTGACGTCCGTGGTCCGGAAGTAGAACTGCGGGCGGTAGTTGTTGAAGAACGGAGTGTGGCGACCACCCTCCTCCTTCGACAGGATGTAGACGTTGCCCTCGAACTCCGTGTGCGGCGTCGTGGTTCCAGGCTTGACCACGACCATGCCGCGCTCGACGTCCTCGCGCTTGATGCCGCGAACCAGCAGGCCAACGTTGTCCCCGGCCTGGCCCTGGTCCAGCAGCTTGCGGAACATCTCGACGCCGGTGACGGTCGTCTTCTGCGACTTCTCGCGGATCCCGACCAGCTCGACGTCCTCGTTCACGTTGACCACGCCACGCTCGACGCGACCGGTGACCACGGTGCCACGTCCGGTGATGGTGAACACGTCCTCGACGGGCATGAGGAAGGGCTTGTCGGTCTCGCGCACGGGGTCGGGAACGGACTCGTCGACGGCGTCCATCAGCTCGATGATCTTCTCGCCCCACGCGGCGTCGCCCTCGAGGGCCTTGAGCGCCGACACCCGCACGATCGGCAGGTCGTCGCCGGGGAACTCGTAGTCGCTGAGCAGCTCGCGGACCTCGAGCTCGACGAGCTCCAGGATCTCCTCGTCGTCCACCATGTCGGCCTTGTTCAGGGCGACCACGATGTAGGGCACGCCGACCTGGCGGGCCAGCAGCACGTGCTCCTTGGTCTGCGGCATCGGTCCGTCGGTGGCCGCCACGACGAGGATCGCACCGTCCATCTGCGCTGCGCCGGTGATCATATTCTTGATGTAGTCGGCGTGACCGGGGCAGTCGACGTGCGCGTAGTGACGCTTGTCGGTCTGGTACTCGATGTGCGAGATGGAGATGGTGATGCCCCGCTGGCGCTCCTCGGGGGCCTTGTCGATCTGGTCGAACGCCGACGTGTCGGGGTTGAGCTCCGGGCTCTTGTCGTGCAGCACCCGCGAGATTGCAGCCGTCAGCGTCGTCTTGCCATGGTCGATGTGACCGATGGTGCCGATGTTGACGTGCGGCTTCGTCCGCTGGAACTTCGCCTTCGCCACTGGTATGTCCTCCTGGACTGGTTGCGCTGCACGATGCGCGCAGCAGTTCTGGTTGTCAGATCTATTCGATGGTCCGCAGAACGGGTGTTCGGCGAACCGGGTCGTGCGCCCGCGGCCCGAGGGCCGAGGCTAGCTGCTCACTCGCCCGTCGCCTTGGCGATGATCTCCTTGGCGACGTTCTGAGGCACCTCCGCGTAGGAGTCGAACACCATGGAGTAGTTCGCCCGACCCTGGGTCCGCGACCGAAGGTCGCCGACGTAGCCGAACATCTCCGACAGGGGGACGAGCGCCTTGACGATGCGCGCACCACTGCGTTCCTCCATGGCCTGGATCTGGCCGCGGCGGGAGTTGAGGTCACCGATCACGTCGCCCATGTAGTCCTCGGGCGTGATCACCTCGACCGCCATCAGCGGCTCGAGGATCACCGGGTCGGCGCGCCGAGCGGCCTCCTTCAAGGCCATCGAACCGGCCACCTTGAAGGCCATCTCCGACGAGTCGACCTCGTGGTAACCACCGTCGAGCAGGGTGAGCTTGAGGTTCACCAGGGGGTATCCCGCGAGCACGCCGTACTGCATCGCGTCCTGGGCCCCAGCGTCCACCGAAGGGATGTACTCCCGGGGAACCCGTCCGCCGGTGACGGCGTTGACGAACTCGTAGAGAGCACCGTCCTCGGAGGTGTACGGCTCGAGCTTGATGATGACCTTGGCGAACTGACCGGAGCCACCCGTCTGCTTCTTGTGCGTGTAGTCGTACTTCTCGACCGTCTTGCGAATGGTCTCGCGGTACGCGACCTGCGGCTTGCCCACGTTGGCCTCGACCTTGAACTCCCGGCGCATGCGGTCGACCAGGATGTCCAGGTGCAGCTCACCCATGCCGCCGATGACGGTCTGGCCCGAGTCCTGGTCGAGGTGGACCTTGAACGTCGGGTCCTCCTCGGCCAGCTTCTGGATCGCGATGCCCAGCTTCTCCTGGTCCGACTTCGTCTTCGGCTCGATCGCCACCTCGATGACCGGATCGGGAAAGGTCATCGACTCGAGGATGATCTGGTGCTGGGGGTCGCACAGGGTGTCCCCGGTGGTGGTGTCCTTGAGCCCGATGACCGCGTAGATGTGACCGACGCTGGCGCTCGGGACCGGGTTCTCCTTGTTGGCGTGCATCTGGAAGATCTTGCCCAGACGCTCCTTCTTGCCCTTGGTGGAGTTGATCACCTGGGCCCCGGAGTCGACCCGCCCGGAGTACACGCGGACGTAGGTCAGCTTGCCGAAGAACGGGTGCACCGCGATCTTGAACGCGAGGGCGGCGAACGGAGCGTCGACGCTCGGCTTGCGAGTGTCGAGCTCTTCCTCGTTGCCGGGGACGTGACCCTGCACCGACTCGACGTCCAGGGGCGAGGGCAGGTAGTCCACGACGGCGTCGAGCATCGGCTGGACGCCCTTGTTCTTGAACGCCGAACCACACAGCACCGGGTAGATCTCGCTCGCGACGGTCAGCTTGCGGATCGCGCCCTTAATCTCGGCGATGGTGAGCTCCTCGCCGCCGAAGAACTTCTCCATGAGCGCGTCGTCGGTCTCCGCGACCGTCTCGATGAGCGCCGTCCGGTAGGAGGCCGCCCGCTCGCGCAAGGCCTCGGGAATCTCACGGACGTCGTACTTGTCGCCCATCTTGGTCTCGCCGGTCCAGACCTTGGCGTTCATCTCTACCAGGTCGACGACGCCCTCGAAGTCGTCCTCCGCACCGATGGGCAGCTGGATGACCAGCGGGGTGGCCCCGAGGCGCTCCTTGATCGTGTCGACGGTGAAGTAGAAGTCGGCCCCGAGCTTGTCCATCTTGTTGACGAAGCAGATGCGCGGGACGTCGTACTTGTCCGCCTGGCGCCACACCTGCTCCGACTGGGGCTCGACCCCCTCCTTGCCGTCGAAGACGGCCACCGCGCCGTCGAGCACCCGCAGGGAGCGCTCGACCTCGACGGTGAAGTCCACGTGGCCGGGGGTGTCGATGATGTTGATCTGGTTGTTGTCCCAGAAGCACGTCACCGCGGCGGAGGTGATGGTGATGCCGCGCTCCTGCTCCTGCTCCATCCAGTCGGTCGTCGACGCCCCGTCGTGGGTCTCACCGATCTTGTAGTTGGCACCGGTGTAGAACAAGATGCGCTCGGTGGTGGTCGTCTTGCCGGCATCGATGTGCGCCATGATGCCGATGTTGCGGACCTTGTTCAGGTCGGTCAGCACGTCCTGTGCCACGAGCGTCGTCCTCGCTAACGTCTTTGGGGTCGGAGCTCGCCCGAGATCGTCGGAGAACCCCGCTGGGGGTGGTGCGTCCTGCTGAGCTGGGGCTACCAGCGGTAGTGCGCGAAGGCCTTGTTCGACTCGGCCATCTTGTGGGTGTCCTCGCGACGCTTCACGGCCGCACCGAGCCCGTTGCTCGCGTCCAGCAGCTCGTTCGCGAGCCGGTCGATCATCGTCTTCTCGCGCCGGGCACGGGAGTAGGTGACCAACCACCGCAGCGCCAGGGTGTTCGCCCGGTTGGGCTTGACCTCGATGGGCACCTGGTAGGTGGCGCCACCAACGCGGCGGCTCTTGACCTCCAGGGCCGGCTTGACGTTGTCCAGCGCACGCTTGAGCGTGACCACCGGGTCGGTACCGGTCTTCTCGCGACAGCCCTCGAGGGCGCCGTAGACGATGGACTCGGCCACCGACTTCTTGCCGTCGAGCAGGATCTTGTTGACCAGCCGGGTCACGACCGGGGATCCGTAGACCGGGTCGTTGACCAGCGGCCGCTTTGGTGCTGGGCCCTTGCGCGGCATATCAGCTCTTCTCCTTCTTCGTGCCGTACTTGCTGCGGCCCTGCTTGCGACCCTTCACACCCTGGGTGTCGAGCGAGCCGCGAATGATCTTGTAGCGAACGCCGGGCAGGTCCTTCACCCGGCCGCCGCGCACGAGCACCATGGAGTGCTCCTGCAAGTTGTGACCCTCGCCGGGGATGTACGCCGTGACCTCGACCTGGCTGGTCAGCCGGACGCGGGCCACCTTGCGCAGCGCGGAGTTCGGCTTCTTGGGGGTGGTGGTGTACACGCGGGTGCACACGCCACGTCGCTGGGGACTCCCCTTCAAGGCCGCCGTCTTGAGCTTGGCGACCTTGTCCTGGCGACCCTTGCGGACCAGCTGCTGGATGGTTGGCATGAACCGGCTTTCCTCAATCGGTGCGACCACCCGCCGCCAGGCGTGCAGCGGCACGGTGATCTGTCTTCGTGGACCGAGCTCAGGTGGAAACTTCCCGCACGCCGTACTCCTCACCCGAGGTCGGGCGTGTCGTGGTGGCGCCAACGACGTGGTGCCCGGCAGAGCCGAGACACCCTTCGCCGCGTAGCAGGCGCGCGGATCGTCCCGACCAGGTCGGGCACGATCGTCGACGATACCTGCCGGCGCGCCTGCTGGTCAAAGCAGGTGCCCCGTGATCGCG
>JBDTDI010000216.1:0-5096 GCA_039923155.1 Mycobacteriaceae bacterium | reverse complement strand
CAGGTGCTCATCCTCGCCGCCGCCATCGTCTACGTGGGGGTCAACCTGCTCGTCGACCTCTCCTACGCCGTGATCGACCCCCGGGTGCGGGCGCGGTGACCGCCACCGACGACCGGCCGACGGCCCCACCGCGCCCACGACGTGACCTCTTCGGGCGCAAGAAGCGACTGGACGACCTCGCCGACTCCGGGGTGAGCCTCACCGCTGACGCGTGGCGGCGGCTGCGTCGCAACCCGGTGTTCCTGCTCGGCGGCGGGATCATCGCGCTGTTCGTGCTGGTGGCGATCTTTGCCGACGTCCTCGCCCCGCAGAACCCGTCGGTCACGATGTTGGCCGGCCAGGTGGTGCGGGCCCGCAACGAGATCCCGCCTGCGCAGCCCGGGCACCCGCTGGGTGGTGACCAGTTCGGCTACGACCTGGCCTCGCGGCTGATCGTGGGCAGCAGGCAGACCCTGCTCGTCGGCGTCCTCGCCACCCTCATCGGGCTCACCGGCGGCGTCACCCTGGGCACGCTGGCCGGTGCGATCGGTGGTGTCGTCGACACCGTCGTGATGCGGGTGGTCGACGTGCTGCTGTCCATCCCGAGCCTCCTGCTGGCGGTCTCGATCACCGCGCTGTTCGCCAAGGGTTCGCTGTACACGGTGATCGTGGCGGTGGCGGTGGTCCAGATCCCGGTGTTCGCGCGGCTGCTGCGGGGCTCGCTGCTGGCCCAGCGCGACTCCGACCACGTGCTCGCCGCACGGTCGCTGGGCATCCGCCCCCTGCCGATCGTGTTCCGGCACATGCTGCCCAACGCGATCTCCCCGGTCATCGTGCAGTCCACCCTGGTGCTGGCGACGTCGATCATCGACGCGGCCGCACTGAGCTTCCTGGGCGTCGGGAACCCGGACCGCTCCCGACCCGAGTGGGGTCAGATGCTGGGCGAGGCGCAGAACTTCATCGACAGCCACCCCTCGCTGGCCTTCTACCCGGCCACGTGCATCATTGTCGTCGCGCTCGGGTTCACCCTGGTCGGCGAGTCGCTGCGCGAGGCGCTGGATCCCCGGAACCGGCGGTGAGGGGCGAATGAGCGCACTGCTGGAGGTCACCGACCTCACCGTCCGCTTCGTCCGCAAGGGCGTGGCTCCGTTCACGGCCGTCGATGGGGTCAGCTTCGCGGTCGAGGCCGCCAGCACCATCGGCCTGGTGGGCGAGTCCGGATGCGGCAAGTCGGTGACGTCGCTGGCGATCATGGGCCTGCTGCCGCGGCGCGGGGTGGAGATCAGCGGCTCGGTGCGCCTGGACGGCCGCGAGCTGCTGGGGCTGGGCGAGCGGGAGCTACGCGACCTGCGGGGCCGCGAGGTCGCCATGGTGTTCCAGGACCCGCTGAGCTCGCTCAACCCGGTGATCCCCATCGGGCTGCAGGTCACCGAGGTGATCGAGCGCCACCGCGGCACCCGGCGCAGCCTGGCCATGGCCGAGGCCACCGAGCTGCTGAACCGGGTGGGCATCCCTGACCCGCAGCGCCGGTTGAAGGAGTACCCCCACCAGCTCTCCGGCGGCATGCGTCAGCGCGCCCTGATCGCGATGGCCCTCGCCTGCCAGCCGCGGCTGCTCATCGCCGACGAGCCGACCACCGCCCTGGACGTCACCATCCAGGCTCAGATCCTGGCCCTGCTGCGAGAGCTGGTCACCGATTCAGGGACTGCGCTGATGATGATCACCCACGACCTCGGCGTGGTGGCCGGACTGTGCGAGGAGGTCAACGTGCTCTACGCGGGACGCGTGGTCGAGCGGGCGCAGCGGCACTCGTTGTTCGCCGAGCCGCGGCACCCCTACACGCACGGGTTGCTGGCCTCGATCCCGCGCCTCGACCCTGGAGCCGGTGCGAACACCGACGGCGGACACGGTGCCCGGCTCGTCCCCATCCCGGGGTCCGTGGTGGACAACATCCCCTGGACCCACGGCTGCGCCTTCGCGCCCCGCTGTGCCAACGCGATCGGGGTCTGCACCACGACCACCCCCGCCGAGGAGGTTGACGCGGAGCACCGGTTGCTGCGCTGCCACAACCCGGTGCGCACGGCGGTGCGGACGTGAGCACCGGGAAGGACGTGAGCGCCGGGGGCACGGTCGCGACGCCGCAGGCTGATCCCGACGTGCTGCTGAGCGTCGAGGGCCTGCAGGTGCACTTCCCGATCAAGCGGGGGGTGCTGCTGGACCGCACGGTCGGGCACGTGTTCGCCGTCGACGGGGTCGACCTGAGCGTGCGCCGCGGCGAGACCTACGGACTGGTCGGCGAGTCGGGCTGCGGCAAGTCGACCCTGGGCCGGGCGATCCTGCGCCTCGTCGAACCCACCGGTGGACGGGTGGTGCTCGACGGCACCGACCTGTCCACCCTGAAGGGGGCCGAGCTGCGGGCCGCGCGGCGGCGGATGCAGATGGTGTTCCAGGATCCGTTGAGCTCGCTGGACCCGCGCCAGTCGGTGGAGAGCCTGCTCACCGAGGGCATGAAGGCGCACGGGCTGCACCCAGGGCCGGGGGCGCGGCACCGGCGCCTTCGCGAGCTGCTCTCCTCCGTGGGCCTGCCCACGACTGCGCTCAGCAAGTATCCGCACGAGTTTTCGGGCGGCCAGCGGCAACGCATTGGAATCGCCCGGGCTCTCACCGTCGAGCCCGACCTGCTGGTGGCCGACGAGCCGGTCAGCGCCCTGGACGTGTCGGTGCAGGCTCAGGTGGTGAACCTGCTGGAGGACCTGCAGGCCGAGCTGGGGCTGACCTACCTCGTCATCGCCCACGACCTGGCGGTCATCCGACACATCTCCGACCGCATCGGGGTGATGTACCTCGGCGGTCTCGTCGAGGAGGCGCCGGCCGGTGCGCTGTACGCCCAACCGCTGCACCCCTACAGCCGGGCGCTGCTGTCCGCGGTCCCGGTGCCCGACCCGGTGGTGGAGGACGCGCGGGAGCAGATCCTGCTCGCCGGTGACCTCCCCTCGCCGGCGAACCCTCCGTCGGGGTGCCGATTCCACACCCGCTGCCCGTGGCGCCAGCCCGAGCGCTGCGACACCGAGCGGCCGCAGCTGCGGGAGCTGGACGGGGTCGGCGGCGGGCACCGGGTGGCCTGCCACCACGCCGAGCGGATCCTCTCCGGGGAGCTGGCTCCGCACTCGGTCTCGGCCCACGCGACCGACCCGGCCGCCCTCGCGGAACGCAGCGTGCCGTCCCGCCCCGGCTCGGTCGACGAGGTGGTCTGAGACCGCGGACGACACCCACCCCTTCTCGCGGTCCGGGCGGGTCGGAGGCATGATGCACGGGTGCTCATCGTCGTCACCGGTGCTTCGGGGCGCACCGGCGCCCACGTGGTCCGAGGTTTGCTGGACGCCGGCCACACCGTGCGGGGCGTGGTGCGCAGCGAGGAGAAGGCGAGCGCGGTGCGGGCGCTGGGCGCGCAGACCGTCCGCGGCGACCTCACCGCCGGCGACCTCGGCCCGCTGCTGACCGGGGCACAGGCGCTGGTGCACACCGCCGCGGCGTCCGACCCACGACCGGGGCGCTCGGCGGCGGTCGACAACCACGCGACCGTGGCGCTGGTCGCCGCGGCCGCGCGGACGGGGGTGAACCGTGTCGTCCAGGTCAGCTCGATGTACGCCGACCGGCCCGAGCAGGGCCCGGAGTTCCTGCGCGAGGTGCTGGCGGAGAAGTCCGTGTCCGACGCCGCACTCGCCGGCTCCGGGTTGGCGTGGACCCTGCTGCGGCCCGGTGGGCTGACCGACGACGGCCCGACCGGCCGGGTGGCGGTGGGGGCACGGTTGCCGTCGGGGCGGATCAGCCGGGCGGACGTGGCCGCCGTCTGCGTGGCCTGCCTGGGCGAGTCGAAGACCGAGCGCCGCGCGTTCGACCTCACCGCCGGCGCCGCCCTCGTCAGCGAAGCGCTGGCGTCGCTGGAGGACTGACGCGCACCGGTTCTGGCCCGGTCTTGCGTTCCCCTCGTGATGACGGCCACACTCGGGGTGTGGGCTACCCCTTCGACCGCAGCGGTATCGAGACCGGCGACGACGGGATCCGTCGCTACACCGGTCTCGCCCAGAATCTCGTGCAGATGCTCCGGGCGGTGGTGGAAGCCAGCCCCGAGGCCACCGCTCTGGTCGAGCTCGGCGGCGAGCGACTGACCTACGCGCAGCTGTGGGAGCGCAGCGCCCGGGTGGCGGGCGGGCTGCGGGCCGCTGGTGTCGAGGCCGGCGATCGGGTGGCCAACCACCTGCCCAACGGCAACGACTGGGTGCTCACGTTCTGGGCCACGGCGATGGCCGGCGCGATCAGCGTGCCCGTCAACACCCGCCTCGCCGCGCCCGAGGTGGCCTACGTCGTCGGCGACTCCGGATCGAAGGTGGTCATCGAGCCGGGCGAGGCCCTGCCCGACGGCGAACCCTACGTCGACGACACGGCCGCGCACACGGACGTGGCCGCGATCTTCTACACCAGCGGCACGACGGGCTTCCCCAAGGGCGCGATGACCACCCACGAGAACTTCCTGTCCAACGTGGAGACGTGCCTGCGCTGCCTGGGGCTGGACCGTGAGTCCCTCTCGACCCTCATCTCGGTACCCCTGTTCCACGTCACGGGGTGCAACTCCCAGATGCTGGTGGCCGCGTCGGTCGGTGGCTGCTCGGTGATCATGCCGACGTTGGACATGAGCGCCTTCCTCCGCGCCATCGAGACCGAGCGCATCTCGGTGCTCACCACGGTGCCCGCGCTGTACTGGCTGATGCTGAACCACCCCGACTTCGCGGGCACCGACACGTCCTCGGTGCGGGCACTGAGCTACGGCGGTGCCCCGATCTCGCCCAGCCTGGTGCACCAGCTCATGAAGAGCGTGCCCACCGCCACGGTGGGCAACGGGTTCGGGTTGTCGGAGACCTCGTCGGTGTCGACGTTCCTGCCGCACGCCTGGGCCGCCGAGCACGCCGACTCCGTGGGCTTCCCCGCGCCCGTGGTGGACGTCGCGGTGGCCGAGAAGGACCCGACGACCGGGGTGGGCGAGCTGCTCATCCGGGGCCCCCACGTGGTGCCCGGATACTGGGGCAAGCCCGAGCTCAGTGCTGAGGCGTTCGTCGACG
>JBDTDI010000215.1:0-3052 GCA_039923155.1 Mycobacteriaceae bacterium | reverse complement strand
TTCCACGCCAGCAGCTTCACCAGCGAGCTCACCATCGCGGCCGACGGGCCGACGATGTCGTAGTTGCCCATCAGCACGACGGCCTGGGTGTTGTTGTTGAAGCCACCGGCGTGGGTCACGGCCAGCGAGCTGGCGACGCCACCGGCAGCGCTCTCCCAGATGGTCCCGCACTTGTCGATCAGGTAGTTGTAGGCGATGTCGTCCCAGCCGAGCTGTTGGGTGTCGTAGGCGTAGATCCCCCGGATGATCGCGGGGACGTCGGAGCAGGAGTAGTCGTTGGTGCCCGCGGTGTGGTGCACCACCAGGGCCTTCACCTGGTCCTGGTACTCCGGCGACGCGTTGCGAAGGCTCTCGTCGGCGCCCCACGACGCGCGGGACAGGATCGGGGGCTTCGGAACGGAGGTCTGCCTCGTGCCGAGCGTCGGCGGGTTGCTCGGCACCGGGTAGTAGGCGGCGGGACGGACCTGGGCCGCCGCCGGCGTCACGTCTGCAGTGGCCGCACTAAAGCGGAACGATGCCGGGATGACGGTGCTCGTGGTGCCCGAGGGGTTTGCGGCCGCCGCCGCCTTGAGCGGGTCGATCAGGTTCACCACCACCCCCGCGGGCAGCGCGGTGCTCGGGCTGGTGATGGTCACCTCGGCCCGCACGGCCTCCCCGGTCCACACGGCGTCCGTGCCCCACAGGCCGGACGGGTTGCGCTCGTCTCCGACGGGCACGTCGACCGGCTCGCTGAGGGTGCCGTCGACGGCCGTGGTCCGCACCGACACGACGGTGCCCGGGGCCTCCTCGCTGGTCCAGGTGACACCGACGAGGGAGAAGGACGGCGAGCCGGTCGCCTGCACGACCTGCGACGTTGCGCTGGGCGTGGGTCGAGCCTGGGACTGGGAGTCGGGCACCGGTGGGATCGCCGTCGGTGTCGACACCTGCGCGTCCGCGGTGCCCGCGACGAGGGCCTTGCGCTCCCCCGAGGATGCCGCCCGGGTTCGCGGCGCTCCGGCCGCGACCTCGGTGATGACGGGCTTCGACGGTGCGGCAGCGGTGGCAGGAGTCGTCAGCGCCGGCACGGCGCTGGGCGGCGAGGCCGGACTCGCACTCGCGGGGGCGACGGCAACGAGGCCAGCGAGGAGTGGGGTGACCGCGGCGAGCGCGGTGAGCAGAGCGTGGCGATGCATGACGGTGTTCCCCTGGGGTCCGGCGGGCGCTCGGGCTGGCCCGGTCTCAGCTCGCTCGCGACCCCTGATTGGTCGCGCACTGTTGTTGTGTCGGACCGTCCGGCGATCGACTGAACCCCGATGGCACATCGGCCCTGCGTGGTGATGGTAACCATCTTCGCGTGAACGTCCAGGGGCTGGTGATGCTGGAGGGGTTCGTGGGGACTCCGGTTGCCCTCCCTGCCGGCTGGTGTTGCTCCGACTCCTGCTCGGTTGGCGGGTACTCTCAGCGACCGTGTCCACCACCCTCCCCGCGGCCGAGCACGTGCAGGTCACCCGGGCGTCGGACTCCCGAACCCTGCGGCGCGGGTGGATGGACCTGCGCGTCGGGTTCGGCCAGCGGGAGCTGTGGGCGCACCTCGGCTGGCAGGACATCAAGCAGCGCTACCGCCGCTCGTACCTCGG
The DNA here is from genome assembly GCA_039923155.1 of Mycobacteriaceae bacterium. GTDB lineage: Bacteria > Actinomycetota > Actinomycetes > Mycobacteriales > Mycobacteriaceae > Rhodococcus_D. The sequence goes on along the minus strand of JBDTDI010000215.1, from coordinate 1,436 downwards.
ACCGATCTGGATCACCATCGCCACGGGCGTCACCGCACTGGCGATGGGGCTGCTCTACTCACAGCTGTTCAAGATCGACATCGCCTCGTTCCTGCCCCACATCACCGTCGGGCTGATCGTGTGGACGATGATCTCGGGCTTCCTGCTGGAGGGGTCGGAGGTCTTCATCGCCAACGAGGGTCTGATCAAGCAGCTCCCGGCGCCGCTGAGCGTGCACGTGTACCGGATGGTGTGGCGGCAGCTGCTGCTGTTCGCACACAACCTGATCATCTACTTCATCCTGCTGGCCATCTTCCGTCCGACCCTGCACTGGACGGCGCTGGCTGCGTTTCCGGCCCTGGCCCTGCTGGCGCTGAACGGGGTGTGGGTGGCCTTCGTCATCGGCATCATCGCCACCCGCTTCCGCGACGTCGCGCCGATCATCAACAGCGCCGTGCAGCTGCTGTTCTTCATGACCCCCATCGTGTGGACCGCCGACCAGCTGCCCAAGAACCCGGACGGCTCTCTCACGGCCCGCGCCGCACTGGTGGAGATCAACCCGTTGTTCCACTACCTGGAGATAATCCGGGCGCCGATGCTGGGTAACGACCAGGTGGCTTACCACTGGTACATCGTCCTGGGGATCACCGTCGCAGGCTGGGCGTTGGCCCTGTTCATGCTCCGCAACTACCGGGCCCGCGTGGCCTACTGGGTGTGATGTGAATGGCCTCGATACAGACCTACGACGCGTGCGTCGACTTCCCCATCTTCGACGCGAAGAGCCGCTCGATGAAGAAGGCGTTCCTCGGTGCGGCGGGTGGCGCGGTGGCGCGCAACTCCTCCAACGTGGTGATCATCGAGGCGCTGCGCGACATCAACATCTCACTCACCGACGGTGACCGGGTGGGTCTGGTCGGACACAACGGCGCCGGCAAGTCGACCTTGTTGCGGCTGCTGTCGGGCATCTACGAGCCCACCAGGGGCCGCGCGGACGTGCGCGGGCGGGTAGCGCCGGTCTTCGACCTCGGGGTGGGTATGGATCCGGAGATCTCCGGGTACGAGAACATCATCATCCGCGGGTTGTTCCTGGGCATGACCCGCAAGCAGATGGTGGCGAAGATGGACGAGATCGCCGATTTCACCGAGCTGGGCGACTACCTGTCGATGCCGATGCGCACCTACTCCACCGGTATGCGGGTGCGGGTAGCCATGGGCGTGGTGACCAGCATCGAACCCGAGATCCTGCTGCTCGACGAGGGCATCGGAGCCGTGGACGCCGAGTTCATGAAGAAGGCGCGCAGCCGCCTGCAGGCCTTGGTGGAGCGGGCCGGCATCCTGGTGTTCGCGAGCCACTCCGACGAGTTCCTGGTCCAGCTGTGCAGCTCGGCGATGTGGATCGACCACGGCACCGTCCGCGAGCGCGGGTCCATTCGCGACGTGCTCACGGCCTACAAGGG
>JBDTDI010000214.1:0-3997 GCA_039923155.1 Mycobacteriaceae bacterium | reverse complement strand
AGCCGCCGAACTCCTGGCCGAGGGTGACCGGCACGGCGTCCATCAGGTGGGTGCGGCCGGACTTCACGACCGTGGCCCACTGCCGCTGCTTGACCACCAGCGTCGCCTGCAGGTGCTTCAGGGCAGGGACGAGCTCGGTGACGGCGGCCTCGCTGGCCGCGAGGTGGGTGGCGGTCGGGAAGGTGTCGTTGGAGCTCTGGGAGGCGTTGACGTGGTCGTTGGGGTGCACCTGCACCCCGGCGCGCCCGGCGAGGGTGGCGATGACCTCGTTGGCGTTCATGTTCGAGCTGGTGCCCGAACCCGTCTGGAACACGTCGATGGGGAACTGGTCGTCGTGCTCCCCGGCGGCGACGGCGTCCGCGGCCGCGGCGATGGCTGCGGCCTGCTCGTCGGTGATCACCCCGAGCTGGGCGTTGACCCGGGCGCAGGCCCCCTTCAGCAGGCCCAGCGCGCGGATCTGCCCGCGGTCCAGGCCCCGACCGCTGATGGGAAAGTTCTCCACCGCGCGCTGCGTCTGCGCCCGCCACAACGCGGCCGCGGGAACCCGCACCTCGCCCATCGTGTCGTGCTCGATCCGGAACTCACCGGTCGTGTCTGATCCCTGCTCCACCGTCATGAAACCACTGTGCCATCGTCGCCGGGAGCGGCCCAACTCCGGGTGGGCGGCCCCTAACGACCGAGGTCGATCGTCGAGTACTGGCGCAGCTTCTCCATCTGGTGGCTGGCGTCGATCATGCGCACGGTCCCGGACTTGCTGCGCATCACCAGCGACTGGGTGGTGCACCCACCCCCGCGGTAGCGCACCCCGCGCAGCAGGTCGCCGTCGGTGATCCCGGTGGCGCAGAAGAAGACGTTGTCCCCACCCACCAGGTCGTGGGTGTCCAGCACCCGGGTGAGGTCGTGCCCGGCGTCGAGGGCCTTCTGGCGTTCGGCCTCGTCCTTGGGGGCGAGACGGCCCTGGATGGCGCCACCCATGCAGCGCATGGCCGCGGCCGCGATGATGCCCTCCGGGGTGCCCCCGGTGCCGAGCAGGATGTCCACGGCCGAGTCTGGGCGGCACGTCGCGATCGCCCCGGCGACGTCGCCGTCGGAGATGGTGGTGATGCGCGCGCCGGCCGCCCTGATCTCCGCGATGAGCCCGTCGTGGCGCGGGCGGTCGAGAACGCACACGGTCACCTCGGAGATGCGGCGGTCCTTGGCGCGGGCCACCCGACGCAGGTTCTCCGCGACCGGGGCGTTGATGTCGATGACGTTGGCGGCCTCCGGGCCGACGGCGATCTTGTCCATGTAGAACACCGCTGAGGGGTCGAACATCGCGCCGCGCTCGGCCACGGCGAGCACCGCGATCGCGTTGGGCATGCCCTTGGCCATCAGCGTGGTGCCGTCCACCGGGTCCACGGCCACGTCGCAGTCAGGACCGGTCCCGTCGCCGACCTCCTCGCCGTTGTAGAGCATCGGCGCCTCGTCCTTCTCACCCTCACCGATGACGACGACACCGCGCATGCTCACCGAGCTGACCAGCTTGCGCATCGCGTCCACGGCTGCGCCGTCCCCGCCGTTCTTGTCCCCACGGCCCACCCACTGCCCCGCAGCCATGGCCCCGGCCTCGGTGACCCGCACCAGCTCCATGGCCAGGTTCCGGTCCGGAGCCTCGCGCGGACGGGTGGTGGGCGGGACGCCAGCCATGGTCTACCTCCAGCTCGTTGCGCCGGTCGCTGCGGTGCGACCGACCTCACGTGGTGATCCTGGCAGAGAACACCCGTCAGCGCGGTGGGCTTCCGAAGACGGTGGCACGATGAATTGGTGCCCGCCGACAAGCCCCGTCACCTGCAAGGCTCGCGGGACATGGTGCTGTCCATGGCTCCACTGGTGCTGCTGATCCTGCTGGTGGCCGGCGCGGCCCGGGCCTGCTCGTTCAGCCCGGGCGGCCCGAGCACCGCGCCGCCGCCGACGATCGACGCCCAAGCCGCGTTCGCCAACGACGCCAGCAACGTGTCCTACCCCATCCGGGCCCCCAAGCTGCCCGATGGGTGGGTGGCCAACTCCGCCAACACGGTGGCCATCGGCTCGACGTCCTCCTCGCGCGTCGGCTTCATCACCACCGGAGACCGCTACCTGCGCCTGGCCCAGAGCAGCGCCGCGGTCGCCGCGCTGCTCCCCGCCGAGGTCGACGGGCTCAGCACCACCGACAGCACCGGCACCAAGGAGGTCGGCGGAACGAGCTGGACGATCTACGTCCGCCAGGGGGGCGAGCCGGCCTGGGTGGCCGACCTGGGTCCGGTGCGGCTGCTCATCACCGGCAGCGGCACCCCCACCGACTTCAACACCCTGGCCCGGGCGGTGCTGGCGGTTGAACCGCTGACGAGCTGAACCCTTTCGAGCTGAACCCTTGACGAGCCGGACCCGGTCACGAGGTGAGCCCGGTTGGCCTCAGCCGCGGGGCCGCTCCGGGGCCGGCTCCGAGCGGGCCAGGGCCACCTCGACGCGGGTGTGGGCCCCGGCGAGGTGCTCGGTGCACCGGGCCGCCAGGGCCTCTCCGCGCTCCCACATCGCAAGGGAGGCGTCCAGGTCCAAGCCCCCCTGCTCGAGGGTGCGCACCACCTCGACCAGCTCGTCGCGGGCCTGCTCGTAGCCCAGCTCGGCCACCGGTACCTCGGACATCAGCTCTCCCGTTCGTCGGTGACTGCGGCGTGCACGACCCCGTCGCTCACGCGTACCCGCAGGGGGGTGCCGGGCAGGGCGTCGGCCACCGACCGCAGCACTGGGTGGGTGACGTCGTCAAGTCGTTGCACCACCGCGTAGCCCCGGGCGAGCGTGGCGGCCGGGCCCAGGGTGAGAAGACGGGAGCGCAGCGCGTCGGTGGAGCGCTCGACGTCGGCCACCGTGCGGCGGATCTCACGGCGAGCACCGACCAGGAGCCGGGCCACCTCGTCCTGGCGCGCGTCCAGGGCGCGCAACGGGTTCGCCAGCACCGGGCGGCTCCGCAGCTGGTCCAGTCGGTGGCTCTCGCGCACCACCCAGCCGGACAGCGCCGCCCGGGAACGGGCGTGCAGCTCGTCGACCAGGGCCTGCTCGGCGGCCGCGTCGGGCACCACCCGTTTGGCCGCGTCGGTCGGCGTGGCCGCGCGGACGTCGGCCACGTGGTCGCACAGCGGGCTGTCCGGCTCGTGCCCGACGGCGCTGACCACCGGGGTGCGGCACGCGGCGATGGCCCGGCAGAGCGTCTCGTCGGAGAACGGGAGCAGGTCCTCCACGCTGCCCCCGCCACGAGCCAGCACGATGACCTGCACCGTGGCGTCGGCGTCGAGCTCGGTCAACGCGGCCAGGATCGCGGGGACTGCGGTCGGGCCCTGCACCGGTGTGTTGCGGATCACGAAGCGCACGGCCGGCCACCGGGCGGTGGCGACCGACACCACGTCGCGCTCGGCGGCCGAGGCTCGGCCGGTGACGAGTCCGACCGAGGACGGCAGGAACGGCAGGGCCCGCTTGCGTCGCGGGTCGAACAGCCCCTCGGCCCCCAGCAGCTGGCGCAGCCGCTCCAGCCGGGCCAGCAGCTCACCCATCCCGACCGCCCTGATCTCGGTGATGCGCAGGCTGAACGTGCCGCGCCCGGCGTAGAAGTCGGGTTGGCCGTGCACGATCACCCGGGTGCCCTCGGTGAGCGGGACCGGGCTGGCAGCGAGCACCCGCGACGGGCAGGTCAGGGTCAGGGAGATGTCGGCGGCCGGGTCACGCAGCACGAGGAACGAGGTGCCGGGACGTTGGGAGACCTGGGTGAGCTGGCCCTCCACCCACACCGCGCCGAGCCTGGCGATCCACTGACCGACCTTCATGGACACCGTGCGCACCGGCCACGGCTGCTCCGGGGAGCTGGGCGCGGTCACTTGGTGGGGGTGGGCGGGACTGTCATCGGGTGCTGGGCGGCAGGATCACTGCGCGCGGACCTTCGTGATGCGGTTGGAGAGCATGGTCAGGAACGGTTCACGAGCCTGACCGG
>JBDTDI010000213.1:0-32542 GCA_039923155.1 Mycobacteriaceae bacterium | reverse complement strand
CTCCTGCAGCTCGGCGCGCGAAGTTGTCGCCCCGTCGCGTGGTGCGCCTCGGTGCGACGGGGCTCCGCCCCGCCAGTCCCGGCTAGGGCACGAACACCGCCCGTCCGGCGTCGGCAACCTGATGGTCCTGCTCGACACTGCCGGCGCTGACCCCGACCCCACCGGCCACCTCACCGTAGGCGTCACGCAGCAGGACACCGCCACCGAAGACAACCAGCCTCCCGCCCGATGTCGACTCGATACCGAACAGGGGCTGGCCCGGCTGGACGAGTGGTGCCAGGTCCTTGGTGTCTGCCTGGAAGTAGACCGCTGTCAGAGCCTTGCGCTGGGCGATGTCGACGCCGACGAGCTTCGTGCCGTCCATCGAGCTGAACGTCACCAGGTTCGCACCGTCGTCGACCACCGCGATGTTCATCGGCTGCCCGATGCGGTCCGCCTCCGCCTTGCACGCCCGGACAACCGCCTCGGCCTGCTCCAGCGAGATGAGTCGTGCCATGTCGTGACCTCCTCAGTACTCAGTGAACCCGGATGGGGATTTCGGTCGCGACGCCGAGAAGCCCGTCGATCTTGTCGTCGAGACCGACCGGGGTAATTATGGCGGCGGCCACGTCGAGCGAAGTGCACCACGCGCTGACGTGGCTGCACCCCAGGGTGACCCTCTCGCCACTCCTCGGGGAGCTTCGTGCGATACCTACAGCGTGGTTGACCGGCCCGACAACCACTGATCGACGGCCGGCAGCAGCCGTCGAAGCCAACCCAACAGCTCACTGTGTGCCACAGTTCCGGGCCGGCCCTCCCCGGCGGGGGACCCTCGTGAAACGAGAGGCATCATCAGTGAGCGGTGTCAGGCATGCTCATCTTTCGGGCAGCGGAACGGTGGCCCAGGCTGCGAAGATGCCGATGGTTGCGGTGACCCCGACCGAGGTCTTTGAGGCGATGCATCATTGCATGCCTAACGAGGAGTACCCGTACTCCACGAGCCGGGCCTGTTCGCAGTAGCCCCGGACCTGGTCGGGGGTGAAGCCGAGCCACAGGTCGGCCTGTTCGGTTCGCATCCACTCGTAGTGATGTTCAATCTCGTCGGTGATCGCGATCGTCCCACCCGGGCGGACCACCCGGGCCATCTCGGCCAGCATCGCGGCGGGCTCGGGGGCGTGATGCAGCACCATGTTGGCGACCGCCACGTCGACGCTGTCGTCCGGCAGCGGCAGCTGGTCGACCTCGCCGTCGGCCAGGGTCACGTTGGTGGCGCCGAGAGCGGCCAGGTTGTCCGCGGCCACGCCCAGCATCGCCGGGGAGTTGTCCACGCCGACCACCGAGGCGGCCCGTCCGGCCAGACCCGCGGCGACGAACCCAGTTCCGGTGCCCACGTCGACGACCCGCGCCGTCGAAGTGACCCGGCCGTGCTCGGCCAGGGCGTCGATCACGTCGGCGCTGTAGAAGCTGGATAGCATGTGGTCCCACTGGGTCGACACCTGCTCAAAGAACGCCTTCACCCCTGCGCTGTCCATCCCTCACCCTGACACACCACAACCCGAGAATCACGTGCCCGCAGAAGGATTCTCTGCGACACACCGGTGCGTGACGGTGGAGGCGGCGCGGCCGCTGGCTGCGTCGTGGTGGGTTCTACACCGGGGTCGCGCTACCCCTCGACCTCCGCGCCGTTGACGTACAAGCCCCCACCCGCATCCCGCGCGCGACGATCAACGACACGGGGCCCGGGTCGGCATCACCGCCTCGGTGGTGAGCGGCGGCTCCACCTCCGCGACGTTCGACGAGGTCGTCCCCGGCGTCGGCCGCCGGGACGGAGGCGATGATGGATGCATGAGCCGTGAGCGCGAACACGCCCACCCAGTCTTCGCCCAGGTCTACCGGCTGGTCGCCGCGGCCGGGGAACGCGGCGGTTACGGTCGGCTGCGCGCGTCGGTCCTGACCGAGGCGAGCGGTCGGCTGCTGATCCTGGGGCTCGGACCCGGCCACGACCTTGCCCACCTGCCGGCCGCCGTGACGTCGGTGGTCGCCATCGAGCCCGACCCCTCGATGCGCGCCCTCGCCCGCGGGCGCGTCGCAGCCTGCCCGGTACCGGTGACCCTGCTGTCGGCGGACGCCCACGACCTGCCGCTGGCCGACGGCTCCATCGACGCAGTGCTCTGCGCCTGCGTGCTCTGCTCGGTCGCGCAGCCGCCTCGAACGCTCGCGGAGCTGCGACGGATCCTGGTCCCCGGCGGGCGGCTGCTCCTGCTCGAGCACGTCGCCGCCCCGCAGGGGCACTGGGTCGGCCGCCTACAGCAGCTGCTCGAACCGGTCTGGGGACGCGCCGCCGGGGGGTGCTCGATCCGCCGAGACACCAGGGCCGCCGTCGCCGGCGCTGGCTTCGACACCACCGCAGTAAGCACCACCATGGTCTGGCCAAACGTGCCACCCATCGCTCCAACCGTCCTGGGCACCGCCTTCAACAGATGAGAAATTGGCCTCCGGCGGGGTTCTGCTGACGGGGGTGGCGAGGACGAGCTGCCCCTCGAGGGCGGTGAGGAGCTGGTGATCGACGCCATGGCGGCGCGCAAGGAGTACGGGGACCCCGTGAAGTGACGCCCTCGGTGGTCCCACGCTCATCGCCGCCGCTCGTGACCAGGCCCGAGCGTCGCTACGAGCCGAGGCCGAGGCACTGGCCGCCGCACGCAGGATCGGGCCGAGGCCGCCCAGGTCCTGCGGGACATGGAGAGCCTGCGTGCGTGGTGAGGTCTACCGGCTCCGTGCACCCCGCCACGCCCAGGGCCACGAGCAGCAGGGCCCTCGGTACGCCGTGGTCGTCCAACCCGACCACCTTCCGTTGCCGACGTGGCTGGTCGCCCCCACGTCCACGTCGTCCCGTCCAGCCAGCTTCCGGCCCGAGGTCGAGATCGACGGACGACCAACACGGGTGCTCGCCGAGCAGACGGCGGCAGTCGACCCGGCCCGCCTTGGCGCCAGTCTCGGCAACCTGACCTTCAACGAGCTTCGACGTGTCGATGCCGCGCTGCGGCTGGTGCTCTCCCGGTAGAACGCAGTTGTGCAAACCAGATGGGGATCCCCTGCGACACAGTGTGCTGCGCGGCCCAGCAGGTGCGGGTTGCACCGCCAGGTGTGATGTCCAGGGGGGTTGGTCCGGCGGCTGAGCGGGGCCATCCCGGACATTCGCACGTTTTCCTCGCGGCTGGGCCTTCGTGCCGGTCGCGCAGGGGAGGGGGCTGCGCAACAGTGGTGTCAGGCCGACCGGCCGCTGAGACCACGAGGAAGCTGACGATGACCACACCGCGCCGTGCCCTGATCCTGATCGACGTCCAGCAGCAGTACTTCGAAGGACCGCTGGAGATCCAGCACCCGCCGCACACCGTGTCACTGCCCAACATCACTGCGGCCATCGAGGCCGCCAACGCCGCGGGCCTGCCTGTCGCCGTGTTCCAGCACACCGCCGGCGAGGGGGCCCCGGTGTTCGACCCGACGACCCCGCAGTTCGAGCTGCGCCCCGAGGTGGAGCAGCGCCTGCAGCCCGGGGTGTTCCGGGCCGAGAAGCAGTTCGGCACCGTGTTCGCCGGCACCGGACTGGTGGACTGGTTGCGCGACGGGGACATCGACACCATCACCCTGGTCGGTTACATGACCAACAACTGCGTGTTGGCCTCGGCCGCGGAGGCCGAGACCCACGGGCTGTCGGTGGAGATCCTCTCCGACGCCACCGGTGCCATCAACATCACCAACGAGGCGGGCAGCACCGACGCCCGCACTGTCCACACCACCCTGCTCGCGCTGCTGAACTCCAACTGGGCGGCCGTCGCCGACACCGCCAAGTGGACGGATGCGGTGCGCTCCGGTGCCGCGCTGGACAAGTCGAACCTCGTCGTCTCGGCCCTGCACGGCGCCGCCGCCGTCACCGCCGGCTGAGCCCCCACCCCCTCAGGAGGTCCCCGCATGCGCGCATGGCTGTTCCTCGCCTGCGCGGTCGCCACCCGACCAGCCACCGGGAGCGGGGACCGCGCCGCCTCCAACGTGGCCGTCAGCACCCCGCCCGAGCTGGCCAGCACCGGTGGCGCCCGCAGTGGCCCACCGACCACCGGATCAAAACCCGACCCGAACGAGCGGACCAGCCCGATGCCGCCGACCGCGGTGGCCATGACACCGACGCCACCAACAAGAAAAAAGCTCCGGCGGCTGATGGCCCCGGTCACGAGCCGCCGCCGAGGTTCTCGCGTCGTTCCCGGTGCTCCTCGGTGCTCCGCTCACCCCGGGCGTACCGCTCCCCCGAGGATCTGACGCGCACCCGCCGACCGGTCGGCACGCGTCGACCGGTCGGGCCCACCCCCGATCCCGCCGCGCGCTGCGCGCACCCCGACCACCACCAGCGCCACCACCCCGGCCAGCACCAGCAGCTCGAACAGCCACCCGACGCCCATCCCGAACCCGCCCATCACCGCGACCCGCTGGCGCTTAGCGGGCCAGCCAGTCGCGGACGGCGTCGCGCACGAACACGAAGTCGTCGTGGTTCGCCTCCGGGCTCGGTGCACCGGCCCGGTGACCCCAGACCGAGGGGATGGGGCGCAGCTCGCCCGAAGCCAGGTGCCCAAGCTCGGCGGCGTTGTCCGCGACCCGGAAGTACAGGTCGGTCGCCCCCGGCAGCAGCAGCACCTTCGCCCTGATCGCGCCCAGGGCCGCCGCGAGGTCGCCGCCGTGCTCCGAGCCCGCGCTGATGTCGGCGTGGTACCAGGTCAGCGCCTGTGCGTAGAGGTCGGCGGCCTTCGAGGTGGCGAAGCCGTCCTCCCAGTCGGTGCGCAGGAACGCGTCCAGGTCGGGCGCCCCGAGCACCGTGCGGAACAGCTCCTCGCGGTAGAAGTCCTGGCTCAGGCCCCACCCCGCGTAGACGTGCGCGAACGCGCGCAGGGTTGCCGTCGGCTCCGCGGAGAACCGGCCGCCGCCGAGGTGCTCCGGCGCGGCCTCGAGCACGCGGAGCAGCCCCGACAGGAAGACCTTGTTGTGCAGGGCGGTGCGGGCGCTGCCGCAGACGATGATGGCGCGGTCCACGGCGTCGGGGTACATCGCGGCCCAGTGGTAGGCCTGCCCGGCGCCCATCGAGAACCCGTACGTCGCGGCAATCCGGTCGATCCCGAGGTCCTCGCTCAGCCACCGCCGCTGGGCCGCGACGTTGTCACGCATGGTGACCAGCGCGGGGTAGGCGTCGACGGAGCTCGCGCTCGAGGACAGCCCGTTGGAGAACATGTCTGGGATGACGATGAACCACTTCGTCGGGTCCAGCACCTGGTCGGGCCCGATCATCGCGGCCAAGCCGTCGTGGGTGGCGCCGTAGCTGCACGGATACACGACCACGTTGTCCCGCGCGGCGTTCAGGGTTCCGTGGGTCTGCCACGACAGCCGTGCGTCACGGATGGTCCCGCCGTGCTCCACCTCCAGATCACCGAGCGAGAACACACCGTCGGACACCGCCCACGTCATCGTCGTACCTCCTGCGCATGCAGACCTGGACCCCCGACGATGTCATGCAACACCACGGGCGCGGGCCCGCACGTGGCCGGGCTACCTCCAGGGCGCTCCGGGTCGTTGCAGGCGTCCCAGGACTGGTTGAGCGGGCAGCGGCTGGGTTGCGGGTGATCGCCCGCACGAAACCCCGTCGCCGTAGGGCGAACCCCACGACTCCCGGGACGCTGGGACAGGACGGCGCCCGCGGTTGCCGAACCGATGCCCACGCGCCACGCACGGCGTTCTTCGGGCAGCTCCGGGTCCCGGCTGTGCACGGTTCTCCTCGGCAGAGCGGCTAGCGGGTCAGCGAGCAGTACGAGGCGAGGATCTCGATGGTGGCCTCGTCGTGGTTCTCGAGGACGTGCGGCCATGACGAGTTCGCCCCAAGCCCAACGGCATTCGGGACCGCCGCAGGTCAGCGGGGACGCCGACGTCCGAGCGTCCCGCAGGACCCGCCGGGACACGATCGTCGCTGGGGCGCGGAGCACGGGCGAGGGTTTCGCCGCGGTGTCGAACTCCTGGTGGGTGGGTGCTCGTCAACGCCGGTATCGGACCTCACCGGCGAGACGGGTCTCGGAGACGCCGACACCGGCGATGGCGGTCGGCTCCACCGTGCTCGGATCGTCCTCCAGCAACACCAGGTCGGCGTACTTGCCGACCTCCAACGGCCCGGTGACGTGGTCGGACCGGCACTGCCAGGCCGCGTCGATCGTGACCGCCCGCAGCGCGGCCTCGACGTCGATGCGCTCGGCCGGGTTCAGCACCTCGCCGTTCTCGCTCATGACCCGGGTGACGGCGTCCTGGACGTAGCGCAGCGGCTCCAGCGGGGTGACGTTCCAGTCGCTGTGCAACGAGATCCGCAGCCCTGCCCGCAACGCCGACGCGCAGGGGTCGTACAGATCGGCCCGGATGGGCCGAGCAGCCGGTCACGGAACGCGGCGCCCCACCATCGGACGTGGCCGATCAGGAACGACGGGGAGATCCCGAGGGACACCATGCGGTCGATCTGCTCGGGGTGCAGCACGCTGGCGTGCTCGACGCGGTGGCGGTGGTCGGCGCGCGGATCGGTGCGCAGCGCCTGGGTGAACGCGTCGAGGGTGACGTCGATGGCTGCGTCCCCGTTGGCGTGCACGCCCACCTGCCAGCCGTCTCGGTGTGCGCGGGTGACCACGGCCGCGAGCTTGTCTGCCGAGTAGTTCAGGGCGCCGCGGGCGGTGGTGTCCAGGTAGGGCTTCCGCTGGTGGCCCGTGCCCGCCTGGTTCGACCCGTCCGACCATGCCTTGACGCCGTCGACGCGGAACAGGTCGTCACCGGAGCCTGGCCGCAGCCCCTGCTCCACCCACGCCTCGTAGCAGCTCGAGACCAGCATGCCCCGGTAGCGCACCGGTGAGCTGTCCCCGATCGCTGCCCGCAGCCCGTCCAGGTCCGACGGCCCCCCGATCGACCCGATCCCACAGTCGTGCAGCAGGGTGACGCCCTGGCTCGCCGCGTGCCAGAGCAGGTCTCGGATCCGGTCCCGGAGGGCCTTGCCGGTCACGAACGGGATGCCCGCGCTGAAGGCCGTGACGGCAGCAGACTCCTCGAGGCGGCCGGTCAGCTCGCCGTCCTCGTCGCGGACGTAGCGGGCCGCGGGCGGATCGGGGGTGTGCCGGTCGATGCCCGCCGCGCGCAGCGCTGCCGAGTTGACGTGGGCGATGTGTCCGTTGCTCTCCAGCACCAGCAGCGGGCGGTCGGGCTCGAGGCGGTCCAGCACCGTCCGGTCCAGGCGCGGGTGCCCGTCGGTGATGCTGGGATCAGCTGCTGGGCCAGGACCCACCCCGTCGACGTCGCGGGCGCCTCGCGCAACGCGGTGAACACGTCCTCGGCGCTCGGCCGGGTCATCGGGCTCACGTCGACCCAGTCGGCGAGCTGGACCATCGCGGAGTGCATGTGCGGGTCGACCAGGCCCGGTAGCAGGGCTCGACCGTCGAGGTCGACCGTCTCGGTGTCGGGCCCGACCAACCCCGACAGCTCGCCACTCGACCTGATCGCCACGATGCGACCGTCGGACACGGCGACCGAGCCTGCCCGTGGTCGGTTGGCGCCCATGGTCAGCACCGGGCCACCCGAGAGCACGAGGTCGGCTCTCGGCTGTTCGCTCATGGCCCGAGTCCGCACCTCAGCCGCCGGCCATCGCCCCGACGACGAGGAACGCCTCGGTCCCCTGCGCCACCGGGCCCGGCAGCGGGGCGTCCGGGTCGTCGTGGGAGAGATCGGCCTCGCAGGCGAAGAACCGCACGTAGGGGCGCCGACGGCCGGTGCCCGGATCGCGCAGGGTCCCGCGGAGCACCGGATAACGCTCCTCGACCGCGTCCAGCACCCCCCGTTGCGTCGGTGCGGCGTCGAGCACCAGCTCGGCCTCGCACCCGGCGAGGTTGCGCAGGTGCGCGGGCAGCGCGACGCGGATCACGGCAGCGTCTGCGCTTCCACCGACAGCACCGGCGGCAGGTCACGCACGATCGCACGCCAGGTGTCGCCGGAGTCGGCCGAGGCGTACACCTGGCCGCCGGTGGTCCCGACGTACACCCCGCACGACGGCAGTGCGTCCACCGCCATGGCGTCGCGGAGCACGTTGACGTAGCAGTGCTCCTGGGGCAGTCCGTCGGTCAGCGCCTCCCACTGATCGCCCCCGGTCCGGCTCCGGTACACCCGCAGCCGACCGTCGGGCGGCACGTGCTCGGAGTCGCTGGTGATCGGCACCACGTACACCGTGTCCGGTTCGTGGGCGTGCACGGTGACGGGAAACCCGAAGTCGCTGGGCAGGTTTCCGCTGATCTCGCGCCAGCTGTCGGCACCGTCGTCGCTGCGCATCACGTCCCAGTGCTTCTGCATGTACAGGGTGCGTGGGCGTGCCGGGTGCACGGCGAGGTTGTGCACGCAGTGGCCCACCTCCGCCGCGGGCGACGGGATTCCGTTCGACAGCAGCCCCTGGTTCACCGCGGCCCAGGTGATGCCCCCGTCCGTGGTGCGGAACACCCCCGCCGCAGAGATGGCGACCACGATGCGGTCGGGATCCTCCTGGTCGAGGACGATGGTGTGCAGGCACATGCCCCCCGCACCGGGCTGCCACTGGGCGCCGGAGCCGTGCTCGCGCAGCCCGCGCACCTCCGTCCACGTCTCGCCGGCGTCGGTCGACCGGAACAGCGCGGCATCCTCCACCCCGGCATAGACGGTGTCCCGCTCGGTGGGTGAGGGCTCCAGGTGCCACACCCTGGTGAACGCCCAGGGTTGGGGGGTGCCGTCGAAGCTCTGGTGCGTGCCGGGCACCCCCGCGTAGGTGAAGTCGTTGCCCACCGGCGCCCAGGTGCGCCCGCCGTCGGTCGAGCGCTGCACCTGCTGGCCGAACCAGCCGCCGGACTGGCTGGCGTACAACAGGTCCGGATCAACCGGAGACCCGACGACGTGGTACACCTCCCAGCCCAGGAAGTGCGGGCCGGCCACCTCCCAGTGCTGCCGGGCCTCGTCGGAGGTGAGGATGAACGCGCCCTTGCGCGTCCCGACCAGCACCCGTGCTCCTGTCATGGCGACCTCCCCGTTCGTGTCCTCGCTCGTGTCCCTGCGGGGGTGGACCGGGGCCGGGCGTGAAACTCATCGGCCCCGGCGGTCAGCGGGCCGTCGTGAAGGTGCCCGCGTGAAACTCATCGGCCCCGGCGGTCAGCGGGCCGTCGTGAAGGTGCCCGCGGGGAACACACCGACGGTGTTCATCTGCCGGGTCAGGCCGGCACCGATCTCGGCGAGCCGGGCCGAGGAGTCCGCGCCGAGGTGCTCCCACGGTGCGGTCGCGGACCGGTTCGTCGCGTCCTCCACCTCGGTCCGTACTGCGTTCCCGGCGTCGGTGAGCGCACCATCGGCGTCGAGCAGCCCGCGCTCGCGCAGGCCTTCGACGGCGGCGTCCCACTCCGGTTCGCTCCAGCCGCGGGTGAGCTGGGCGGCCGCGACGGTGAACCCGCGGCCGGTGGCGCAGTGGGTGATGAGGGCCTCCAGACCGCTGAGCCCCGCACCGAGCAGGGCGGCCAGGTGGCCGTCACCGCGATGCTCGCGCAGCAGGGTCGTGCCGTGCCACAGCGCCAGCAGCGGGTCCTCGGGCCAGTCCAGGTCCGCGTGCGCCGCGTAGAGCGGGCGTCCTTCGGGCGTGCACACGCTGCTGGCCGTCCGCGTCAGCTCGGCGGCCTCGGTGATCTCGGGTGAGTCGGCGGCGTCGCCGAGCAGGCGACGCAGGGCCGCGTCGACGGCGGCGAACCGCGCCTGAACCACCGCCTCCGGGGTGGCCAGCGTCCAGCACCGGGGCACGTGACGGGCCACCAGCGAGGGGTTGAAGTTGTAGAAGGTGGCCGCCACCACCCCGGGGCTGACGGCCCCCATCGGCGCGGCGCGCCCGGCGAAGTAGCACATCCGCCCCGGCCGCAGCCCCACCCCGACCAGGTGCTCCTCGGTCTCGGGCACGAAGTAGGTCATCGAGTGCACCACGTCGATCGAGCGCTGGTACTTGGCCACGTCCTTGAGGTCCATCCGGTGACCATAGCGACCCGTGTCCGACGTGCGGCAGGTGTGCGATGATCGAACGCGTGTTCGAGAAGCCGGAGCGGATGCAGGCGATCCGGGACACCGGCCGGCCGCGAGGCACCCGGTGGCGCCACGTGCAGCCGCCCGTCCAGGTCGCCGTCGACCTCGGCGCCCTGTTCACCCTGCCGCCGCACCACCCGCACGCGCAGGTCCCCGACGGCCTCCGGCTGCGCGGGGTCGTCGCGGGCCGCCTCAGCGCGTGGGCGCGGTCAGAAGAGGGTGACTGGTTCGGTCTCGTGGTCTACGACGCGGTGGCCGCCGACGGCAGCGCCGGTGCCCCGGTGTCGCACTGGGTGCCCGCGCACCTGGTGCGACCGTCCGAGGGTGCACGCGACGGCGCACGCGGCAGGAACACCGGGCCCCACCATCGACGTTGAGGGACACTGGAGCAGAACGCAGCAGCAGGACGCTCAGGAGGACTGGGCTTCGGACGACGGCGTTCAGAGATACGAGGTCGGAGGACGATGGACGACAACGCGAAGGTTCAGCCCGAGGAGCCCGTGGGCTCGAGCATGTACGAGCTGGAGTTCCCCTCCCCCGAGCTGGTGGCCGACGACGGCCGCGGACCGGTGCTGGTGCACGCCATGGAGGGCTTCTCCGACGCCGGTCACGCCATCAAGCTGGCCGCGAGCCACCTGAAGGAGTCGCTGCACACCGAGGTCGTCGCGTCGTTCGACCTCGACCAGCTGCTCGACTATCGCTCCCGGCGCCCGATGATGACCTTCGACGGCGATCACTTCGCCAGCTACGACACCCCCGAGCTGGTTCTCTACGCCGTGCGCGACGGTGGCGGCACGCCCTTCCTGTTGCTCGCCGGCATGGAGCCCGACCTGCACTGGGAACGCTTCACCACCGCAGTCCGGCTGCTCGCGGAGCGGCTGGGGGTCCGTCGGACCGTGGGGCTCAACGCCATTCCCATGGCGGTGCCGCACACCCGTCCGGTGGGCGTGACCGCGCACGGCATCCCCACCGACCTGGTGAAGGACTACGAGCCGTGGGCCGGCACCGTGCGAGTCCCGGGCAGCGCTGCGGCCCTGCTCGAGCTGCGGATGGGCGAGGCCGGGCACCCGGCCATGGGTTTCGCGGTTCACGTGCCGCACTACCTGAGCCAGACCGACTACCCGGAGGCCGCCCAGACCCTGCTCGAGCACGTGGGTCGCGCCGCCGAGCTCGACCTGCCGCACGCCGCTCTCGGACCGGCAGCGGCGCGGGTGCGCGAGGAGGTCGACGCCCAGGTCAACGGCTCCGAGGAGGTCAAGGCCGTCGTGAACGCACTGGAGCGCCAGTACGACGCGTACGTCGGCTCGCAGGAGCGGGCGTCGTTGCTGGCCTCCGACGGTGCACTGCCCAGTGGCGACGAGCTGGGCGCAGAGCTCGAGCGATTCCTGGCCGCACAGCCCCGCAAGGGCGACGAGACCGAGAGCTGAGCTCCCCCGGGCGTTGCCGCGCAGGTCCTCACGACCCTGCCGCGCCGACAACGTCCTGCTCGCCCCGTCGGTGGCGGGCCGCGGTCCGGCTCAGCCTCGAGCCCAGACGCGGCCCGCTTCGGGGGACCACCTCACACGGCGGGCGGGCCGAGTGCGATCAACGCGCCCAGGAGTGGTGCTGCACGAACGGCAGCTTCGCCCACCCGCGGCCCAGCCCCCAGATCGCGCCTGCTCCGACGGCGGCGAGCACGATCAGCGCGGCGGCGTACATGAAGTGGTAGTCGACCAGCGGGTTGGTGGATCCGCTGGGGTCACCGGCACTGGTGGTCTGCGCGAAGGGGAGCTCGGCGACCCACATCATGGCCATCATCAGCACCCCGGCGACGGCGGAGATCCGCATCGCGATCCCGAGCATGACGGCGACTCCGATGCCCAGCAGGCCGAGCATGAACAGCCAGTCGGCCCACCACGCGCCGGCGATGGCGTGGAACTGGGACTGGAAGGGTCCGACGTTCACCGACTTGAGGAAGCCGAGGGTGGGCGAGCCGCCGTGGATCCACGCCTTGGCCCCCGGCGTGGAGTAGTGCAGCCCCAACAGCTTGTCGAGGAACGCCCACAAGAACACGAACCCGGTGGCCAACCGCAGCAGGACCAGGGACAGCCTGGCCCCGGGCCGGTCGAGCACACCCCGCACGGGGGTCGACGCTCGCACGTCAGTGGTGATGGGCCGGTGTTCGGTGTCGGTCATGGCAGTCATCCTTCGTCTCGGCCCCGGCCGCGCGATGGGGCATGAAGGTCAGGATCGCGTTGACGAGACGTCGGCGGTACGGCCCTGCGTCCTCACTCGTCCTGCCGTTCGTCACGTCCTGGCGGGGCTTTCGACCCGGGCCTACGGCAAATAGCCCGCTACTTGTCCGGCAGCGAGACCCTGTGCGACAAGAAGCCCGCTGTTTGTCGGCGGGAACGCAGTCAGCGGAAACCTAGAGCGGAGGCAACCTAGAGCGGTGGCAACCTAGAGCGGTGGCAACCGGTCGAACCAAGGGCGGGCCTGTTCCAGCTGCGAGGCCACCCGCACCAACAACGGTTCAGCACCCAGGTCACCGATGAGCTGCACACCGAGCGGCAGACCCTCCGCGGTCCAGTGCAGAGGCAGCGAGACCGCGGGGCGTCCGGTGATGTTGGCCAGCTGGGTGAACGGCACCCAGCCGAGGTTCGCGAGCACCATCTCCTGCACCTGACCCATTGCCCGCACCAGTCGTCCACCCCGGGCAGCAAGAATCGCCCGCGCCGCACGCCGGGCAGCGGGTGGAGTGGCGAGCGCGCCGATCGTCAACGGCGGCTGAGCCAGGGTCGGGGTCAGCAGCAGGTCGTAACGGCTGTGCACCTCGGCCAGGGCAGCGGCGTGGGTGTGCCAACCCTCGAGGGCAGCCATCAGCTCAGGGGCGGGTGTCGCACGACCGATCGCGGCCATGATCCTGGTGTCCAGCTCCACGTCCTCGCCGCCGGTGATCGCGCGGATCCCGTTCACCTGGTGGCCGGCGTTGACGAACCACACGGTGAGAAAGTCCCGCGCCACGGCACGGTCGTCGTAGGTCGTGCGCGCCTCCTCGACGTGGTGGCCCAGATCCGCCAGGAGTGCCGCCGCATCGGTGACCGCCGCCACCGCCTCGGGGTGCACGGCGTCCACCAGCCCGGACGAGGTGGTGTAGCCCACCCGCAACCGACCCGGGTCCACGCCGACCTCGTTCAGCAGCGGTCGATCCGGGAGCCTGCTGCGGTAGCGGGCGGTGCGGTCGGGGGCGATGAGAACGTCCAGCAGGGCGGCGGTGTCGCGCACGGACCGGGTCAGCACGCCCGGGGTGGAGGCGCCGAAAACCCCTTCGTCGCGGTCCGGTCCTGACGGCACCAAGCCCCGGCCGGGCTTGAGCCCCACCAGCCCGCAGCACGCCGCGGGGATACGCAGCGAGCCGCCACCGTCGCTCCCGGAGGCGGCCGGCACCACCCCGGCAGCGACCGCAGCCGCCGAGCCACCCGACGAACCGCCAGGGGTCCGGGCCGTGTCCCAGGGGTTGCGGGTGGGACCGAACGCCTCCGGCTCGGTGACGGCCTTCGCCCCGAGCTCCGGGGTGGAGGTCTTGGCGAACGGCACGAGACCGGCGTCGAGCAGGCGCTGCACCACCGCGGAGGTCGTGAGGGCTGGGCGAGCGCTGAGTGCGGCGCACCCGTCGGACGTGGGATGCCCGGCCAGGTCCTGACCAAGGTCCTTGAGCAGGAAGGGAACCCCCGCGAACGGACCCGTCAGCTCACCCGCGGCCCGCCGCCTGGCCCAGTCCGTCATCCGGTGGGTGAGCGCGTTGAGCACCGGTTCGGTTCGTTCGGAGTGTTGAAGCGCCTGCTCGAGCAGCTCGGCTGCACCCACCTGGCGCTGCGCCACCAGCGCGGCCAGGCCCGTGGCGTCGAAGCGTCGGTAGTCCTCCACCTCCGTCACCCTGCCACCACCCGGGCCGACCGCGCCCGACGTGGTCGACTCCGAGGCGGCGAACCGCGACGTGTTCGCCCGGATGTTCCTCGACGTGGAGGAGGCCGCGCAGCCGGTGACCGCGCGACCTACCGGCGACCCCGCCGCCGAGACCCCTCCAACCACGGACCTCAGGACGCAGGCGTCCACCAGTCGACGAGCTCGCCGACGTCGGTGACGTCGATCCGCTGGCCGGGCAACGGCACCGCCACCGGCACCCCCGAGGCATCGGCGGCCACGAGCAGGCGCTGGACCGGTTCGGCCCAGGGGTGCGGGGCAAGCACGAACGTCGCCCAGTGGATGGGCAGCAGCAGCGCCCGGCGGGGGTCTCCCCCGGTCAGGTCGAGGTGGGCGGCAACGGCCTCCTCGGGGTTGAGGTGCACGTCCGGCCACTGCGGGGCGTAGGCTCCGACGGGCAGCAGGGTGAGGTCGAACGGGCCGTGCTCGGCCCCGATCCGGGCGAACGACGGGCCGTAACCGCTGTCTCCACCGAAGAACACCCGGTGGCGCGGACCCGTCACGACCCAGGACGACCAGAGCGTGTCGTTGTTGCGCAGCCCCCGCCCGGAGAAGTGGCGCGCCTCGGTACAGGTCAGGGTCAACCCGCCCACCGTGCGTGACCCGGTCCAGTCGAGCTCGACCACGCGCTCGTCGGGCACTCCCCACCCGCGCAGGTGCGCACCGACCCCGAGGGGCACGACGAACGGGGCGCTCTGGGTGCGCAGCAGCGCGCGAACCGTGGGCAGGTCGAGGTGGTCGTAGTGGTCGTGGCTGATGAGCACCGCGTCCAGCTGCGGCAGCTGCTCCAACGAGACGGGGGCGGGGTGCAGCCGTGTCGGTCCGACGTGGCGCGAGGGCGAGATCCGGTGGCCCCACACCGGGTCGAGGAGCACCCGCTGACCGTCCACCTCGAGCAGGGCGCTCGCGTGTCCGAACCAGGTCACCGCGAGGTCGCCGGCCACTGACGGGGGCGCCACCGACACCAGCGGCACAGCAGTTGTAGGTCGCCGGTGTCCGCGGCCGCTGAGCATGGCCTGCAGGAGTCGTTTCCCCTCTCCCGCAGGCAGCTTTGAGGCGGGGAGCGTGTTTCGGAACGCCGGGCGGGGGCCCACCACGCTGCGAACGTGATCGGCGACGGCCCGTCGCGAAGCCCCGAGCGACGTCGGTAGTCCTTGCGCCGCCCAGGCGAGCCACGCCACGGGCGCCGTGACGGCGGCGAGCGCGGCGAGGCGCGCGGGGGTCTTCACCGGATGCACGCTAGCGCGGGGACGGTGAGGAGACCGTGGGAGGCGGTCCGGGCACGATGGCGCAGTGTCCAGCAGGGCCCGGGTCCGCTCGCCGACCCCCGCCGCCGGCGGGTCGGTGCCGAAATCACCACGATGAGCCCTCCGCCACGAGTCGTGCTCGACCCGCCGGCTGCAGGCCTCCTCCGGGGTGGTCGCACTCGAAGGTGACCCCGACCACGCCGTGCCCGGCGCCGAGGTCGACCCCCGGCCGCCGCGAACTTCGAGCCCGAGGGGCCCCGCGTGTCGAGGAGGACAAAGCAGGCGGGTATGGACCAATCGGGCCATTGACCGACTGGCTGACCCCGAGTAAACATGGCGAACCAGAGCAGTGATCAGGCGCCGTCCGTGGGGCCATCAGGCAGCCATCTCGACGCCGCACAGCGCAGCAGGCGGTGGTGTCGGGTGAACCTTCAGGCCTCGACCTTGCGCCGTCCTTACCGGTGGAACCCGTGACCGTCCGGCTCGGTGTCGACACCGTGGACCATGGCTGACGCGGCCGGGACCCTCCTGCGCGCGGCTGTCAGCTACGCGCTCGCTCGGCTGCGACCACTCCTCACCGCGCAGGGACTGACGAACGCGCTGAATGTCGGCCCTCCCGACGATGTCGACGCCGTCCAGCAGCACCTGAACACCGCGCTGGCGCACGTGGACGCCGCTGCGACAGCGATCGCGCTCGAGCCACCCGACGGAACCACCACCGGCACTCACCTCTGGGCCGCGCTGGAGGAGGTGCGAGACGCCGCCGCCCGGTTCGGCGCCCCGGACCTGAGGTCCGCCCTTGTCCGGCTCCTCACGGAGGAGCCGCCCGCGGGGGCGGTGGCCCGGTTCGAGATGGAGAGTCCGCGCGCGAAATGGGACAAGGAGTCGCTGACCGTCGGCTGGACGAAGACCGCACCAGCCCCTCCGGTGGACGGGATGCGACTCGCCCGGGTCGGACTCGACGTCGCGGTCCGGCCCACCGGCCTGGAGGCGACCCTCGTGCTGGGCGGCCTCGGCCTGGACCTCGCCGGGGGCGGCGACGCCGTGCTCGCGAGCATCCTCGGCGGCCCCGTGGGCGTCACCGTCGACGTCGACGTCACCGTCTCGAAGGACGGCGTGCGCACCCACGGCACCGCCGGCCCGGTGAGCATCCCCGCCCGCACCGACTTCGGGGTCGTCGCCCTGGACGACCTGCGCCTGAGCGTCGGGGGAAACGGTCCCCAGGTCAAGCTCACGCTCACCGCCAGGCTCACCGGAAGACTGGGCCCTCTCGTTGCCCTCGTCGACGGCCTCGAGGTGTCTCTGTTGGTCGACCCGGCGGCACTGCTGTCGGGAGCCACCCTGCCGCAGGCCTCGCCCGGGGCGCGCGTGAAGGCCGTCGGGCTCTCCCTGGACACCGGCGTCGCGCGCGGCGGCGGCTACCTCGCCCGCACCCCCGACGGAGACGGTTTCGGCGGCGTGCTCGAGCTGCAGCTCGGGCTCGTCGACGTCAAGGCGTTCGGCATGATCCGCAACCGGGGTGGAGCGACTTCGTTCGTCGCCGTGATGTCGGTCGAGTTCACGCCGGCGATCGAGCTCAGCCACGGCTTCACGCTCAACGGGGTCGGCGGCATCCTCGGGCAAGGGGTCAGCATCAACACGGCCGCCCTCGCCGCCGGCATGAACGACGGAGCGATCAAACGCATCCTCTTCCCCCCCGACCCCGTCGCCGCCGCGCCCCAGATCCTCGCCACCCTCGCCAGCGTCTTCCCCCCACGGCCCGACGGTTTCGTGGTCGGACCCCTGCTGGCCCTCGGATGGGGCCACCCGACCCTCGTGCGACTCGACGTGGCCGTCGCCCTCGCCCTTCCGGACCCCGTCGTCGTCATCCTCGGACGAGCTCGAGCCGCCTTCCCGACCCCGGAGATCCCGGTCATCGACCTGCGGGCCAGCCTGCTCGCCCAGCTCGGCGGCGGAATGGTGCTCGTGCGAACCCAGCTCGAGGCGTCGCGGATGGGTTCCTCGAGCGTCCAGGGCGGGTTCGGCGTGCTGAGCCGCGGCGGCGGAAGCCCCACGGTGGTCCTGTCGGCCGGCGGGTTCCACCCGCGCTACACCCAGGTGCCGGGCGAGCTCGTCGGGCTCGACCGGATCTCCAGCGAGCTGGCACCTCCGGTGGGCGTGCAGATGCGGATCAGCGGCTACGTCGCGCTGACCCCCAACACCCTGCAGCTCGGGGGCAGCGTCGAGATCGCCTACTCGGCGGGGGTCGCTGCGGTGCGCGGCAGCCTCGCCCTCGACGTCCTGGTCCACTTCGACCCCTTCGCCCTCGAGGCCGACCTCACGGCCAAGGTGGACGTGGAGGTGTTGGGGAAGTCGGTGGCCGGGGTCGACCTGAGCCTCCACGTGCGCGGGCCCGCCCCGTGGGTCGTTCAGGGACGGGGCAAGGTCCACCTCCCGTGGCCGTTGCCCGACCCCAGCATCTCGGTGGGGCCCATCGAGTTCGGCGACCGCGCCGACGCGCCGCCGCAGACCCCCGTCTCCCCCCTCACCGTCGCCGTCGCTGGCCTCTGCGAGCCGGGAGCGTGGCGGGGCCGAGTGCGATCGGGCTTCGTCCCACCGGTCGTGCTCGCTCCCGTGCTCAGGACGATCGTCGAGGACCCCAAGCTCACGCCCGTCGAGCCGTGGGCCCTGCTCGAGGCCACCCAGCGCCACGTGCCCCTGGGGATGCGGCTGGACCGGGTCAACGGGAGCCCGGCAGCGCCCGGGCCGTGCGCCGTCCGGATCGCCGGGGACCCCACGGTGGGGGTGGTGACGGTGTCGCGCTGGTCGCAGGTGCGCGAGGCGTTCGCCACCGCGCAGTTCGTCGACCTCACCGACGACGAGGCCCTCGGCGCACCAGACTTCGAGGACCGGGTGGCCGGGGTCGTCATCGACATCAGTGGCACCCGCAGCCTCGACCACCCCGGGGTCGAGGCCGACCCGGCCTACGAGGACTTCCAGCCCTTCGAGTCGATCCCGCGCCCGTCGGGCCGTGGCGCGTGGTTCCTCCTGGAGCAGCAGAACCTGGCCCTGGCCCTCGCCTCGAGCGCGAGCGGCGCGAGCTCCCTGCGCGCCTCCTCGCGCTACGCCGCTGGGCCGCGAGACCTCGCTGTCCAGCCTTCCTCCGCGGTCCGGGTGGCCGACCTCGACACGGCGGTCACCCTGTTCGCTCCCAACCCGGACACCACCGGGCTCGCCGCGGGGTTTGCGCCCTGGACCGACGCCGCCGCCGCGGCCCGGACCGTCGGCGTCACCACGCTGAACCTGACGAAGACCGGGTGGTGAGCGTGGCCGCCCGGTCGACGCACGTGCGCGACGTCGTCGCCCACGCCCCGGTGGTCTCGCTGGACGACGTGAGCCTGGGCTCCTACACCTTCCTCCCGCACCACCGAAGCGGATCCGCTTCCGCCTACACCGCGCCGTTCAGCACCGGGGCCGCCGCGCGGGGAACCATCGACGTCGCGGTGCCGCTCACCGACGGATTCCGAACGACCCCCGAGGCCGCGGGGCACCTCGCGCTGCGCGGACCCGGGGACGTGATCGGCATCGACGCGCGCCAAGTGGTCCGCCGGTTCCCGCCTGCCGGAACGCGCGACGCGGAGCCCAACGACCTCGCCCACTGCGAGCTTGACCTTCCGGACCTGCCGTGGATGTTCACCCCGACAGCGCCCGAGACCGGCACCCAGCACCTGCCGCCGTGGTTGCGGCTCGTCGTCGTCCCAACGGAGACGAAGATCCAGCCCGCCGCCCGCCCCGGTCTGCCGCCGTTCGCCGACGTCCCCCTCCGCGAGCTGCCCCCACCCGAGGACGCGTGGGCGTGGGCCCACGTCCAGCTCGTCGGCCCACCGAGGGCCGGCGACCCGGCGACGCCGGACCCCCGCCTGGACCCGAGCAACCCCACCCTGAACCTCGCTCGGCTGATCTGCCCGCGGCGGCTCCAGGGGAACCGTTCGTGGCGGGCCATGCTCGTGCCGACCTTCGAGGTGGGTCGGCGGGTCGGCACCGGAGACACGACGCCGCTCAACGACCTGCGCTGGTCCTGGACCACGGGGGATCCTGGAGCGGTCCGACTCCCGGTCTACGACCACTGGACCTTCGCGACCGGTCCCGACGGGGACTTCGAGTCCCTCGCCCGTCGCATCCGACCGGTCCCCGCACCGCCGGGGACCGGTCGGCGGCTGGTGGACACCACCGCACCCGGGATGGGCCTGGAGGTCACGTCGGTTCCGGGGACCCGCGAGGTCGAGGGCGCCCTCACCCGGCCAGGCCCGAAGGTCTCCGCGGAACCGGTCGATGGAGCCCCCGGGGTGTGGGACCCCGCCACGACCCAGGCCCTGCGTGAGCGCGTCGAACAGCCGGACCGCGTGCAGTTCGACCCCGCCGAGACCGACCCGGCAGTGGCGCCCCCGCTGTACGGCGGCACCCACGTCGCCAGCGCCGTGGTGCCCGAACCCGGCACCCCACCGGCCTGGCTTCGTCAGCTCAACCTCGACCCGGCCCACCGGGTCGCCGCCGGGCTCGGGGC
Organism: Mycobacteriaceae bacterium; assembly: GCA_039923155.1. Classification (GTDB taxonomy): domain Bacteria; phylum Actinomycetota; class Actinomycetes; order Mycobacteriales; family Mycobacteriaceae; genus Rhodococcus_D. Next base: position 12,679 of record JBDTDI010000213.1, on the reverse strand, counting down.
GGGGGTCGCCCGGATGGACCAGGAGGACCTGATGGCCTCCGCGTGGGCCCAGCTTCCGTCCGTCCTCGACGCCAACGCTGCGCTTCGCGCCGCGCAGCTCGCCCGCTTCGTCGGCGGTCGACTGCACGCTCGCCACCTCGTGCGCCTGGATGCCGGCTCGCTGCTCGCCGTCACGTCGCGCGCTCACGCCAGGACCGTGACCGGTCCCGGGGTCACCGTCCGCAAGGACGTCGCGGTGAGCGCCACCCCGACCGCCGCGGCGGCCAGCAGCCTGCGCAAGCTGGCCCGAGCCGACGGGCCGGTGAGCCGCTCCGCCACCCAGACGGGCGGTTTCGGCACCCTGCTGGCCGATGGTGACCTCGCCCACGACTGGTGCCACCGGTACTCCCCGCCGGACGGCGTCCGCGGACTCGGCGACACCGGCCGGGCAGCCCTGCTCGCGCTCCAGGAGCGGCCCGAGGTGGGAGCGTTCGGCGGTCCGGACATCGACCTGTTGGCCGATCGCCTCGGACGCGCCTCGTTGATCGACGAGCTCACCGACGGACAGGTGCCGCCCGAGGTCCCTGACGCCCAGCAGGTCGAGCTGACGCGGCACCTCGCCCTGGCCCGGCTCCTCGAGCCGTTGCTGTCCGCCCTGCCGACCGTGTCCGACCTCGAGGCCGGCGCGCGGCTCGACAACCCTGCTCTCGCGCGCGTCGCTGGTCTCCTCGCCCAGACGGCAGCTGTCGTGCAGATCCTGCCGGAGTGGATCCTCGGCCGCGGCGTCGCGGCGCGGCACGACCTGCGTGGCGACCCCTTCGAGGCCGTGCCGGGCCGGGTGGTGGTGGCGACCGACGTCATCGAGCAGGAGCTCATCTCGCGACTGTGGACCCTGCTCGAGGCCGCCGGCGGCGGCGACCACGAGCGCGTCGACGAGCACACCCTTGCCACCGCCCGCCAGTTCCTCGACGTGCTCGCCCACGAAGCGGCGGAGCTCGACGACCAGCTCGAGGTGCTCTACGAGGACGCCCGCGTCGATACGGCGGACCTGCGCGAACCGGCCCGTGAGCGGCTCTCGATCGGCGGGCTCGATCTCCCCAACCTGTTCGAGCCCCGACTGACCCTGGGGCGACGGCTGCGCCAACGGGTGCCCGGGCTCACCGACCACTTCCCCGGGTGGCTGGACAACGACCGCTTCGACCCGGTCATGGCCGCCCCGCGGTTCACCCACCCGATGTACGAGGCGCTGAACCGGTACGACCCCGAATGGCTGCTCCCCGGGGTGTCCGCGATCGACCCGCACGAGATGATGACCGTCCTGGCGAGCAACCCGGTGTTCGTCGAGGCGTTCCTCCTCGGACTCAACCACGAGTTCGCGCGCGAGCTGGTCTGGCGGGGCTACCCGACCGATGGCCGGGGCACCAGCTTCCGGTCCTTCTGGACCTCGACCGAGGAGCTGGCACAGCCGGTGGACCGGCTGCGTGCCGGCGACCTCGGCAGCCACCTGTCGGCGACCGCATCCGGGCGGCTCGTGGTCCTCGTGCGCGGCGAGCTGGTGCGACGCCACCCGCACCTCCTCGCCCACGCGGTGCGCCAGAGCGGTGCCGCACCCCCGGTGACCTACGAGACCAAGCCGCTGGACACGCTGTTCCAGATGCCGATCGGCGCGGACCTGCTGCTCACGGGCATCGCCCTGGAGGCCGAGACCGCGTTGAACGCGGACCCGGCCCCGGGCGGTGTCCTCCCGCCCACGCCACCGACCGGTTGCTGGTGGTTCACCCTCTCCGAGCACGTCGGTCAACCTCGCTTCGGTCTCGACGTCCCGCCGCCCGCCGGCGAGGCACCCCTCCCATCCGGTCCTCGCGACAACCTCACCTGGGAGGACTGGCCGCCGGTCGGGGACCACATCCGCCCGTCCTCCTCGCCCCACCCGACCGGCGCGGCACTCATCCCGACCTCGGCCGACCTGGCCTGGCTGCTCTTCCAGCAGCCGGCCCGCGCGGGGTACCGCCTCGGCCGGATGCTGCGTCCCGACATCGAGCAGGGGGTGCCCTGGCCGTGACCGACTGGACCGCCCTGGACCCCGGGGTCCCGCTGCTGCTGCTGCCCCTGCGGATCGAGACCCAGACCGAGCCGGTGTCCCCCGGCTCCCCGCCCGATGCACCGGTGCGCCTCCGGATCCGGATCTACCCCGACGAGGCCGGTATCGATCCGACCACCGGGATGCCGCTGCTGCTGCCAGATGCCTTCGTCGCCATCGCCCGGGTCGGGGGGCGGTCCTTGCCTTCGGTCGAGGGTGGCCCGGTCCGCACCGACCTGCTGGGGCTCGGCACCGCTGAGGGGACGAACGACGAACGTCTCGCGGCGATGGCCGCGACACTGACCTCCCTGACCCGTGGTGAGGAGGGCGACTCCCAGTGGCTCTGGTCCTACCCGGCGGCGGTGGATGCGGGGATGGCGCTCACCCTCGACCTCCCCGCCGGCACCGAGGAGGTGGAGTCGCTCGTCGTCCTCGGTGTGCGACTCGGGCGGGACCCGGAGGAGGAGGCGGCGGCGGTGACGCAGGCCCTGCGGGCCCACGACGCGGACGCCGGGTTCCTTCGAGCCGGAGACCCGACGAACAACACCGAGGAGGTGCGGTCCGCGTGGTCCCGGCCGGCCGTGGTGGTGGAGGAGGCCGCCCGGGCCCCGGCGACCCTCCCGGCATCGGCCGCGGCTTCCCGACTGGCCTGGGCCCTCGGCGCTCCGGGCAGTCCCCTCACCGACTGGCCTGCTGCCGATGACCCCAGCGAGGCGTGGGCCGGCGCGATGGCCACGGCGCTCTGGCCCGTCACGTGGGGACCCTTCCTCACGCACACGGTCCGACCGGGGGTGCTCCACCCCGGTCAGGTCGAGGCGGTGCGCCGCCACAGCGCCGACACGGTGCGCGGACGTGGGCCCCTTCCCACGCTCCGCCTTGGTCACCAGCCCTACGGGATCCTGCCCGTGACGGACACGGCCGGGGTCCAAGGGGTGTCACCCGAGGTCGACGCCCTCGCTCGGATCCTGGGGCGCATCTCGGTCCTGTGGGAGCTCGGCGACCCGGTGCCGAGCGTGGCGGTCGAGGGTGTCGACGGTCTGCGGACGATTCTCGGCCAGACCCCCACGTCATGGGGGCTGCGGCTGCGGCGGCTCCTCGACACCGGCGGGCCCCTGGCGACGCTCCGCTCGGGGAGCTCCTACGAGCAGGCGCAGGCCAGAGCCGACCTCACGTCTGCGTTCGAGGACTTGATCCGCGCCCCGGGCGTGTTTGCCGACCCGAGCGTCATGGGCATCGACCGCACGCTCGGGCTGCCGCTCGTCGCCGACGACGACCCGGACGCGCTGACCGCTCTGGTGGAGGAGGGACGAGCAGGTGACTCCAGCGTTCTGCAGGTCCTGTTGTCGCTCGCCGTGGATGGCGTGCGCGTCGCGGTCGACTCCTTCCGAGCCGGCGAGGGGGTCCTCGTCCTGCGGCGCCGGCTGGACGGGCGGCTGCGGGGGATCATCGGGGACGACGCAGCCCAGCTGGCCATCGAGGCCATCGACGGCTTCGTCGACGGCGCGCCCGGCAACAAGCACGCCGCCGCGGCCCTCGTCGCCATCGAGCAGCGTCGCAGCGAGGCCGACCTGCCGACCGTGTGGGCCCACCCCCTCGCGGCCCTGGACCCGGTGTTCCGACCGGCGGACGACGAGGGCGGTGTCGAGGAGCTGTGCTCCTTCCTCCGAGCGGTCATCGTGCGGAACGACGTGCTCAAGGCCGTGCGCACCATCGCCGGGGTGATGGACCCTGCCGACCGCAGCGCGCTGCTCGCCGAGACCCTCGACTGCGCGTCGCACCGTCTCGACGCCTGGGTCACCTCGGTCGCCACCGAACGGCTGCGCCAGGTGCGGGCCGCCCGACCCACCGGGATGGCGGTCGGCTCGTTCGGCTTCGTGGAGGACATCGTGCTCGTGCGGCGCAGCGGGCCCGCGGAGCCCGGCGCACCGAATCGGCAACCAGCCGGTCGCGGAGGGGTGGTGCACGCCCCGGGCCTGGCGCACGCGGCCACCGCTGCGGTGCTGCGTGGTGCCCGGCTGGCCCACGCCCCCGGGGACGAGGCCGACAAGGCCCTGGAGATGGACCTGTCGAGCAGCCGGGTCCGTGAGGCCCTCGAGGTGCTGTCCGGGATGCGCACCGGACAAGAGCTCGGTGCCCTCCTCGGCTACCGCTTCGAGCGGTGGGTCGCTGCGGCCGGTCCACGGCTGAACCGCTTCGTCGCACCGCTGCGGGCGATGGCGCCGACGGTCGCCGCGAAGGAGGTCGACCGGGTCGCGGAGGGCGTCGTCGATCTCGGCGTCGAGACCCTCGCCGCCTCCCAGGTCGTCGACGGCGTGCGCCTGCTGGAGATCGACCCACCCGACGTGCTGGAGCGGCTCCGCACACCCCCAGCCGCGCTGGCACGCTACAGCGCGGCCTGGGACGAGCCGACGGGCGGCGAGAAGGGGGTCGTCACCTCCCTCCTGTCGCGGTTGGCCGAGCTGCTCGACGCCATCGGCGACCTGCTCCTGGCCGAGGGTGTCCACCAGGTCGTCGCGGGCAACCCGGCCCGGGCCGCAGCCGCGATGGACGCCCTCTCGGGCGACGGGCTCCCCCCGGAACCCGAGGTGTGCGAGCCGCCACCGGACCGGGCGGGCCTGTCGCACCGCCTCGTCGTCCTGCTGCCGACCGGACCCACGGGCGAGGCGAACGGAGCTGCGGAAGGGCACGGTTGGGCGGGCACGCCACGGGCCCGGGCCAACCCGCGGCTCGAGTCCTGGTGCCGCGCGGTGCTCGGCCCGGCGGACCGGATCCTCGTCTCCAGTGGTGGACGCACGTTGGACACCCTGAAGGTCGGCGCGTTGGACGTCGTCGAGGTGGCCGGCGCTGGTCGGGTCGGCTTGGCGGCGTTCTGGGACAAGGCCCGTCGTGACGACCAGCAGCTGGAGTCCGAGCCCCTCACTGACCGTCCAGACGGGCTCGCACCGAACCAGAGCACCCTCGGGGAGGCCTGGCAGCTCGCAGCCGGCACGCACGCCCTCCTGACCCAGGCCCGCCCACTCGAGCCCGCCGACCTGGTCCACGATGCCCGCCGCGACCCCCTCCGCTCGACGCCGGACACGGGGGCGCCAGGGGGCGCGGTGAATGCCCTCGAAGACTGGAACGCGTGGCGTGCGGACCTGGGCCGCCTGCTCGAGGAGCTTCGGGTGCTCGCGGCGGTGCCGCTCGCGGCGAGTGAGCGGGAGGTGCTGGACGCCTTGGCGGCCTTCGGCATCGGCGACACACAGCCGGTCGACGACGCCCTGCTCGAGGCTCTCGTCACCGCCGCACAGGACGAGGCGCGACGGCGCATCACGACGGCCGAGAGCCGCCTCGTCGATGGCGCTGCAGCGGCCGACGTCGTCGCCGTCGGGAAGGGACTCACCGGCTCGGACCTGCCGGTGCCGGTGCCGCTGCTCTCCGGCGGAGCCCTCGAACCGCTCACCGCCGCCTGGGATGGCGACGACGGTGAGGGCCGCACGGCTGTGCGGGCGTGGCTGGCCCGGCACTCCCGGGTCCGCCGCGCCGTGCGCGGCTACACCGAGGTCTCGATGCAACGAGCTGCCGCCGGCCGTCGGGTCGCCGTCCGCGCCGTGACCCTGGGCTCCAGCGGCTGGCTCGGCGAGCACCTGCCGGAGGGTCTGGCCCCGGGTTCGCACACCTCCCTCGTCGTCGAGATCACCGCCGGGCTCCACCCCGCCGACTCGTGTTGCGGGCTGGTGGTGGACGGCTGGCACGAGGCACTCCCCCGGCGCCGGTCGGTGCGCGACGACACGACCTCCGCACCGGTCGAGGGCGAGGAGCAACCCGCGCCAGAAGAGATCGCCACCACCGGTCTGGCCGTGCACGCCAACGGCCCGGACGCGCGCGCCGCGCAGGTGTGGCTGCTGGGAGTGACCCCCGACGGGGGCCCCTGGACCGAGGAGCGGGTGCTCGCTCTCGTGAACAGCACCCGCGAGCTGGCGCGGCAGCGGTTGGTGACCCTCGAGCGGTTGCCACTGGCCGGGTCGATCCTTCCCGCGATCACCGTGGAGCACTGGTCGCTGCAGGGCGAGCGCGTCATCGACCCGAAGCTGCTCACGACGAGGGTTGACGCCCGGGCGACGCCCGTGTTCGTCAGCTTCACGGACTGAGGAGGGCGACATGGTGTTGTTTCGGAAGGTGGCGTTTCCGCTCCAGAGCACGCTGGGTCCCCCGATGTCCACCCGTCTGGAGCCCCAGTCGGTCAGCGGAGACCCCGCCACCGGGCTGCGCGCCGAGGTCTGGGACCCGCTGTGGCTGCTCGCTCGCCAGTGGCAGCTCGGAGAGCTCGCGGGCGAGGACACCGGAACCCCGCTGACGGTGCGAGTGCTGGCCACCGCTGAACCGCTGGTGGCCTGGCGGCCCGGCCCGTCCACCGACGCCGACTGGCGCCCCCTTCCACCCGGGATCGCGCTGGAGGAGCTCGTCCTCGCGGAGACGTCCTCGTCGCCCAGTGCCCGCGAGCTGGCGCTCGCGGGCTGGTCGTTGCTCGAGACCCTGGAGGACCTCGGGGAGGACGGTGCCGCGCGGGCGCTCCACGACCGGTTCGGCGCGCCGCCCGCAGCGATCCCGGCGGCGTCCCCGCACACCGCGCTCGTACCTGACACCTGGTCTCCGCTCGGGGCCTGTCTGTCTCGCCGCGCGCTCGACCTCGCGGCGGTGCTGGAGGCGTTCGAGGCGCAGCCCGACCGACCGGGGTGGTGGCGCACCTCTCTGCGCGCGGGCGTGGCCGGCCAGGCACGCGCTGAGGCATCGTTGGCCCACTGGCTGGCCTGGGTTCGCGCCGAGGTGCTGCCCGAGAACACCCACGACGGGTCCTGGGTCGGACCGCGTCTGGAACACCAGTTCGCGCTCGCGACCCCGACCCGGGTCCTCACCGCACCGGCCCACCCCGGCGGCGACGTGTCGTGGTCCACGGTCGACCTCGAGCCGGCCGGGGGGATCGCCGTGCCCCCACCCTCCGACGCCGCCTCGCGGTCGCTGGACCGAACCCTGGTGGCGACGCCGCTGCAGTTCCCGGGGATGCCGGCGTCCCGGTTCTGGGAGCTGGAGGACGGCCGCGTCGACCTCGGCTCGGTGTGGGCCGACCCGCACGAGCTCGCCCGCCTGCTCGTGGTCGAGTGCGCCCTGGTTCACGGTGGGGACTGGCTCGTCGTGCCCGTCGACGTCCCTTGCGGATGCGTCGTCACCCTCGACGAGGTCACCTACAACGACACCTTCGGCACCACGTGGGTGGTCGACACCTCCGGAGCGGACACGTCCAGGTGGCGGATGTTCGCGGTGACCGAGTCGGCGCACCGGCAGGCGGGCCTCGAAGGCCTTCTCGTGACACCGGCATCCGCCAGCACCCTGCGCGGCGGTCCGGTCGAGGACGTCGGCTTCCTCCGGGATGAGTCGGCCAACCTCGTCTGGGCGGTCGAGCACCTCGTTGCCGGCCCCGGCGGCGACCCGGTCATGCCGATGTCCGGACCCCCGGCGCGACGCACTCCCCCCACGCCACAGGGCGCTGAGACCGTCCTCGGCTACGAGCTGATGACGGAGGTGCCGCAGACGTGGACGCCGTACCTGCCGCGGGTCCGCAGCGTGGAGGAGGGCCTGGACACCGCGGTGGCGCTGGTGCGCGGACACGTGCGTCGCTATGACGAACGGGGCGACCCCGCCGACGTCGAGCCAGCTGGCACCCTGCTCCGGGGCGAGGAGCACCGCTGGCTGGAGTCGGCCGAGGTGCCCCGGGAAGGCGTGCGGATCCAGCGCAGCCCCGTCCTCTGCCGGCGCGGTGATGGCTCGTGGGCCTCGTGGATCGAACGTCGGGTGCTGGTCGGACGGGGCGAGGCCGAGTCGGGGCTGCGCTCCGACCTCGCCGTCCGACCGTGATCGTGTCGTCCAGCTCGCCGCCGGGTGGGTAGTCATCCGCGGCCAGGCACCACCGCACCGGTCGACGACGTCACAGCGGGATGACGGCGACCACACGCCCGCCGTCATCCCCCAGGACAGCGGTCAGGGTGCCCCCGACCTGCTCGGCCCGCTCACGCATCGAGGCCATGCCGACGCCCGGATGCCAGTCGGCGGCCGCGCGCCCGTCGTCGCCGACCTCGAGTCGCAGCGCCGGTCCGTCCACGGTGACCTCGACCCTGGCCGACGTGGCGGTGGAGTGACGGGCCACGTTGGTCAGTGCCTCGACGACGATCCGGTAGCCGGCCACCTCGGTCGCGGCGGACAGCTCCGGCATGGCCCTGGGCGCGGTGACCGTGACCATCAGGGAGTCCCCGCCGTCGGTGTGCAGCGATGCCGCATGCTGGCGGACCGCCGCCACCAACCCGAGCTCGTCCAGCGCGGGCGGACGGAGACCCTCCACCAGGCGACGGATCTCGGTGATCGCGCCGGCGGTGTCGGCGCGCAGCCTTGCGAGCAGGTCGTCGGCCCTCGCGGGGTTGGTGCGCAGGTGGTTGCGCGCCGCGTCGGCGGTGAACGCGACGCCGCTCAGGGTCGGACCGAGCCCGTCGTGGAGATCGCGGCGCAGACGGCGGCGCTCGTCCTCGATCGCCGCGATCGCGGCACCCCTGGACTCCTGTAGATCGGCGGCCAGCGCCCGTGATCTCAACGTCTGGGCCAGCAGCGGCGCGACGATGCGCAGGACCTGCTCGTCGGGTGCGGCCAGCCCCAGCTCGCCCGCCCGCAGGCCGACCACGACCTCGCCGACGGAGTCGCCACCAAGGCGTAGCGGCAGCGTGCGGGTGTGGGTGACCTCGGTGCCGGACGTCGCCAGGGTGGCCCCCTCGGCGCGCAGCGACGCGTACGGCAGCACCAGCGCTTCGCGGATCGCACGCAGGGCCAGCACCGGGTCGGCACCGATCCGGTCGACCACCCGGGTCGCGGCCACCAGCGGGTCCGGGCGGTCGCCGAACAGCAGCTGATCGACCACGCCGCGCATCACCACCATGAGCGGGTGGAAACCGAGCGCGCACGTGGCGCCGACCAGCCCGAGGGCGCCAGGCGCGAGCGAGGGCGTGCCGAGCGCGTCCAGCGACGACACGATGCCGACGAACGTCGCCAGGTAGGCAGTCAGGGCGACGAACACCACGACGCCCCACACGATGAGCCCTCGCACGTCGAGCAGCTCCGGGCGCAGGACACCGACCGCCATCGCGGGCCCGACCACGCTGAACAGACCCGCCACGACGAATCTCACGCCGTGGTCCTCGGAGGCGAACACCACCAGCCCGGCGACGAAAGCGGCCGCACCGCTCGCCACCGCGAACCACATCAGCGCCGTGCGGTCCTGGCCGGTGGAGGTCTCCAGCTTCCACCAGGTGTGGGTCAGCAGCACCAGCACGATGACGAAGCCCATCGGCTCGACGATCGCGGGGGTGTCGTGCTGCGTCACCGCGACCAGCCCCGCGCCCGCCACCGCTGCGATCGCGACGAAGTCGACCGGGTGGCGCCAGGACCACCGCGGATAAGTCGTGGCCGCCAGGGGCAGGCCCGCGAGGAGGGCCGCGGCGACGAGCGCGGGGGCCGCCGGCACCGACGCGTCGACGAAGTCCACGACGACACCGAGGACGACCGCCACGCCCGAGGCGATCAGCAGGGCAGCACTGGTCGTGGCCCGACGAGATCCGAGCATGACGGTCCCGCTCGCCCCGCTGACGACGCCCAGCACCACGAGCCCCACGGCGAGCGACCAGGGCATCACGGGACGCGACCCATGCCCTCGTCCCGGGCCCGGACGATCGCCGACGGTCGGTCGGAGACGGCGAGCTTGGCGAAGATCGCCGAGACGTGGTTGGCCACGGTCTTGGGCGACAGGAACAGCCGCTCGGCGATCACGGCGTTGCGATGGCCCCCGGCCATGAGCTCGAGCACCTCGCGCTCACGGCCGGTGAGGGCCGGGAACGGCAGGTCGGCCGTCGGGGGCGGTCGGGTGAAGTGCCCGAGCACCCGGGCGGCCACCTCGGGCCCGAAGATGGCCTCACCCGACACGACGGCCCGCAGCGCGCGGTCGATCTCGTCCTGACCGGCACCCTTGAGCAGGTAACCATTCGCACCGGCCCGCATCGCGTCCAGCACCGTCGCGTCGTCGTCGAACATGGTCAGCACCAGCACCGCGACGCCGGGGACGGCCGCGCGGATGCGCCGCGTCGCCTCGAGCCCGTCGAGGCCGGGCATGCGGACGTCCATCAGCACCACGTCAGGTCGGTTGAGCTGGGTCTCGCGCACCGCGCCCTGTCCGTCGACCGCCTCGGCGACGACCTCGTAGCCGGGCAGGGAGTCCAGCAGGGCCCGCAACCCGCCGCGGACGACCGGGTGGTCGTCGGCGATGACGACGCGGATCCTCTCGGTGTCCATGCGCCATTGTGGCCCCTCCACGGCGTCACAATCCCGGGTGACAGCACCTGTTCGGACCGGGAATCCTCCCGGACAATGGGGATGGCACACAGGTGTGCCCGGACGACGGGGCGACCGAGGGTGGAGGCATCACTTTCCAGCAAGGGAGACTCTGATGATCCTCAACACCAAGAACAGGGTCGGGCTGGTCCTGGCGGGCCTGCTCGGCGTCCTCGACCTCGGCGCGCTGGCCTCGCCCACGCCCGATGGCGAGGTCGGTCCTCCGATCGGCATCCTCGTGATTAGCGCTCTGAGCGGCGTCGTGACCGTCGTCGCGGTCGTCCTCACCTGGTGGAGGCGCCAACCCGGAGCCGTCAGGATCGCCGCCGGGGCCCGCATCCTGTCGATGATCACATCGCTTCCGGCGTTCTTCGTCGACGTGCCGTCCGGCCTCAAGGTGCTGGTCGCACTGTTCGTGGTGCTGACCCTCGTGTCGGTCGTGCTGATGCTCTCCCCGGCCCGTCGCACCGCCGACCTGGTCATGGACTGAGGCGCCGACATGATCGCCATCATCACGGTGCTCCTCGCCTTCCCGATCGGGCTGGTGCTCCGCTCACGTCGAGCCGCCCTGCTCACCTACGCCGTCGTCTACCTGTGGGCGTTCGTCTTCCAGACCACCTACCTGCTGCTGGACGCGATGGACGGTGGGCGCGACGCGTTCACCCCTGGCGAGTTCCCGGGGCCGTACGGCCTGGTCACCGGCGTCATCTTCGCGGTCGGTCTCGGGCTGGTCGTGCTCGGTCACCGGGTCGGGTCGCGCCGGCGGCAGACCATCGCCGCCTCCACCGCCTCCACCGCCTCCCGGTGATCTCGCCATCCGGGCAACCGACCCCACGTCACCGTCGTCGAGCTGGCTCTCACGCCTCGTTCCCGCGGCGTTCCGACATGAGCGCAAGGACACTGGAGGCATGATGCGGCGGTGACCGTCAGCCTCCGTGTCCGTCTCGCCGACCTCGCCCGCCGCCGCGTCGGGGGCGAGATCACCAGCATGAGCGACGTGGACATCGCCACCGCCCAAGCCACCCACCTCGGCCACAACCGCGTGCGCGACCTCGTCTTCGGCGCGGTTGCCGAGGGCGTCGACATCAGTCACCGCGTCATCGCCGGCCGCTCCGGCGACCTGCGGGTTCGGCTCTACTCCCCCACCGGCCGCACCCCGCGGGGATGTGTGATCAACGCTCATGGAGGCGGCTGGGTGCTCGGCGATCTCAACGGCAACGACTGGACGTGTAGCACGGTCGCGTCGCGCACCGGCGCTCTCGTGGTGTCGATGGACTACCGGCTGGCCCCAGCACACCGCTTCCCGGCCGGCTTGCAGGACTGCGTGGACGGGCTCGGTTGGGCGGCGGCACTGCCCGCCGCCGCCGCCGGGGTGGTGGTCATGGGCGACAGTGCCGGGGGCAACCTCGCCGCCGTCCTGGCCCTGCACGCACGGGACCACGAGGGCCCCCCGATCGCCCTGCAGGTGCTGATCTACCCCGGCACCGACCTAACGAAACAGTCACCGTCGCTGGTCACCAACGCGCACGCCCCGTTCCTCACCCGGGCCGCGGTGGACGCGTTCACCGACCACTACCTCGGCCCGGACGGTGACCCCCGTGACCCGCTGGCCTCCCCGCTGCTGGCCCCGGACCTCAGCGGGCTGCCCCGGGCGCTGGTCATCACCGCCGAGCACGACCCCATCCGCGACGACGGCCGTCGCTACGCCCAGGCCCTGCGCAACGCGGGGGTGCCGGTCCGGCACACCGACTACGTCGATGCCCCACACGGCTTCTTCTCGGTGCCCGGCCTCGTTCCGGCTGCTCGTCAAGGGGTGGCCGAGGTCTGCGCCGAGGTTCAGGACGCGCTCGGCTGAGCGAACCCGGTCAGGAGTCGAAGTCGACGGTCACCGTGTCGGTGGTGGGGATCGACTGGCAGGTCAGCACGTAACCCTGCTCCACCTCGGCGTCCTCCAGCGCGTAGTTGCGGCGCATCGTCACCGCGCCCTCGGTGACCAGCGCCCGACAGGTGCCGCACACCCCGCCCTTGCAGGCGAACGGCAGGTCGGGACGGTTGCGCTGCGCCCCGTCGAGCACGGTCACTCCCGGTTCGACGGTGGAGATGGTCCGTCGGCCGTCCAGCACCACGGTGACCTCGGCCCCCGGACCGACCGGGGCCTCCACGTGGTGGTCCTGCTCCGGGGGATCCTCGCCGACGAAGAACAGCTCGCGGTGCACC
>JBDTDI010000212.1:0-8483 GCA_039923155.1 Mycobacteriaceae bacterium | reverse complement strand
GGAGGTCACCCGGTCCACGATCTCGTTCGGGGTCAACACCCTCGTGGCGCTGTACTGGATCGCCCACCTCGACGCCTCCGTGGCGCTCGGCGGCGTCGCGCTCACCCTCAAGCTGGGTGGCGGCGTCCTCGGCACCCTCGCCGGCGGCCGTATCGCCGACCGCATCGGCATGGTCCGAACCATCCAGCTGGGCAACCTGCTCCTCGCCCCCGCCCTGATCGGCCTGCTCGCCTGCAGCAACAAGTACGGCGCACTACCCCTGATCCTGGCCGTCGGAGTCATCGCCAACATCCCGTTCGCCGTGCTGGTCAAGCTTGGCCAGGACTACCTGCCCACCCGCCCCGGAACCGCCGCCGGAGTCACCCTCGGCCTGGCGGTCAGCGCCGGCGGGCTGTTCATGCCGCTGCTCGGCCTCGTCGCGGACCACCAGGGACCCCGCGGTGCTTTTGTCGTCCTGGCCGCAGTTCCCCTGCTGGCCATCGCCATTTCCACCGCGCTCCGCGAACCCACCACGCCTCCGACGACGTGACCCCGGGGGGCTTCGCTGCTCGGGTCAACGCCGCCACGAAGAGCCGCAAGACCATTCAGAGTCGTGGCATCGGCCAGCTCCTGGATCGTCGTCAGGTCGCGCGGAGCCCTGGCCCAGTCCTGCCCGCCGCCTGAGCTGTAGGCCCGGGAAACCGGTTGCCGCTGCCGCCTCGGTCTCCCAGAATGGCTCCGACGCCGGAGCTGCCGGTGCTCCACGAGAGGAGGCACGACCGTGACCACGACTGTCCTCGGCCTGCCCGCAGACCCTTCCTCCCTCACCCCAAGGAGCACCCCCGGCGATGTCTCACGACTCCGCGCACGACCCGCACCCCGCTGAACCCACGGTCCACGACGACGGCGTCCCCGACGTCGACAACCAATTCGTCTTCGACTTCCACCCGTACGACGACCTCGAGGACGGTCAGCGCTGGTCGACCTGGCTCAGCGTCGAGCCGCTGTGCCGCGGCCCCGAGCCGCGTCCGGACTGGGTGGTGACCTCGCAGGGCGCCATCGACACCGAGCTCGGCATCCTCAAGACCGGTAAGGAGGCCGACGTCCACCTGGTGGAGCGCGCCGACCCCCACGACCCGCGCGGCGGGGTGGTCATGGCCGCGAAGCGCTACCGATCACCAGAGCACCGCACCTTTCACCGCGCTGCGTCCTACTCCGAGGGGCGCTCGATGAAGCGCTCCCGCGACGAGCGCGCGCTCAAGCGGAAGAGCACCTTTAAGCGCCGGGTCGCCGCCAGCGAGTGGGCCGTCTCCGAGTGGGCCGCTCTGGTGCGGCTCTGGGAGCTCGGACTGCCGGTGCCGTACCCGGTGCAGATCGACGAGACGGAGATTCTCATGGAGTGGATCTCCGTCGTCGCGGAGGACGGCGAGCCGCAGACGGCGCCCCGGCTTGCGCAGACCCGGCCGACGCCCGAGCTTCTGCGGTCGTACTTCGACCAGCTCACCGACACGCTGGCGACGATGGTGCAGAGCGGCGTCGTGCACGGCGACCTGTCGGCGTACAACGTCCTTGCTCAAGACGACCGGCTGGTGATCATCGATCTGCCCCAGATCGTGGACCTCGTCGGAAACCTCGGCGGCATGGACTTCCTGCAGCGTGACTGTGCCAACGTCTGCGCCCGGTTCCGGGCCCGCGGGCTGGAGGTTGATGAGCACGCCCTGTTCGGCGAGCTCGTGGCGCACGCGTTCTGAACCGTCGCACGTTCTCGCCCCTGACGGCGAGTCGACAAATTGCTGGTGGACCCTGCGGTCCTGAACGGCGCGTTCACCGCTCGAACAGCCGATCTGGAGCCACTATCGTCGACGTGGAACTCGTGTCATCCTGAGCGGGTGCTCCTGGTGCTCATCTTGATCGCGGTCGTTGCCGTGACGTGGACGTCAGGGACCGTGCTGGCGCTACGGGCGCGGCGCGGACAGCGATTTGGTGGCCGAGGGTCGCACCTGCCGATGTGCACCAGGCTGTTGTGGTGCAGCGGGCCGGTAGTCCTGGCTCTCACCGCGAACGTCGTGTACGGCCAACCTCGTGATCCGGCTCGGCTGGCTGGCACGGCGGTGGTCGTGCTCGCGTTGGTGCTCGCGACCATGCTCGTGCCGATCCTGGTCCACAACGCCCGGCTCGGGCAGGCCCGGTAGATCGTTGGCAGCCGGGGTGTCGAGCTGCCCCCCTGCGGACCACGCGTCCAGGCACGAGGGGGGCCACTGGCACCCCCGCCATCGGGTGGGGGGGGGCGTCGGCGGCCAGGTGCGACGAACGTCCAGGTCGGCTACCCAGGTGTGGTGAGTGGCGGCGCTTACGCGTGGGTGCGCACGAACCGGGCCGCAGCCTCGTTGACCTCGTCCGGGTGGGATGCACTCAGAAAATGCTGACCGCCCTCGACGACGCGCAGCTCGGCGTCCGCGTGGGTGAACATCTCGATCTCTTGCTGCGCGTTTGCCACGGAGTACACCTGATCGGCGGTGCCCTGCAGCCACAGCACCGGGCAACGCACGCCGTCGAGCCGGGCGTGCAAGCCGTCCCGGTCGCGCAGGTTGATGGTGGCCAGGCGCAGCCGCTGCCGCCCTTCGTCACCGGAGTAGTTCCGTTGGTGCGTCTCGTGCCAGAACACGCGCTCGTCCGGTGAGACGTCCTCGCCGAGGCCGGCTCCCAGCACGGCATCGACGAACTCGGTTGGCACGACCCAGTCGTCCCCGACCGGATCCGCCAGTGCCTCGATCGAGGGGGTGCAGAACCCGATGCCGTCCCAGCAGCCGAGGTCGCGGCTGCGCTGGCTCTCGTAGTCCATCGACGTGCCGAGCAGCATGATGCCCTGAACCGACGAGGGGGCCAGCAGCGCCATCCGCGCGGCCACCCATCCGCCCTGCGAGGTGCCGAGGACGAAGGCCTTGTCGATGCCGAGCGCCGCCAGCACCTGCAGGTTCGCCACTGCGCTGTCCCAGTACGTGAACTGCTCGTAGCCGGCCCGGGTCGCGCCGTGGCCGTAGAGCTCGATCGCCAGCAGGTTGGCGGTCTGCCTCAGCTGGTCGTCGGCGAACTGCGGCCGGTACAGCTCGACCGAGGTGCTGAACGAGTTGACCAGGACCAGGGTCGGCTTGGCGGGGTCGTAGGGCTGACCGAGCCGGTAGCCGACGGTGGAGCCGCCGAGGTGGGCGACGGTGGCGATCTCGGTCATGGCCTGGGCTCCCTGTCGTGGTGGGGCGAAACGCGATCATGCCTTGCTCGTGAGCGCCCCCACAAGACCGTCCAGGGTGCCCGGCCGCCGATCGGCGACGGGCACGAGCTTGGCCGGGATCAGGTCGGTGGCGGCGCCGCGGTCGTCGTTCAGCTCGGTGGTGTCGGCGGGTAGGACAGCGGGCAGCTCGGTGCGAGCGCCTCCTGCGTCTGGGGGTCGACCTCGGTGAGAGAGGTTGCGTGAAATCGGTTGATGAGGTTGGACAGCCCGACCGTGAAGCAGACCTCGATCTGCTGCTCGGTGGTGAAGTGCGCGGCCAGATCCCCGTACGTCTGGTCGTCGATGACGTCCATCCGAGTCGAGCGCTGGGCGTAGCGGACGATGGCTGCCTCGTCCGGCTCGTAGACCCCCGCCGGCAGCGGGTCATCACCCAGGTGCGCGAGCTTGTCCTCCGTCAGCCCCGCTGCTCGACCGAGCAGCACGTGAGTGGGGATTCAATAGTGGCACTGGTTCGTCACCGACGCGGTCAGGTACGCGAGCTCGCGCTGGGCTGGCGTCATCGAGTTCTCGAAGTAGACGACCGTGCCGAACTGCACCATCGCCTGCAGGGCACGCGGGTGGTTGGCGATGGCGCGGTAGACGTTGGGATCAACACTGCGGCCGCGGGCCGCGCTGACCCCGGCCAACACCTCCCGGGCCAGCGGGTCGGTGTTGTCGTCGCTGGAGTCCACGAGCGGCAGGCGGGCCATGACCACAACGTAGACCGGGCAGCCCTGCGAGGACAGGAGTCAACCGGGGCTCCGCGGGACGGGGCCCGGCCGCTGGCCATGCAGCGCGGCGGTCGACGCGTTGCTCACGGTCCACCAGGATGTGCCCTGAGCCACGCTGGTGGTCCCGGAAGGTGCGTGAGGGCAGTGGAGAAGACGAAGAAGGTCGGAAAGAAGTACTACGAGAAGGAGCTGGCCCGCCTGCAGGTGGAGCTGGTGCTGCAGCAGGAGTGGATCAGGGCGAAGGGCCTCCGGGTGGTGGTCCTGTTCGAGGGGCGTGACGCCGCGGGCAAGGGAGGTGCGATCAAGCGCATCACCGAGAGCGTGAACCCCCGGGCGACCCGCGTCGTGGCGCTGGCCGCCCCGACCGAGCGGGAGAAGACCCAGTGGTACTTCCAGCGCTACGTCGCCCACCTTCCGTCGGCCGGGGAGATGGTGCTGTTCGACCGCTCCTGGTACAACCGCGCCGGGGTGGAACGGGTCATGGGGTTTGCGACACCGCAGCAGCAGGCCGAGTTCCTGCGTTCCTGCCCGGAGTTCGAGCGGATGCTGGTCCGCTCCGGCATCCAGGTCATCAAGTACTGGTTCTCGGTCAGCGACGAGGAGCAGGAGCGCCGGTTCCAGGCCCGTCTGTCCGATCCCACCAAGCGCTGGAAGCTCTCGCCGATGGACCTGGAGTCCCGCGCTCGTTGGGTCGAGTACTCCCGCGCCAAGGACGAGATGTTTGCCGCCACCGACATCCCCCAGGCCCCGTGGTGGGTGGTGGACGCCGAGGTCAAGAAGCGGGCCCGGCTCAACGTGATCCACCACCTGCTCTCGAGCGTTCCCTACGAGGACCTGACCCCACCGCCGGTCACGCTGCCGCCCCGCCCGGAGCAGTCGGGGCACCGCTACCGACGTCCACCGATGGAGATCCAGCACTTCGTTCCGGACGTGGTCCCGCGGGGCTGACGACTCGGTGGGTCACACGGGCTGTTGACGGGGTGCTGAGGTGGTCCTTAGTGTTTCCCCACCCGACTCCGAGGAGCCTTGATGCCCGTCGAACCCCCGGATGCGGCCGCGCTGAGCGGCGTCGCCGAGCACTACGGACTCGGGCTCTCCGATTCCGACGTCGACTCCTTCAGCCCGATGGTCACCGGGCTCCTTGCCTCCTGGGACGCCGTCGAGCAGCTGTACGCAGCGTCCGCGCCCGTGATGCCCGAGCGGCGCTGGACCCGACCGGAGCCCGAGGACAACCCCTACAACGCGTGGTACGTGACCACCGCCATCACCGGCGCGGGCGAGGGCCCCCTGGCGGGAAGAACCGTGGCGGTCAAGGACAACACCGCGGTCGCCGGGGTGCCCATGATGAACGGCTCGAAGACGATGCAGGGTTACACGCCGCTGCGTGACGCGACCATCGTCAGCCGGATGCTCGCCGCGGGCGCCACCATCGCCGGCAAGTCCGTCTGCGAGGACCTGTGCTTCTCCGGCGGATCGCACACCTCGAGCACCGGCGCGGTGCGCAACCCGTGGGACGAGACGCGCTCGGCGGGCGGTTCGTCCTCGGGCAGCGCGGCGCTGGTCGTGTCCGGGGTGGTGGACGTCGCCACCGGCGGTGACCAGGGCGGGTCGGTCCGCATCCCGAGCGCGTACACCGGCACCGTGGGCCACAAGCCGACCTGGGGCCTCGTGCCCTACACCGGCGCGTTCCCCATCGAGGCGACCATCGACCACCTCGGACCGATCACCCGCACCGTGCCCGACGCGGCGCTGGTGCTTTCCGTGATCGCCGGGCCGGACGGGCTCGACCCCCGCCAGCCCCGCGATCTCGTGCCCGAGGACTACGTGGCCGCGATCAATCGAGGCGCCGAGGGGCTGCGGATCGGTGTCGTCTCGGAGGGCTTCGCCCAGGCGAACTCCGAGCAGGGCGTCAACGACGCGGTCCGCGCTGCCGTCGACACCCTGGTCGGGGCCGGCCTCAGCGCCGCGGAGGTCTCGATCCCCTGGCACCTGCACGGCGCCAAGATCTGGGACGTCATCGCCGTGGAGGGCCCCACCGCGCAGATGGTCGAGGGCAACGGGTACGGCCTGAACTGGAAGGGTCTCTACGACCCGGAGGTCATCGAGCACTACGGCAACCAGTGGCGCGCCGACGGCAGCCAGTTCTCCGAGACCGTCAAGCTGGTGCTGCTGACCGGGCGCTACGCGATGAACCGCTACCAGGGCAAGCACTACGCCATGGCGCAGAACCTGGCCCTCGAGCTGCGCAAGGCCTACGACGAGGCACTCGCCCAGTTCGACGTGCTGGTGATGCCGACCGTGCCGCTGCAGGCGACGCTCCTGCCCAAGCCCGGCGCACCACGCGAGGAGGTCGTCGCCCGTGCCCTGGAGATGATCACCAACACGTGCGTCACCGACGTCACCGGCCACCCGGCGTGCAGCGTTCCTGCCGGGCTGGTCAACGGGCTGCCCACCGGGATGATGATCATCGGCAACCAGTTCGACGACGCCACGGTGCTGCGGGTGGCGAACACGTTCGAGCAGGCGGTCGGGGGCTTCCCGACGCCCGACTCGGCCACCCGGCAACGCTGAACGCCCGGGCCGACCCGGTTGGGTCGGCCCGGGCGTCCGGGGTGGTGCATCAGCGAGCGATCGTCACCTCACGTCGTAGCGGTCGAGGTTCATCACCTTGTCCCAGGCCTTGACGAAGTCGCGCACGAACTTCTCGTGACCGTCCGCGCTGGCGTAGACCTCGGAGATGGCCCGCAGCTCGGAGTTGGAGCCGAACAGCAGGTCGACGCGGCTGCCGGTCCACGTCTTGTCACCCTTGCGGCCGATGTAGCCGCCGTCGGCGTCCGGGGTCCAGGTCAGCTCCATGTCCAGCAGGGTGGAGAAGAAGTCGTTGCTCAGCGTGCCCGGTCGGTCGGTGAGCACACCCTGCGTGGAGCGCCCGTGGCTCGCGCCCAGCACCCGCATGCCGCCGACGAGCACGGTCATCTCCGGCGCGCTCAGGGTCAACAGGTTCGCCCGGTCCACCAGCAGGTACTCCGCGGGCAGCTGGTCGGCCTTGCCCAGGTAGTTGCGGAAACCGTCGGCCGACGGCTCCAGCCAGCTGAACGACTCCACGTCGGTCATCTCCTGCGTGGCGTCGGTGCGGCCCGGTGTGAACGGCACCGTGAGGGCGACACCGCCATCGGCAGCCGCCTTCTCCACCCCGGCGCACCCGGCGAGCACGACCAGGTCGGCGAAGCTCACCGTCGTCCCGGAACCGTTGAACTTCTCCTGCACGCCTTCCAGGGTGCGGATGACGCTCGCCAGCTCGTCGGGCTCGTTGGCCTCCCAGCTGTTCTGCGGCTCCAGGCGGACGCGTCCACCGTTGGCGCCACCGCGCTTGTCGCTGCCGCGGAACGTCGAGGCCGACGCCCACGCCGTGGAGACCAGCTGGGCCACGCTGAGGCCGGAGTCGAGGACCTGCTGCTTCAGCACCGCGACGTCGTCGACGCTGATCAGCTCACCCTCGACCGCGGGCACGGGATCCTGCCAGAGCAGCTCCTCGGTGGGCACCAGCGGGCCGAGGTAACGCTCCTTGGGGCCCATGTCGCGGTGGGTGAGCTTGTACCAGGCGCGGGCGAACGCGTCGGCAAAGTAGTCCGGGTCGGCCAGGAAGGCCCGGGTGATCTTCTCGTAGACCGGGTCGACGCGGAGCGCGATGTCGGTGGTCAGCATCTCCGGGGCACGCGTGAGCTCGTTGGTCTCCGGGTCGGGCACCGTGTTCGCGCCGGCGCCGCCGGTGGGCTTCCACTGGTGGGCTCCCGCGGGGCTCTTGGTCAGCTCCCACTCGTAGCCGTAGAGGTTCTGCAGGTACTCCATGTCCCAGCGCGCGGGGTGGGAGGTCCAGGTGACCTCGATCCCGCTGGTGATGGTGTCACGGCCCTTGCCGGAGCCGAACGTGTTCTTCCAGCCCAGGCCCTGCTGCTCCAGCGGCGCACCCTCGGGCTCGGGGCCGATGTAGGGGTCGGGGTCGGCAGCGCCGTGGGTCTTGCCGAAGGTGTGCCCGCCGGCGATGAGCGCCGCCGTCTCCTCGTCGTTCATGGCCATGCGCCCGAACGTCTCGCGGATGTCGCGGGCCGAGGCCAGCGGGTCGGGGACCCCGTTCGGGCCCTCCGGGTTCACGTAGATCAGGCCCATCTGCACTGCGGCCAGCGGACCCTTGAGGGTGTGCTCGTCGGTGTAGCGCTCGTCGCCCAACCAGGTCTGCTCCGGGCCCCAGTAGACGTCCTCGTCCGGCTCCCAGGCGTCGGTGCGGCCGCCGGCATAGCCGAAGGTGGTGAAGCCCATGGTCTCCAGGGCGCGGTTGCCGGTGAGGACGATCAGGTCACCCCAGGAGATCTTGCGACCGTACTTCGCCTTGATCGGCCACAGCAGACGACGGGCCTTGTCCAGGCTGGCGTTGTCGGGCCAGCTGTTCAG
The DNA here is from genome assembly GCA_039923155.1 of Mycobacteriaceae bacterium. Classification (GTDB taxonomy): domain Bacteria; phylum Actinomycetota; class Actinomycetes; order Mycobacteriales; family Mycobacteriaceae; genus Rhodococcus_D. The sequence continues at coordinate 56 of JBDTDI010000212.1, read as the reverse complement.
CGGGGCGAAGCGCTGCATGCCCGCTCCCGAGCCGCCTCGGCCGTCACCCACCCGGT
>JBDTDI010000211.1:0-7854 GCA_039923155.1 Mycobacteriaceae bacterium | reverse complement strand
GACGACGCCATCCTCGGCCTGCTCACCAACGGCACGCCCGACGAGGTGTCGGCTCGGCTGGTGACCGCAGCGGTGCAGGCCGGTGGGCACGACAACGTCACCGTCCTCGTGGTCGACCTCTAGCTAGAGCACCAGCAGCACGACGCCCACCACGACCACGACGACGACCAGAACCACGGCCGCGACGACGGCGGAGGCGCCCAGCGAGGGGCGCGGCGGCTGCGCGGCGCCCATCCCGGTGGCGGGCCCGGTGCCCGGGGCGCGACCGGTGCGGGCCGGGGCCTCTGCAGGGGCGGAAGGGTCCGCAGGATCGGTGGGGTCGGCGGTGGGTGCGAGCTGCACGCTCTGGGGCTGCTCCGGCGCCCGACCCGAGCGCGTGCGCTCCAGTGCCGCACGGGTGGCCTGCTCGTACTCGCCGATCGTGCTCAGCACCTCCCCGGCACTGCGGCCCGCGGCCTCGCCCAGCGCGGGGGCCAGCCGTCGCAGCGCCGGTACACCGTCGAGCTGGGCGGCCAGCGCGTCGGCTGATGCCGCGTCCGCCGCGGGGTCACCGCCGACGAACTGCCACCCGGCCGGGTCCTGCAGCCGGACGGTCTCCTCCTGCAGGTCGGTGAGCATCGTGCGGGCGTCCTCGGGGGCCATGCCGGAGCTCACGGCAGGCTCACGCGGTGCGCAGCGTCAGCAGGAACTGCCCGCCCCCGCCGTCGACCTGCGTGGTCAGCGCCAGCTCGGGGGCGTAGCGGCTGAGCCGGTCCAGCAACCACTCTCCCGCCTGCTCGGCGTCAGCGCGCGAAGGGCAGCGGCCCACCACCTCCCGCCCGCCCTTGCGGGTGAGGCGGTCGACGACCCCGACGATCGGGGCCGGATCGGCGACCATCAGCTCCGCCGACCACGGCACGACCGCGGCCACCGCACCCTTGCGGGTGTTGCAGGCCCGGTGCGCAAGACGCTGCTGGGCCACCTTCTTGCCCTTCCCCGTGGTCACCGCGTCGACGCTGGGTCCGCGTCCGTCGTTGGTGGAGCGGTCCGGGTCGACCGCCTCGTCGCACAGCCAGCAGCGCCAGCCGGCCTTCTCGCCCACCTCGTCCAGGGTGCTCATGCTGGGCCACGCTACGGCCGCGTCCCCGCCGGTGTCGTGCCAGGCTGAGGCGCATGAGCAACGATCACGACCACTGGCACGCCGACCTGCGTCACGTCCGCGCCGACGAGCTGACCGGAGACACCGCGCAGACCGGGGGCATGGACCGTCGCGAGGCCATCTCCGGGGCCACGACCGGGTCCCGCTCGATCTGGATGGGTCAGACCCACGTCGGACCCGGGGTGTCCTCGGGTGATCACCACCACGGCGAGACGGAGACCGCGATCCACGTGCTGCGGGGCAACCCGGTGTTCGTCTTCGCCCAGGGCCGCGAGGAGGTCCGTCTGGAGACCAGCCCGGGCGACTACGTGTACGTGCCGCCGTTCACCCCGCACCGGGAGGAGAACCCGGGTGCGGAGGAGGCGGTGGTGGTCATCGCACGCGGCAGCCAGGAAGGCGTGGTGGTCAACCTTCCCAGCCTGTGGCCGGACGACGAGGGCTGAGAGCACACCGCACCGACACCTGAGCCGGGACGAGGCCCGGGATCGACGGGTTGTGCACCGTGGGCGGGGTTGTCCACAGGGCGTGAGGTTCACCGCTGCGCGGCCCGGTCGGGCCGGGAGGGTGGCGGGCAGGCCAACCCCGAGGAGCCCGCCGTGCACCGACTTCTGTTCCTGCTCGCCACGCCCCTGCTCGTCCTCGGTGTCGTGGCGCCCGCGTCCGCGGTGACGGTCGCGGTCGGGACGTCCACGCTGGACGGAGTGCTGCTCACCGCGGTCCCCACCGACGTGGGGCCGCTGGTCAGCGACGTCCGGGCGACGCTGGAGGACGTGGCCACCACGGCCCGGGTCTGGGAGAGCGGGCCGGGCACGGACGGGCGGTACCGGGTGGACCTCACCGTCACCGTGCTGCGAGGGCTGCAGCTCACCGACCCCGAGGCGGTGCACCGGTTCCTGGCCGACTACCTGGGCCGCCACGACGCCGCGTGGGCTCGGGTCCCGTACGCCCACCTCGACGGTCCGGGCTACCGCGACGGCTACCGCGCCTTCTGGCTGGTGCACCCCGGGATGGCGGTCATGGTCCGCCTGGATCCGGAGACCGCAACGATCGAGCGCCTGGTGGCGACGGCCGACGGGGTCAGGGTGCCGCTCGCCGGGCGTGCGCACCCCGTCGACCCCGCCACCAAAGCCGCGGCCCGCTCACCGCAGCGAACGGCGGTGCCCTGGTGGTAGCACGGCCAGAACGGGCTACCCCGCCGCGACGGTGCCCTGGTGGAACCGCAGCCGCCACTGCCCGTCCAGACGCACCCAGACCGAGCTGCGCACCGTCACCCGCCCAGGCCGGCCCGCTTGGAACGTCAACAGGACCACGTCAGCGGCCAACCGTGAGCCGATCATCTCGCGCGCCTCGACGGCTTCCTCGTCGCCGGCCCGCTCCAGAGCGGAAGCGATGCCCGCGGCGTCCCAGCGCCGTCCCGAGGCACCGATCTCGACAAAGTCGGGGTGCAGCAGCGCGAGCACACGCTCGGAGGACGCGCGCACGTCCGGGTCCAGCAGCATCAGCTCGCGCCGGATGACCTCCGCAGTGTCGGGGTCCGGCGCGCTGTCGTTGATGGTCACGGGCTTGTCCTACCCGCCGGCCCGGTCGGGGTCAGTCCAGGGTGAGCGCGGTCGCCGCGCAGAGCCCGCCCCAGACGATGCCCACCACCACGGCCTTCATCCGCGCGCTGCGGCTGGGCAACGACGTCCCGAACACCACCACGTCGCCCAGGTCCGAGGCCGTGCGCACGGCGATGGCGGCGCGGGCTGCGCCGGTGGTGGGAGCGAGCACCATGGCCAGGCCCGACGCGAGGTCACGAACCCCCACCGCGCGGCACAGCGCGGCCGTCGACCTGGAGACCCCCCCACCGGGTTCGGTGAGCTCGCACGGTCCCGCCAACACCTTCGGCTGCACCAGCACCGCGGCGGCGTAGGACGCGGTCAACGCGCCGAGGATCTTGGTCAGGGGCAAGGACGACACGCTGGACACAGGCTCTCCCGGGATTGGACGACGTGGACACCTCACGGTGCCGTGCCGCACCCCTCGGCGCCACACGAGCCACCGCTGGATCGACGCTGCGCCTACGCTCACCCGGCATGGAGGTCGACGGTCGTACCGCGCACTACGGGGTGTTCTACGGGGTGCACGAGCTGATCAACGACGACCGGCCGCTGTGGCTGGTGCACGGCAACTGCCAGGCCGAGTCGTTGCGCATCCTGCTGACCGGTCCCGACCCCGCCACCGCACAGGTGCGCACGGTCCGCATCCCCCCGGTGCACGAGCTGACCGCCGAGGACGTGCCGCACCTGCAGAGGCTGCTCGCACATACCCAGGTGCTGCTCAGCCAGCCGGTGAAGGACGGCTACCGCGACCTGCCGCTGGGCACCGACGAGACGGCCGCGCTGCTGCCGTCCGGGGCGCGGGTGCTGCGGTGGCCGGTGCTGCGCTACGCCGGGCTGTACCCGTACCAGGTCATCGTCCGGCACCCCGACGACGGCGGCCTCGACCCGCCCGTGGTGGCTTACCACGACCTGCGGACGGTCGCGGTCGCCCGGGGACGCGACGACGCCTTCACCCACCGGGCGTCCCCGCAGGCCTACCGCCAGGTGGCCGCCGACTCCACGGCCGAGCTGGCCCGACGGGAGGCGGCGCAGTGCGACGTGGGGGTGTCCGACCTGCTCGCCACCCCGGCCGCCGACCTGGCGCACACCATCAACCACCCCGGCAACCGGGTGCTGGCGGCGGTGGCGACGAGGCTGCAGGAGGCCGGTGGGCTCGCCGTCGGCGTCAGCGACCCCGGTCGGGACCTGCTGGGCGGCGTGCGTTCGCCGCTGGAGCCCGAGGTGGTGGACGCCCTCGGGCTGGCCACCGCGCCGCGCAGCCACTGGAACGTCGGTGGCGAGGAGGTCGACCCCGCCGTGGTGCACGAGGCGCAGCTGGCTGCGTACGCCGAAGACCCGAAGTGGGTCGAGGCCGCGGTGGCCCGGTACGAGGAGAGGTTGGAGCTTCTCGGGCTGGCCTGAGCTGGCTCAGAACCCGCTGGAACTTCCGCCGCCACCTCCGCCGCCTCCGCCACCGAAACCCCCCGAGCTCCCCCCGCCCCCGAACCCACCGGAGCTGCCGCCCCCGCCGAACCCGCTGGAGCTTCCGCCTCCGCTGCCACCCCAGCTGCCGCCGCCACCCCAGCCGCCGCCGCGTCCCCAACCGCTGCCGTACCCGATGCCGTACCCAAGGCCGTAGCCGGTGCCCCACCCGCCCCCGCCGCGGGACTGCCGCTCCCGCTCCTGCTCCTGGGCTCGCTGGCCGGCCTCGGCGGCGCGCCGCTTCGAGGCCCGCTCGGTCGCGAGCCGCCCGGCTACGTCCTGGGACTGGCGCGACACGGCCTCCTCCACCGCGAGCACGGCGTTGAGCCCGTCGGAGACGCTGACTCGTCCATCCCGCACGGCGGAGAGAAAACCGGCCAGCTCGGCGTCGTGGTCGGTGACGTCCACCGCGTTGTCGACGCTCTCCGCCCGCAAGGTCGCAGCATCGGCCACCAGCCGCTGCGCCTCGGCGCGCACCTGGGCCACCTCGTCGTTCCACAGCTGTTCCCAGCCCGCGCCCTGACGCAGCAGGTCCAGGTGCCGCGCCGTGCGGTCGAGGCCGGCGGTCATTCGGGCCATCTGGTCGGCCTCGGCGTGCGGGTCGGGGGCGTCGCCCTCGCGGACCTCGATCGCGCGCAGGGCCACGTCGACGTCGTTCAGCTCGGCGGAGAGCCGCGACTGGTCGACCCCGTCGGGCAGGCTGTGCACCAGGATCAAGATGTTGTCGAGGCGTTCCCGCAGCTGCACCGCGGTGAGCCGATTCGCTGATGCCTGCTCGGCCGCGGCCGCCGCGGCGGCCGCGGCCTGCTTGCGTCGGCCCACCCTGCGGTAGCCCACCCAACCCAGCAGGGCCAGCGCGACCACGCCGATGATGCCCAGCGTCAGGCCGAAGCTGGCACCACCGCCGCCGCTGGTGGAGGAGGTGCCCCGGGTCGCGCCCCCTAGCTCGGCCTTCACCTCGTCGAGGCCCGCGAGCATCCCCTGGGTCCACTGCCCCTTGGCGAACGGCCCGGACATGGCGGCCTTGACGGTGGAGTCGGTCAGGTCCAGGCCCGGCCCGTAGTAGACACCGACCTGCTTGTCGGCGACGCCCACGGCCAGCACCACCGTGTTCGCCTCGGCCGCGTCACCGCTGAACCCGGCCGCCGACCCGGCCTTGCGCAGGGCGCCCTGAAGATTGTTGTTCGAGTCGGCGAAGCTCACGAACACCACGTCCGCGGAGAGACTCGACGCCGCGCTGGTGAGCTTGCCGGAGTCGAGCACCCCCGCCCCGTCGTCCACCCGGCCGGCGGCGAACGCGGGCGAGGTTGCGCCCAGCAAAGCCAGCACGGCCACGGCCAGCACCACGAGCACCCGTCGGATCATGCTCACGGACCCTACCGACGCCAGGGGCCCGGTTCGCGTCCGTCCGCAGAACCGACCACGCTGGTTGCATGGGCCTCGACGACGCTGCACGCGACACCGACGACTGGGGCATCGCCCGCCACTGGATCGACGACCACGACCAGGTGCGCACCCCCAGCGTCGGGACGGTGCAGGCGCTGCGGGCGGTCATCGGGTCTCCGCCGACCGATCTGGAGGCTCGAGCCCCGATCGTGCTGGCCCCCGGCCGGGGCCGCGACCTGCCCGTCGGTGAGCTCGTCTGCTCCGACGGCACCCGACGTCCGGTCGGCGGGCCGGCGCCGGACGACCTGGCGCTGGGCTACCACCGGCTGCACGTCGAAGGCGGTCCGAGCCGGCGGGTCATCGTCTCCCCGGGCCGCTGCCACCGGCCCGAGGACCTGCGGGAGTGGGGGTGGGCGGTGCAGCTGTACGCCGCGCGGGGCACGAGCAGCTTCGCCACCGGTGACCTGGCCGACCTGCGCACGCTCCGGGAGCTGGCCCAGGCGCAGGGCGCGGGGTTCCTGCTCGTCAACCCGCTGCACGGGGTGGCGCCGACGGCGGAGCAAGAGGCCAGCCCCTACCTGCCCGCCACCCGCTGCTTCCGCAACCCGCTGTACCTGCGCCTGGACGAGGTGCCCGGGGTGGAGCTGACCGTGGCCGAGCGGGCCGAGGGCCGTCGACTGGGCGCCGCACCACTGCTCGACCGCGACGCTGGGTGGGCGCTGCACCGCACGGTGCTGCACCGTGCCTTCGCCCCCAGCGCCGACTTCGCCACGTGGCGGGCCGAGCAGGGCGACGGGCTGGAGCGCTGGGCCCGCTGGTGCGCGCTGGCCGAGACCCACGGCGACGACTTCCACGACTGGCCCGTCCAGCTGCAGCAGCCCTCGACCGCGGACGCCGACCCCGACGAGGTCAGCTTCCACGCCTGGCTGCAGTGGTGCCTGGCCCAGCAGCTGGAAAGGGCGTGCGACGGACTGACCGTGCTGCAGGACCTGCCCATCGGGGTGTCTGGTGGTGGGGCCGATGCCTGGGCGTGGCAGGACGTGCTCGCCCGCGGCGTGACCGTCGGCGCCCCGGCGGACGCGTTCAACGCCCTCGGCCAGGACTGGGGCTCGCCGCCGCTGGTGCCGTGGCGGCTGCGCCTGGCTGACTACGAACCCTTCATCCAGGCCGTGCGGGCGACCATGGCTGGCGCCGGGGGGCTGCGCATCGACCACGTCATGGGCCTGTTCCGGCTGTGGTGGGTGCCGGCGGGGATGAGCGCCGCCGACGGGGCGTACGTGCGCTACCCGTGGCAGGACATGCTGGCCATCGTGGCCCTGGAGAGCCACCGCGCAGGTGCGCTGGTGGTCGGTGAGGACCTCGGCGTCGTCGAGGACGGGGTGCGTGAGGCGCTGGCCGAGCACGCGATGCTCAGCTACCGGGTGCTGTACTTCGAGGAGGAGCCCCCCACCGACTACCCCGTCGACGCGATGGCGGCGGTCAGCACCCACGACCTGCCCACGGTCGCCGGCCTGCTCGACGGCTCCGACGTCGCCGAGATGGAGGGCCTGAGCCTGGGCTCGGCCGAGGAGCTGGCCCCCGGGCGCGCCGAGATGCTCGACGTCATCGGGGCGTCAGCGGGTGGTGAACCGCTGGAGGCGGTCCTGCAGGCCCACCGGCTGCTGGCCCGCGCCCCGAGTGCGCTGTTGTGCGCCACCCTGGACGACGCGGTGCTGGCCCCGCGGCGGCCGAACATCCCGGGGACCACGACCCGGGACAACTGGTGCATCCCGCTGCCCGTTCCGGTGCAGGAGCTCGCCCAGCAGGACGGGGTGCAGGCGCTGGCCGCGATCCTGGGTGCCGCCACCACGCCCGCCCCCACCACGCCCGCCGCCCCCGACCCGTGATTCGCCCACTAATCGTCGTGGGCAGGGGCTCTCGGGCGGCGATTAGTGGGCGAATCGACGGGGGGCGCGAGGTGGCGGGCGATGAACGGGCACTGCGCCACCACGTGCAGCCCGCGGGCGGCGGCGTCGTCGAGGGCGTAGCGAGCCAGCCGGCCCCCGAGCCCCTGACCACCGAACTCCGCCCCCACCTCGGTGTGGGTGAACACGATCTGGTCGTCACGCAGCGTGTAGAAAGCGGAGCCGGCGAGGGTTCCGTCGGACGTGATCTCGTACGCGGAGTGCTCGGGCACGTCCCGGACGTCGACACCGTTCATGGCCTCGAACGTAGCCCCCGGCCCGAGTCGTGGGAGCCTGGTTCAGACCCCACCCGACCTGAGGAGAC
>JBDTDI010000210.1:0-7258 GCA_039923155.1 Mycobacteriaceae bacterium | reverse complement strand
GTTCGGCGCGGGCGGGCGCAAGCTCGACGACGCGGTCGAGGACGAGGTGGCCGCGCGGATCGGGCATCCGAGCGTGCGTCCCACCGGCTCGGGCGTCGGGCGGATCCGGGCGTTCGCCGACGCCGCGCCGATCTACCTGGCCCACCTCGCGGCCGCGAGCCCCGAGCGCCTGGACGGACTGCGGGTGGTCGTGGACTGCGCGCACGGGGCAGCCTCCGAGCTCGCGCCCGCGGCGTACCGCGCCGCAGGTGCTGAGGTCGTCGTGCTGCACGCCGAGCCCGACGGCTACAACATCAACTCCCGCTGCGGTTCCACCCATCCCGAGGACCTGCAGGCGGCGGTGCGCGCCCACTCCGCCGACCTCGGGGTGGCCCACGACGGCGACGCCGACCGGTGTCTCGCCGTGGACGCGCAGGGCCGGCTCGTCGACGGCGACCAGATCATGGCCGTGCTGGCCCTGGCCATGCACGAGCGGGGCGAGCTCGACCACGACACCCTGGTCACCACGGTGATGAGCAACCTCGGGCTGCACCTGGCCATGCGCGCAGCGGGAATCGCCGTGCGCACCACTGGTGTCGGTGACCGCTACCTGCTCGCCGAGCTGAACGCCGGTGGGTTCAGCCTCGGGGGCGAGCAGTCCGGCCACCTGGTGCTGCCGGCCCACGCCACCACCGGGGACGGCACCCTGACCGCGCTGCGCATCATGGCGCGGATGGTGGACACCGGGAAGTCGTTGGCCACGCTGGCCGGCGTGGTGCACGCCCTGCCGCAGGTGCTGGTCAACGTGGCTGTGCGCGACAAGGCCGCGGTGGCACGGGACCCGTCGCTGCTGGCGGCGGTGGCGGCGGCCGAGGCCGGGCTCGGCGACACCGGCCGGATCCTGCTCCGACCCTCGGGAACCGAGCAGCTGGTGCGGGTGATGGTCGAGGCGGCCACCGCCGAGCACGCCCAGCAGGTGGCCGACGCGCTGGCGTCCCGGGTGGGTGCGCTCTGAGCTGACGGTGGGGAACCGTGAGCCCGTGTGCTGCGTCGGAGCCGGTACGGGCCACGGAAGGGGTCGAGCATGGCAACGGCGGGCACGGCTACGGACGGGGTTCACCGGCTGCGCGAGGAGGTGGGCGCGTGCGCCACCCGTTTCGGCGACACGGCTGCGCTGGTGCAGGCGGCGACCAGCGCCGCGGAGGACTGCACCTTCTCCGCCGCGAGCGCGGGCCGCCACCACGCGGGTGCGGGAACGAAGGTCAGCGAGACGACGGTCGAGCTGGTGCACACCCTGATGGGGTGGCAGAAGGCCACCACCGTGGCGGCGAACCACGTGGTCGCCGCGGTCACGCTCTACACCGCGACGGACACGGGTACCGCCGTGACCCTCACCGGGACGTCGTGATGGGTCTGCAGGACGATCTGGAAGACCTCGGCGGCGACGTGGTCGACCTGGCGCACGCCGGCACCGACGTCCTCGGCGACGTGGTGCGCCTCCAGGTGAACGCCGCCGGTGACCTGGTCGACGCGTCCGGCACCGTGCTCTCCGCCACCGTCTCCGCAGCCGGTCAGGTCGTCGACGCCAGCGGCCAGGTCCTCGGCGCCGCCCAGGACTACCTGTCCAGCCCCTACGCCGCGCTCGGGGCGCTCGGCCCGAGCGCCTACGCGCTGAGCAAGGTCGTCGCCCACGCCAGGCCCGGAAAGTCTGCGCCGCTCGCCGATCTCGCGGGCGGTCAGCCCCACGCCGACGTGATCCTGGACCTCGCCCGCGACTGCGAGCAGCTGTTCACGGTCTGGCGCCCGCGCGTGCTCGCCGCGGGAGGCAGCGCCACGACGACGTGCGACCAGGCCGCAACGATGTTCGACCGCGAGCGGGGGATGAGCTTCGCCACCCTGCGGGCGGACCAGGCCCACCTCCGCGACGCCGCGACCATGCTGGACGAGGCCCTCATCCAGCAGGAGCACGAGGTAACGATCCTCGCCTCGACCTGGCAGGGCGACGGGGGCGCCGCGGCCCAGACCTACCTGAGGACCCTGACGGCGGAGGGCCGCTGGGCCGCGGCCGCGGCCCGCACGCTGTCGGCGACCTACGGCACGTGCGCCACCGAGCTGGAGACCGCGGTGAAGGACAAGGCGCACGCCCTGTCGCTGCTGCACCAGGAGACGATCGACGGCAAGTCGCCCGGAGACGTCGACCGCATCATCGCCGCGTCCAGGGGAGACGGTCTCGATCTCGACGTCCTCAAGCTGGTGGGCCTCGGCCTGGGCTTCACCTTCTTCGGCGGGCCGATCGTCGGCGCGCTGCGGGACCGGCTCCGCGAGGAGGTGCAGCGTGCCGCCCAGCAGTGGCTCAGCCAGGTGCTGTTGCCGACCTACAGCCAAGCCGAGTCCTCGTTCCTGCACATCTGCGACACGACGACGACGTCGATCAACCGCGTCTACGACGCGCTGGCGGCGGCGGGGTCCCACTTCGACCCCGCCGTGTTCGCCCCCCTCGACGGCGACGTCCCGGTTCCCGAGCACCAGCAGAAGACCGCCCCGCTGGTGGACCCACCGGCCCCGACGGGTGCCGGGGACGTGAGCACCCCGGGGGGTGGTGCCCCGGCGGGGGGTGCCCCAGCGGGGGGTGACCCCGGTGGACCCCCCGGGGGAGCCCACGGGGGGCGCGACGCGGGTGGCGCGACCTCCAGGCCGGTTCCGGGCCCGGCCGCCGCGCCCGGGGCCACACCGTCCACCCACGTCGTCCCGCCCGACGCCGCCCCCGACGCCGCCCCCGACGCAGCTGGCCCCCCGGTGGCGCCCAGCTCGGCGCCCACCGCCCCGTCGGTAGACCGACCGGCCGGACTGCCCGGCGACGCCGTGTGGGTCAGCGACGCGAACCAGCTGCCGCCGGGATGGACGGTCGACCCGACGACGGCGCAGGTGCTGCCCCCCGGTGCTCCGGGCACCGCCGGGGACGTGCCCATCCACAGCTCCGCCGGGCAGGAGCTGTTCGACGGCGACGGGGTCGACGATCTCGACAGCAGCCCGCACGGCGGTGCCAGCCCGGGCGAGGGCTCAGCCGACGGGGTGACCGCGAGCTCGATCACCATCGTGGAACACGGCGTGAGGATGGAGATCTCCGCCGAGGACGCCGGGGGACGCGGGGCACTGGTCACGGTGACCGACGCCGGGAGTCATCCCGTGCAGTACCGCATCCAGATCGGCCCGGACGGCACTCCCGTGCTGGTTGCGGCGGCGCCGGGGTCTGGGGTCGACGAAGCCACCCCAGGCTCCGCCGCACCGTTCCACCCGGCACAGCACGACTCGGTGGCGCCCAGCACCTCGCCGGGTGTCGGCCCGTCGGCCGCCGGTTCGCACGCCGTCGGGTCTCCCGTGTCTCCCACCCTCGCCGACCACGCCCCGGCACCGTCCTCGGGCCCCGAAGAGACTGCGGCAGGTCCGGCGGCGGCCGCTGTGCACACCGCGGCCTGGCATCAGGGCTGGGGCGAGAGTGGTTCCGGTGCCCAGCTCGCCGGGACGGACGACGGGTACCGCGGTGCGGGCCACGGCGACGGCGGGGGCCTGCTCGCGAGCAGCGAGTCCAACAGCCCCCCGGCCGCGACCAGCGGGCCGGGCGTAACGGCAAGCGCCGGCGCCGAGACCGTCGGGCGCACCAGCCATTGGCACGTCACCGACGACGCGTTCGCGGCAGGGTCCGCGTCGTGGGCGAACCTGAGTCAGGTGCTCGGACGCGACGACGAGCAGCACACGGGCGCGCACCCGTGAGCGTCGCCGACTCCTCCCTCACCGCCGTGCTCGCACGCGCCAGGGACGAGCGCCGTCGTCGTCTGGCGGGCTCGCTGGACGCCGTCGCGCTGACCCGCGCGAACACCACCCGCTCCTCCCGGGCGCTCGCCGAGCAGTCGCGGCAGCTCTCCGCGGAGCTGGATCCCCGGACGCCGGGGACCACGGCCGAGGTCGACCGGGGCGGCTGGGGCGGCTGGGATCGGCGACCCTCGAGCAGCGACGACGCCATCCTGCGCCCCGCAAACGACCCACCCCGGCCGTCCGCGACGTCGACCGAAGCCGGCGGGGACGGCGCGCCGGACCGGGAGGACCGCAGCTGGCCGCGGTGAGCCGGCAGGAGCGCTCGCCGGGGCGGGTCAGGCGTGCTCGGACTCGGTGAGGGTGACCACCGTGGTGCTCCTGATCTCGGCGGTGGCCGAGGCCAGCTCGGCGTAGCGCGAGCTCCCGGTCAGCTGGGCGAGCAGGAACCCGGTGAACAGCGCACGGACCACCTTCTGGGTCGGGCGCTCCGCACCGCCGTCCACCAGCAGGTCCCCCCAGTGGCGGCCCTCGACCAGGCCCACGTCCGACGATTTCGCCACCGAGCGCACCGCCACCGGCCCGGCCCAGGCCCGCGCGATCCGCTCGGCGTTGCGCTCGGCGGGGGTCACGGAGTCGTCCTCGGCGTCCAGGAACAGCGCAGGCATGGTGCAGCGCGCGGCGGCGGCGACGGCGGAGGGTGCTGTCTCGGCCGCCGCGAACGCGGCCACCGCCCTGATGCGGGGGTCGCGGGCCGCCGCGAGGACGGCGGCACCGCCGCCCATCGAGTGCCCGGCCACCCCCAGCTGGTCGGGGTCCACGCTGATCTCGCCCGGACCCAGCCGCACGCCCGCGCAGATGTCGAGCGTGGTGCGCAGGTCCGTGGCCAGGCCCAGGTGCGAGGCCAGCACCCCGGTCTGGGTGGCGGGCGCCGCCGCGACGATGCCCCACGACGCCAGGTGCCGCAGGGTGCCCAGGTACCGCTTGGTGGGCTGGCACCAGCCGTGCCCGAAGGCCACGGCGGGCAGCCCCAGGCCGGTGGCCGGGGTCATCACCACCCCGGGCAGGCCGGCCAGCGCGAGGTCCCCGCGCAGCACCCGGTGCGGACCCCGGCCGCTGAGCTCCTTCACCACCGTCTTCAGGTCGTTGCTCGCCACAGCGGGGACGCTATCCGATCGGGGGATCTCCTCGGCGTCTGACCGGGAGGGGATCCTCGCGCCAGTAGGCTGCGAAGAATGTGCGGAATCGTGGGGTACACCGGTCACCGGCAGGCTCTGGGCGTCGTCGTCGACGGGCTGCGACGCATGGAGTACCGCGGTTACGACTCGGCCGGGGTGGCGATCCTCGACGGTCACGGGGCCACCGCGGTGGAGCGTCGGGCTGGGCGCCTGGCCAACCTCGAGGCCGCGCTGGCCGAGGTGCCCGCCGGGTCGTTCAGGGGTACGACGGGCATGGGGCACACGCGGTGGGCCACGCACGGCAAGCCCACCGACCGCAACGCCCACCCGCACGCCGACGCGTCCGGCGTGGTCAACGTGGTGCACAACGGGATCATCGAGAACTTCGCCGAGCTGACCGAGGAGCTGGCCCGCGACGGGGTGGAGATGGTCAGCGACACCGACTCCGAGGTCACCGCCCACCTGGTCGCCCGGGCCTGCGCCACCGGTGAGCACGCGGGGAACTTCCCGGGCGCTGTCCGGGCGGTCTGCCGGCGGCTCGAGGGCGCGTACACCGTGGTGTTCACCCACGCCGACCACCCCGGCACCATCGTCGCCGCGCGACGCTCCACCCCCCTCGTGGTGGGGGTGGGGGACGGGGAGATGTTCGTCGCCTCGGACGTGTCCGCCTTCATCGAGCACACCCGCGAGGCCGTCGAGCTGGGACAGGACCAGGTCGTGGTGATCACCACGGCGGGCTACGCGGTCACCGACTTCGACGGAAACGACGTCTCGGCCCGGCCTTTTCACGTGGACTGGGACCTCGCGGCCGCCGAGAAGGGAGGCTACGACTACTTCATGCTCAAGGAGATCCAGGAGCAGCCCACGGCCGTCGCCAACACCCTGCTCGGGCACTTCGTGGACAACCGGATCGTCCTGGACGAGCAGCGGCTCACCGACCAGGAGCTGCGCGACGTGGACAAGGTCTTCGTGGTCGCGTGCGGGTCGGCGTACCACTCCGGGCTGCTGGCCAAGTACGCCATCGAGCACTGGACGCGGCTGCCGGTCGAGGTGGAGCTGGCGAGCGAGTTCCGCTACCGCGACCCGGTGCTGGACCGCAGCACGCTGGTCGTCGCGATCTCCCAGTCCGGGGAAACGGCCGACACCCTGGAAGCCGTGCGCCACGCGAAGGAGCAGAAGGCGAAGGTCCTCGCGGTGTGCAACACCAACGGGTCCCAGATCCCGCGGGAGGCCGACGCCGTACTCTACACGCGGGCCGGACCCGAGATCGGGGTCGCCTCCACCAAGGCGTTCCTGGCCCAGATCACCGCGAACTACCTGGTGGGCCTGGCGCTGGCCCAGGCCCGCGGCACCAAGTACCCCGACGAGGTGGCCCGCGAGTTCGCCGAGCTGGAGGCCATGCCGGCCGCGGTCGCCCGGGTGCTGGAGACGATGGAGCCGGTGCGGGCCCTGGCCCGCGAGCTCGCCACCTCGCGCGCGGTGCTGTTCCTCGGTCGTCACGTCGGGTTCCCGGTGGCGCTGGAGGGTGCGCTCAAGCTCAAGGAGCTGGCGTACATGCACGCCGAGGGTTTCGCCGCCGGAGAGCTCAAGCACGGTCCCATCGCCCTCATCGAGGAGGGCCTGCCGGTGATCGTGGTGATGCCCTCGCTGAAGAGCCGTGCGGTGCTGCACTCCAAGCTGGTCAGCAACATCCGGGAGATCCAGGCCCGCGGTGCGCGCACGATCGTGATCGCCGAGGAGGGCGACGACACGGTCGCACCTTTCGCCGACTTCCTGGTCGAGTTGCCGCGGGTGCCCAAGCTGTTCCAGCCGCTGGTCGCCACGGTGCCGTTGCAGATCCTGGCCGCGGAGATTGCCCGCTCCCGCGGCTACGACATCGACAAGCCACGGAACCTGGCCAAGTCGGTGACGGTGGAATAGCAGGTCGTGACCCTGCCAGCTGTACCCGCCGGGGCGAGAGTGATCGCGGTCGGCGTCGACGTGGTCGCGATCGACCGGTTCGCCGCGTCGCTACAGCGGACCCCGGGGCTCGCGGACCGGCTGTTCAGTGAGCAGGAACAGGTGACGGCGACCGGGCATCCGCGGGGGCCGTCCTCGCGTGCCGCCCGGTTCGCGGTGAAGGAGTCGGTCGCGAAGGCCCTGGGCGCCCCGTCGGGGCTGGAGTGGCACGACTGCCGGGTGCTATCGGAGATGTCGGGAAGGCCGGTGCTCCAGGTCGTCGGGACGGTCGCCGCAGCCGCCAGCCAATTGGGTGTGACGGGCTGGCGGCTGTCGGTGTCGCACGACGCCGG
>JBDTDI010000209.1:0-7143 GCA_039923155.1 Mycobacteriaceae bacterium | reverse complement strand
CGGGGTCGTCCACCGCCACGACCGGTGCCGTGGCCACTGGCAGGGCAGGCGCTGATGTCCCCGCGACCGCCTCGAGGGTCGTTTCGAGGTCTGCGCGGACGATGCGACCGCCTGGTCCGGTGCCGGGGATGGTGCTCAGGTCTATTCCGTGATCGTGGGCGAGCTTGCGGACGAGCGGGCTGGCCCGACGCAGCGAGCTGGCCTGCTCGGCCGGGACCACGGCCACGGCCGGTGTGGTCGTAGTGGGGTTGGGTTCCTGCGCTGCGGGTTCCGCAGTCACAGCTGTCGGCGGCGGGGGTGTTGGCGGGGGCGTCTGCGGTGAGGTGGCCGCACCGCCGATGACGGCGATGGGTGCGCCGATGGGGACCGTGGTGCCCTCGGTGACCAGCAGCGCGGTCAGCGGTCCGTCGTCGTAGGCCTCCAGCTCCATCGTCGCCTTGTCGGTCTCGATCTCGGCGATGACGTCGCCCTTGTGGATCTCGTCGCCCTCGTGCTTGAGCCAGCGACTCAGGATTCCGTCGGTCATGGTGTCGGACAGGCGGGGCATCTGAACTTCCGGCATGGCGGTGCTCCTACCGCGTGAAGCGGGTGTCGTCGAGGACCTGGTGGATGACGGCGCGCAGCGCGGCCGCGTCGGGCAGGGCGGCGAGCTCGAGCGTCTTGGCGTACGGCAGGGGGACCTCCGCGGCGGCCACCCGCCGGACGGGGGCGTCGAGGTAGTCGAACGCCCCCTCCCCGATGCTGGCGGCCACCTCCGCGCCGATCCCGTAGCTGAGCCAGTCGTCCTCCACGACCACCGCCCGGGTGGTCTTGCGGACCGAGGCGCAGATCGTCTCCCGGTCCAGCGGACGCAGGCTGCGCAGGTCCACCACCTCCACCGAGATGCCCTGCTCCTCGAGCTGTCGGGCGACCTCCAGAGCAATCACCGTCGACCGCGAGTAGGCCACGACCGTGATGTCGCGACCTTGCTTGACCACTGCGGCGGTGCCGATCGTGGCGACCACCTCGCCCTCGGGGACCGGGCCCTTGGTGTTGTACAGCGAGAGGTTCTCCAGCACGATCACCGGGTCGTCGTCCCGAATCGCCGCGGTGAGCAGCGCCTTGGCGTCCGCCGGGGTGGCCGGAGCCACCACCTTCAGCCCGGGCACGTGGGCGTAGAAGACCTCCAGGTTCTGCGAGTGGGTGGCCGCGAGCTGCTGGCCGCCTCCGCCGGGGGTGCGGATCACCATCGGCACCGACACCTGACCGCCGAACATCGTGTGCATCTTCGCGGCGTGGTTCACGATCTGGTCCAGCGCCAGCAGGGAGAAGTTGATCGTCATGATCTCCACGACGGGCCGCAGCCCGAGCATCGCCGCACCGATGGCCGCGCCGACGAACCCTTCCTCGGCGATGGGGGTGTCACGCACCCGTCTCGGTCCGAAGTCCTCGAGCAGGCCTGCGGTGATCTTGTACGACCCCTCGAACAGGCCGATCTCCTCGCCCATGAGAAACACGGAGTCGTCGCGGGTCAGCTCGGCGCGCAAGGTGTCCTGCAGGGCCTTGCGGTAGGTGATCACGGGAGCACCCGAAGCAGCGTCGGTCATGGGACGGTCACCACCCGCTCGCCCGGGAGCTGGCGGGGCGCGTTGGCCACCGGGGTGGCATAGGCGTGCGCGAACAGTTCGGAGGGCTCAGGTGACGGGCTGGTGTCGGCGAACTCGACCGCGGCAGTGACCTCGTCGGTGACCAGCGCGCCGATGCGGGCCACCTCGTCCTCGTCCAGCACCCCTTCTGAGAGCAACCGGGCCTGCAGGGTCGCCACCGGGTCGAGGGCCCGTACCCGGTCGGTCTCCTCCTGCGAGCGGTAACGAGCCGGGTCGACCACCGAGTGTCCGCGCAGCCGCTCGCACGTCGCTTCCAGCAGGAAGGGCTGCCGCTCGAGGCGGGCACCGGTCAGCGCGGCCCGCGCTGCATCGCGGACGGCGAGCACGTCGTTGCCATCGACCCGCTGTCCGGGTATGCGGTAGGCCCGTCCCCGCTTGTAGAGCTCGGGTTCCCCGGAGGACGCCTCGACCGTGGTGGCCATGCCCAGGCCGTTGTTCACGATCACGTAGACGATGGGCAGCCGCCACACCGCCGCGAGGTTGAGGGACTCGTGGAAGGCGCCGATGTTGGTGGCCCCGTCGCCCATCACGCACATCACGGCCTCGGCGTCCGGGCCCGGCTCACCGCGGTAGGTCAGGGCCAGCGCCGCCCCGGTGGCGGGGGGGAGCTGGCCACAGACGATGCCGTACCCGCCCATCAGCCGGGTCGGCACGTCGAACAGGTGCATCGACCCACCCCAGCCCCCGGACACGCCGGTGGTCCTGCCGAACAGCTCGGCCATGATCCGCCCGGGATCCAGCCCGCGGGCCAGGGCGTAACCGTGGTCGCGGTAGGTGTTGAACAGGTAGTCCTGGGTACCGAGCGCCTCCATCAGTCCGACGACGGTGGCTTCCTCACCGACGTTGAGGTGGCAGTAGCCACCGATCTTGGCGCGGGTGTACATCTCGCTGGCCCGCAGCTCGAACTCCCGGATGAGCACCATCGTGCGGTAGTAGCCGCGCAGCAGGTCTGGATCGGTCGTCTCGACCATGTGGTTGTCGTCCTCACTGTGCTCAGGGGCCGGGGGGCTGTTCCTGGATGACGAACGCGGAGGTGCCGTGGCACTTCGGGCACGTCGTGGGGGGGTTCTCCCCGCGCACCGACTCACCGCACACCGGGCAGACCCACTCGGTGACGAGCAGGGCCACGATGTCGGCGCGGCTGACGATCCCGACGAGCTTTCCGCCGGACACCACCGGCACCCGGTGGATCCGGCGATCCACCAGCAGGCTCCGGACGTGGGCAACGTCGGTGTCCTCGGTGACGCTCAGGACCGCCGTCGTCATCACCTCGCTGGCGTTGCGCACGTCCGGGTGGGCCAGCAGGTCGTACTCGCTGACCAGCCCGACCACGGCGCCGTCGTCGTTGACGATCGGCACGGCGCTGATCCGGTGTGTCTTCAGGGTCGCGGCGATGCGGGCGATCGGGTCTTCGGGGTGGGCCACGACGACGGGTGAGGTCATGATCTCGCGCACCGTCGTCATGTCTTCGACGCTAGCGCCGCCCGCGGTCCTCGCTAGGGACGAAAGACCCGACCGTCGCCGCGGTCCAGCGTCGGGCGCTCGTCACTGCCGGGCCACGCCCACCCCGCTGCGGCGACCGGGGCTGAAGGTGCCGGCGACGGGCAGGTCGCCACGGTTGCCGAACGAGAAGCGTTGACTCTCGGTGGGGACGATGTTGCTGTTGGTCAGGTACCAGATCCCGTTGCGCACCACGCCGGTGGTGGTGAACGGGTCACCGTTCCAGTCTCCGACGACCGGGCGGTCACCGGCCTGGCCGAAGCTGAACTGGCCGTCGGTGCGCAGCCCTCCGGAGCGGTTGCCGTTGGCCAGGTACCAGTTGCCGTTGCGGAACACCCCCGGGGTCTGGGTGCCGTTGCCGTCCCAGTCCCCGAGCACCGCGGTGTCACCGGCACTGCCGAAGTACAGCGTCACCTGGACCGGTCCGTCGGTCGGGCTGCGCCGCAGGTACATCACGCCGGACCGGTAGACGCCGAAGTAGGAGTGTGTGCCGTCGAGCTTTCCGCACACCGGCTGGTCGCCTGGGTTGCCGAAGGAGAACGAGCCCGCGCTGGCGCCGGGGGCGTTGTGGTTGCGGAAGTACCAGGTGACTCCCCGGACCACCCCGATGGTGTCGGTACCGTTGTTGTCGAAGTCGCACTGGATCGGCCTGTCGCCACGCTGGCCGAACGGGATGCCCGGTCCCGCGGGACCCCCGGCCGTCGCCGCCAGGTAGAAGGTGTTCACGCCTGGCGCCGGCAGCAGGCCGCGCGCGGCCTTGGCGGCCAGCACGTGCAGCGCCGCGTCGCGCACCCGCGCCCGGAAACCGGCGTCGACCCGTGACCGGCCGAGCACCGCCTCGTACATCGCCGGGATCGTCGCGGGGTCGACGTTGAGCACCAGGTCACCGCCCGCGGCGAGGAAGCGGACGGCGCGGTCGCCCGGGGAGAGGAACGCGACCTGCCTGGCGTTGCCGAGGTCGTCGCTGACGACCACGCCGGTGAACCCCAGATCGCCGCGGACCATGCCGCCGATGATGGTGGGCGAGAGGGCGGCCGGGTGGTTCGGGTCGATCCGGGAGTAGACGGCGGTGGACATCATCAGCATGGGTGCCCCGGCGCGGACCGCGATGGCGAACGGCTGCAGGTAAGGGTCGTTGCGGGTGGTGACGGTGTCGGTGACCCCGGCGCTGACGTCGGTGTTGGCGGTGACCCGACCGAGGCCGGGGAAGTGTTTGATGGTGGCGTCCACGCCAGCGTCGGCCATGCCCTGGGCGAAGGCCGTGCCGTGGGCCGCCACCGCGTCCGGGTCGTACCCGTACTCCCGGTCGAAGGCACCGATCGGCGGGTTGTTGCGGGCGGCATCGAGGCTCGGCACGGTGCCGAGCACCGGGGCGAGGTTGACGTTGACCCCGGCGCGCCGCAGCTGCGAGCCCCACTCGCCGGCGTTGCCGCGCAGCGCCCCCGGCGCCTGTTGTCCCTGGGTGAGCGCGGTCGGCATGGTGGAGAACCCCGGCCCGCGCAGCACCTGGACCTGACCGCCCTCCTGGTCGGCGGCCACGAACAGCCGCGCCGCTTCCGGGTTGGCCCGTTCGAGCGCGGCCGAGACACCGGCGGTGGCGGCGACCCCTGCGGTGCTGCGGCCGGTGAGGATGACGCTGCCGACGTGCTGGTTGCGGATGGCCGCGATGGTCGCCCCGTCGGCGCGGGTGGCGGGGCTGCCGGCCATGAGCACCTGGCCGACCTGCACCTCCAGCGGCAGCTTGTCGAGGAACGCCTGCGCGTAGGTCTGCGGAGCGGGGGTGGTCGCCTGGACGGGCGGTGCGACGACCAGCGCGAGGGCCGCGAGCGCTACCGACGCAACAGCCGCGGCGGGACGGCGGGAACGTGCGCGAAGGTGACGGTGGCCAGACATGAGCACGTTGGTACTCCCTCCGACGTCTGCCTTCAACCCACACGACCGCGAGCGGATCGAGGAGGGAGGCGACGTGCCGAGAGCTCTGGCCGACGTGCCGCACCCGCGAGCGGTGGGTGGACGCCATCGTCGAGGCGGCTCGCTCGATCGTCGGGCAACGACTGACCTGCGCTTCACGATCGTCGACCTGACCATGCACAACACCACCCACGGACTGAGAGCTGATCGTGACCCGCCCGAGCCAGAGCACCCTGCTGGCGCGAGCAGATACGGTTTTCACGGGTGGACGCCACGACAGCGGCGACCGGGAGACGCACGCGGCCGTAACGAACCATCGTCGGTCGAAGTGCTGGAACAGGCAGGAGAGGAGCGTGGCTCGTGCGAGGACTGCGGGGGCCCCGTGAGCCGGTCTACTCGACGCTGGTCGGCTCGGCTCGCACCCTGTCGAGGGTGCAGGGGCTGAAGGTCACCCGCCACGGCACCCAGAACGTGCCCCGCGCGGGTGGGGTGATCCTGGCTGCCAACCACACCGGGTACCTCGACTTCGCCCAGGTCGGCCTCACCGCCCGCACCGCTGGGCGCAGCGTGCGCTTCCTGATGAAGGCCGAGCTGGAGCGCAACCGGGTCGTCGCCTTCCTCATGCGCCACTGCGGGGCCATCGGGGTGGACCGGACTCACGGCGCCGCCGCCTACGCCCGCGCGGTTGCCGCGCTGCGGGCCGGGGAGTGCGTGTGCATCTACCCCGAGGCGACGATCAGCCGCAGCTTCGAGATCAAGGAGCTGAAGTCCGGGGCCGCCCGGATGGCCCTGGAGGCGCAGGTGCCGATCGTGCCCGTGGCGATCTGGGGGGAGCAGCGCCTGTGGAGCAAGGGCGTCCCGCGAGCGCTGGGCCGCCACCACGTCCCCGTCCACGTCGTCGTGGGCGCCCCCCTGGGCCCCGAGGGCAGCCCCGACGAGCTGACCGCACGGCTGCGCACCGTGATGGAGGACGCCCTCGCCCAGGCGCAAGCCGGGTACGAGCACCCGCCTGGTGCGCCCTGGGTGCCGGCACGGCTCGGTGGTGGTGCCCCCACCCCGGAGGAGGCTGCGGTGATCGAGGCGACAGTCCGGGCCAGGCGTGGCAGCGGCGGGGAACAAGCAGGGCCCCTGTAGGGTTCGGTTCCACGGGGCTGCGAAGTTCCTCGACGGCGGCACCAGTCGCCCACCCGGCCGTTGTGCCGGGCCCACCCGCTGCGGGTTGACAACGCCCGCGCGACGTCTCGACGCTCACACCGCGGTGCGCGACCGGGACGTGTCCACGTACCCGGAGGTACAACCATGACCAGCCCACACACCGCTGCACCCCGCCGCCGTCGTCGTTCCGGTGCTCACGGCCCCGCCGCGCCCAGCCAGTCTCAGCCGAGCACTCCCCCGGTGCTGGAGGTCCCGCAGAGCGTTCCCCGCGCGGACGCCACCTTCGCGAACATCGGCCTGCCCGCCGCCCTGGTCAACGCGTTGCACGACCAGGGCTTGAAGGCGCCGTTCGCGATCCAGACCGTCACCATCCCCGACTCGCTCGCCGGGCGTGACGTGCTGGGGCGTGCGCAGACCGGCTCGGGCAAGACCCTGGCCTTCGGGTTGCCCATGCTCGCCCGGCTCGCCGGCACCAGGTCCGCCCCCCGGGCCCCACGAGGACTGGTCCTGGTGCCCACCCGTGAGCTCGCCAGCCAGGTCGACGCGGCGCTGACCCCGCTGGCCCGCTCCCTGAACCTGACCGTGGCCACCGTCGTCGGCGGGCTGAGCATGAACCGCCAGATCGAGGAGCTCGGGCGTGGCGTCGACCTGCTCGTCGCCACCCCGGGGCGCCTGGCCGACCACGTGCAGCAGCGCACCGTCGACCTCAGCCAGGTGGTCGTCACCGCGCTCGACGAGGCCGACCACATGGCCGACATGGGCTTCCTGCCCCAGGTGACCCGCCTGCTCGACAAGACGCCCAAGGGCCAGCGGCTGCTGTTCTCGGCGACCCTGGACGGCGAGGTCGACAAGATCGTCCAGCGCTACATGACCAACCCGGTCGTGCACTCGACCGCACCGATGGCCGCCAGCGTCACCACGATGGAGCACC
>JBDTDI010000208.1:0-11958 GCA_039923155.1 Mycobacteriaceae bacterium | reverse complement strand
CACGGGTGTCGGTTGCCCGGCGGAGCCTGACCACCCGTCCGGCGCTGCCGTTCACACCCCAGCAGCTTGCCCGTCTCGACGAGGCGCTCACCTTCGCCTCGCGGGACACCGGCGTGGCGTTCAGCGTGTACCTCGGCGAGCTCGGCGGGGACTCCCGCGCGCGGGCCGAGGAGCTGTTTTCTTCACAGGGCGACGAGGCGCCGGGTGCGGTGCTCATCGCCGTCTCCCCGGGGGAGCGCGTGGTGGAGATCGTGACCGGGACCGAGGTGTCGCGGCGGGTCACCGATCGCGCCGCTCGCCTCGCCGTCACCGCGATGGTCGCGTCGTTCAAGGAGGGTGATCTAGCCGGAGGCCTGGTCAGCGCCCTTCGCATGCTTGCTGACCAGGCCGGCTACCGCACCCGCTGACCGATCAGCCCGCGTCGAACGTGCGGGCGGCGAGAGCCCTGACGATTCCTGCTCGTCCCTCCAGCACCAGGCGGTGCAACGCTGGCGGGTGGTCCTCGGCAAGGAACGCGTCGGCGGCGTCGACCGTCGCCTGGTCCACCGACCACGCCGGGAACAGCCCGATGACGACGGCCTGGGCCACCTCGCTGGAGCGCCGGGCCCACACGTCGGACACCACGTCGAAGTACTTCGCGACGTAGGGCGCGAGCAGCTCGGACTGCCCGGGCCGGGAGAAGCCCGAGATGATGGCTCGACCCAGGGTGTGCGAGAGCGCGTCGTCGTGCACCACCTGCTGCCAGGCCGCGTCCTTGGCCGCCGCCTGGTGGCGCACGGTGCGGGCCCGGGCGGCTTCGCGGACCCCGGCCGCGGTGGCGTCCCGGGTGGCCTCGGCGTCGATCTCCGGGCTGGCAGGCCCGTCAGCGTCGAGCGCGCCGGCCGCGGCGAGACCCTGCACGAGGCTCCAGCGCAGGTCGGCGTCGACGTCCAGCCCGCTCAGCCCCTGCCCGGCCGCATCGCCGTCGAGGACGCCGCGGAGCACGGCGACGTGGTCGGCACCAAGCACCGACGACGCCAGCGCGCTGGTCAGGGTCAGCTGGTGGTCCGAGCCCGGCTCGGCCGCGCGGGCCAGCTCCAGCACCCGGTCGCTGAACGCGGGCCAACCCTTCTCGACGGCCCATCCCGGCTCGGTGTAGCTGGCCAGCGCGGCCTGGGCCTGCTGCAGCAGCCGTCCCAGCACCCCGACCTCGGTCTCCGCCGGAAGTCCGGCGAGCACCAGGGAGACGAAGTCGCGGGCGCTCATCTCCGCCTCGCGGGTCATCTCCCACGCTGCTGACCAGCACAACGTGCGGGGCAGCGGGTCGGTCACGTCGCCGATGCGATCGACCAGGGTGGCCAGGCTGGTGGGATCCAGCCGCAAGGAGCAGTACGTGAGGTCGTCGTCGTTGACCAGGATGAGCTTGCCCCGTGGCACCCCCACCAGGTCAGGGACCTCGGTGCGCTCCCCGGTCACGTCGAGCTCGACCCGGTGGGTGCGCACCAGGGCACCGTCGCCGTCGCCGTGCTCGGTGTCGTAGATGCCGACGGCCAGACGGTGCGTGCGCAGCTCGCCACCACCGGGTCGGGCCGGACCCTGCTCGACGGCGAAGCTGGTGAAGGTGCCGTCGTCGGCGGTGGTGAAGCTGGGCCGCAGCGTGTTCAGACCGGTCGTCTTCAGCCACTGCGCACCCCAGCCGGAGAGGTCGCGGCCGGAGGAGGCCTCCAGCGCGCGCAGCAGGTCGGCAAACTCGGCGTTGTCGAAGGCGTGCTCGGTGAAGTACGCGCGCAACCCGGCGAGGAAGTCCTCCTGGCCGACGTAGGCCACCAGCTGCTTGAGCACGCTCGCGCCCTTGGCGTAGGTGATGCCGTCGAAGTTGACCTCGACGGCAGCGAGGTCGGGGATGTCGGCGGCGATGGGGTGGGTGGAGGGCAGCATGTCCTGGCGGTAGGCCCAGCTCTTCTCCAGGTTCGCAAACGTGGTCCACGCGTTGGTGTACTCGGTGGCCTGCGACTGGCACAGCACCGACGCGTAGGTCGCGAAGGACTCGTTGAGCCACAGGTCGTCCCACCAGCGCATGGTCACCAGATCGCCGAACCACATGTGCGCCATCTCGTGCAGCACGGTCTCGCACCGGCGCTCGTACTGCGCCTCGGTGACCCGGCTGCGGAAGACGTAGTCCTCCAGGAACGTGACCGCCCCGGCGTTCTCCATCGCCCCGGCGTTGAACTCGGGCACGAACAGCTGGTCGTACTTGCCGAACGCGTAGGGGGTGCCGAAGTTCTGGTGGTAGAAGGCGAATCCCTGCTTGGTCTCGGCGAACAGGCGCTCGGAGTCCATGTGCTCGGCCAGCGTCGCCCGGCAGTACAGGCCCAGCGGGATCGAGCCGTGCTCGTCGGTGTAGGTGTCGGTCCAGCGCGCGTACGGACCGGCGATCAGCGCGACCAGGTAGGTGCTCAGCAGCGGTGTGGTCGCGAAGACGTGCACGCCCTGGTCGGCGCTCTCGGCGGCGGAGTTGCTGATCACCGCCCAGTCGCGAGGCGCGGTCACCGTCAGGTCGTAGACGGCCTTGAGGTCGGGTTGGTCGAAACAGGCGAACATGCGCTTGGCGTCGCCGGTCTCGAACTGGCTGTACAGGTACACCGCGGAGTCGACGGGGTCGACGAAGCGGTGCAGACCCTCACCGGTGTGGGAGTACGTGCAGGCGGCGTGGACCACGAGCTCGTTGCGCTCAGCCAGGCCGCTCAGGCGCAGCCCGCGCTCCGGGTCGTAGCTGCTGACGTCGAGGTTGGCACCGTTGAGGGTCGCGGAGTGGACCGTCTCGGCGACGATGTCCACGAACGTGTCGGTCCCGCCGGTCGCGTCGAAGGTGATGACGGTGCGGGAGTCGAAGGTGTTCTCACCGGGCCCGCCCGCGCCGTCGGTCAGGTCGAGGGAGATCGCGTAGCGCTGCACCGCCAGGATGTCGGCGCGGGACGCGGCGTCGTTGCGGGTCAGGTTCGGGGCGGTCACGCAGCAGCACCTCTTCGGCTCGGGAATCGTGGTCCTGTCATCCCACCACGGGAAGAGCGGGGCCGTCGTGGGGGTTGACGCCTGAGGACCTGCGAACCTGACCACTGGAGGACACCTGTGAGCCCCGCCCCCGAGACCACCGCCCCCGAGACCACCGCCCCCGGGACCACCGCCCGGGAGACCCCCGCCACCGATGCGACCTCCGCCGGCCAGGACGCGAAGGACACGGCCGACTTCTGGTTCGACCCGCTGTGCCCGTGGTGCTGGATCACGTCCCGCTGGATGCTCGAGGTGGAGAAGGTCCGTGACATCACCCTGAACCTGCACGTGATGAGCCTGGCCGTGCTCAACGAGGGTGCTGACCTGTCCGAGGACTACCAGGAGATGATGAAGACGGCGTGGGGTCCGGTGCGGGTGGCGATCGCGGCCGAGGCCGCTCACGGCAGCGAGGTGCTCGCCCCGCTGTACACCGCGATGGGCACCCGGATCCACAACCAGAAGATGGACGACTTCACCCAGGTGA
Organism: Mycobacteriaceae bacterium; assembly: GCA_039923155.1. Classification (GTDB taxonomy): domain Bacteria; phylum Actinomycetota; class Actinomycetes; order Mycobacteriales; family Mycobacteriaceae; genus Rhodococcus_D. The sequence goes on along the minus strand of JBDTDI010000208.1, from coordinate 8,444 downwards.
TCACCGAGTCGCTCGCCGAGGTCGGTCTGCCGGCGGAGCTCGCTGATGCGGCCACCTCCACCGAGCACGACGACGCGCTGCGGGCCTCGCACCACGCGGGCATGGACAAGGTGGGCCCGGACGTCGGCACGCCGACCATCCACCTCAACGGCGTGGCCTTCTTCGGCCCGGTGCTGTCACGGATCCCGCGGGGCGAGGACGCCGGCCGGGTCTGGGACGGTGCGGTGCTGCTGTCGAGCTACCCGCACTTCTTCGAGCTCAAGCGCACCCGGAACGAGAGCCCGACCTTCGACTAGACGACGATGCGCATCGGTCGGCCGAAGGTGTCGGGCTCACCCCCCAGCACCTCGGCGGCCCCCGCCACCCAGCGCCGCGCCGTCCAGGCGCACGCCGCGGCGTCGAGAACGTCGTCCAGCGCCGGGCCCGCGGGGAGCTCGGCCAAGGACTGCGCGATGGCGCTCCACGTGGCCAGGGCCGCGATCCGCGCACCCTGCCCGCGGGTGGTTCGCTTGGCGGCGAACATGGTCCCGGGCGACATCGCCCGGAAGCACAGCTCGGGGTGCGCCTCAATCACCCGGGTGGGGTCGAGCACGGCACGGTCGAACTCGCGGATGCCCGGCACGAGGAACCAGGTCTGCTTGCTGATCTTCTTGCCCGCCGCGGCGCTGGAGCGTGCGCACGCGTCCTGGTAGTCGTCGGCGAGCAGCACGTCGCGCGCCGGGGCGGGGAACACCGAGGACGCGGCGCCGGGCAGGCGGGCCCTGGCCGCCCGCTCGCAGGGGCGGACCGCGTCGACCGAGAGCCCCAGCGGCACGTCCACAGCGACGGCCTCGCAGTCGGCGGTGGCCTCGAGCACACCGGTGGCGTCGTCGGCGAGGGTGAACGTCAACGTGCTCAGCCCGGTGTGGTCGGGCCCGGTCGGCGCCCCGTCGGTGCGGGCGATCACCCAGCGCCCGTCGAATCCGTCAACCCCCGCGCACGCCACCTGCCAGACTCTAGGCATGCGCGTGTACCTCGGTTCCGACCATGCCGGCTTCGAGTTCAAGGCCGCGATCACCGCTCACCTGCTGGCCGGTGGGCACGAGCCGGTCGACGTCGGCGCCCACACCTACGACCCGGCCGACGACTACCCGGCGTTCTGCGTCGAGGCCGCCCGGCGCACCGTCGATGATCCCGGCAGCCTCGGACTGGTCCTCGGCGGATCGGGCAACGGCGAGCAGATCGCAGCCAACAAGGTGCCGGGGTGCCGCGCGGCGCTGGCCTGGAGCGTGGAGACCGCCCAGCTGGCCCGCGCCCACAACGACGCGCAGGTCATCGGGATCGGTGGGCGCCTGCACAGCCCCGAGCAGGTCCTCGCCATCGTCGACGCGTTCTTGACGACCCCGTTCAGCGGGGACGAGCGCCACCGCAGACGCATCGGCCAGCTGAGCAGCTACGAGCGCACCGGGACCCCACCCGCTCTGCCGTAGACGGATCTGGAGAGGACCGCGCGTGCCCGAGGGACACACCATCCACCGATTGGCCCGGTTGCACCACCGGCAATTTCGCGGCCAGGAGATCGCCGTCAGCAGCCCACAGGGTCGGTTCAGCACCGGGGCGGCGCTGGTCGACGGTCGGGTGCTGCGCAAGGCCGAGGCGCACGGCAAGCACCTGTTCCACCACTACGGCAGCGACGCGGTCGTCCACGTGCACCTCGGTCTGTACGGCCGGTTCGAGAACCACGTGAGCGCCGAGCCGGCCGAGCCACGCGGAGCGGTGCGCATGCGCATGGTCGGGGAGCGGTGCTGGACCGACCTCCGCGGGGCGATCACCTGCGAGGTCCTGACCCCCGACGAGGTCGACACGGTGCTCGCCCGACTGGGTCCGGACCCGTTGCGTCCCCGGACCGACCCCGAGCCGGCCTGGACCCGGGTGTCTCGCTCCAAGGTCTCCGTCGGGGCTCTCCTCATGGACCAGAAGGTGCTGGCCGGGGTGGGCAACGTGTACCGGGCCGAAGTGCTGTTCCGCCAGGGCATCTCCCCGCACCGGTCGGGCCGCGACCTCGACCGCGCGGAGTGGGACGGGTTGTGGTTCGACCTGGTGGAGCTGATGAAGGTGGGGGTGCGGCTGGGCCGGATCGTGACTCTTCGTCCCGATGACCGCGCTCGTCGCGGTGAGCGGGCGAGCTACGTCTACCGCCGGGCTGGCCTGCCCTGCCGGGTGTGCGGCACCCCCGTCGTCATCGAGGAGATGGTGGGACGCAACCTGTTCTACTGCCCCACCTGCCAGCCCGGCTGAACGGGGTCGCTCAGCTGCGCAGGCCCTCGCCGATCTCGGCCAGCGCCTGCGCGAGGTCGACGGCGGGGGACCAGCCCCAGCGGCGGGCTCGTCCGGCCAGGATCTGCCCCGTCCAGGCCGGCCCGTCGTCCCAGACGGGCGTGACCCCGACTGCGGCGGTCACGGTGGCGTGGTAGTCGCGAACCGTGGCGGGCCCGGCCGCGGCGTTCAGCGTGGTGCAGCCGCCGTCGACCGGTCCGTGCTCGGGGTCCGTCGCCGTCTGCACCCGCCCCGCGGCCACGTCCGCGGCCAGCGCCGCCAGGTCGCTCACGTGGACCCAGGCGAAGGTCTGCTCCGGCACCGCGTGTCGTGCCTTCGAGTTGTCCCGCACCGCGGTTGGTCGCAGGGTGTTCCAGACGGAGCTGGCGCCCCTGCCGAGGATCGCAGGGGGTCGGAGCAGCACCCGGGTGATGCCGTCGACGTCGGCCAGCGCCGCGTCGGTGTCGCGCTTGGTCACCGCGTAGTCGTCGGCGTCGTCCTCGACCAGCGGTGAGTGCTCGTCCACGTCGCCCGTTCCCGGTGAGCGGTCGTACACCGCTGCCGTCGAGATGTGGACCAGCCGCGAAACCCCGGCGTCACGGGCGGCTCGGGCCAGCACCTCGGTGCCGTGCACCGCGACCCGCTCCTGGGTCTCCCGGTCGCTGCCCATGGGGTGGACCGTGCTGATGACGGCGTCGGCACCCGCGGCCACGTCGGCGGCGTGCGCCGGGTCGGCGAAGTCGCCGACGTGCTCGTCGACACCCTCGAGAGCCGGAGCGGTGCCGACCCGGCGCACCACCGCACGCACCTGCACCCCACGCTCGGCGAGGGCGGCGCACACGCGGGCGCCCACCAGCCCGTTCGCCCCGGTCACCACGACGATGCGGGGGCGGGTCGTGCGCGGTGTGCTCATCGCTCCAGCGTGCCACGGCGGGGGTCAGCGCTGGTGCATGGCCCGGGCCCGTCGGTACAGCTCGTCGACCGCTGCCATCGTGTCGGCGACGGCGATGGGTGGTGCGGTGGTGCTCGTGTGGCGCCGCAGGCGTCCGAGCTCGTCCGGGGCGGTCAGCAGGGTCGTCAGCACCTCGACCATCGCAACCCCGTCGGCGGGGAGCAACCCGTCTCGACCGTCGACGATGAAGTCGGCCAGCCCGGTCCCGCCGTAGCCCAGCACGGGCAGTCCCGCGGCCCGGGCCTCGAAGGCGGCGATGCCGAAGGCCTCCTGGCGCGAGGGGGCCACGAAGAGGTCCGAGGTGTGCAGCAGCGCGCGAACCTCAAACGAGGTGCGGTGTCCGAGCAGGGTCACCCAGTCGCCCAGACCGAGGTCGTTGATCTGCTGCTGGAGATCGTCGTGCCGGGGCCCCGACCCCACGATCGAGACCTCGGCCCTGGTCTGGTCCGGCACCCGCGCTCGGGCGCGCGCCAGGATGTCGAGGAACTCGTCGACGTGCTTCCGCTTCTTGAGCCGTCCCACCACGATCAGGCGGGGGGCGTCGTGGTCGTCCTCGCGCGGGGGTTCGGCCGGGCGCCACCAGTCGACGTCGATGAGGTTGGCCAGGGTGGTGACCTCGGCGACCAGCGGAAGCACTCGCCGCACCCGGGCGGCCGCGACCGTGCTGACCGCGGACCAGGCGGCGCGGATGCGTCCCCACCCGAACGGCACGAAAGTGGCCCACGCCGCCGGGGTGACCTTCCACCACAGGGAGTGCACGGTGACGGCTACCGGGATGTTGCGTCGAGTCGCGGCGCGCACCACGTAGACCCCCAGGGGAGAGACGACGCTGAGGTGCGCGTGCACGATGTCGACCGGGGGGTCGTCCGGGCCGGCGTCGAGGACCTCGCCCACCATCTTGCGGTTGACCCACGGAAAGGCGACGGTCAGCCAGCGACCCCGCCGCGCCCGGGCAACCGGAAAGCCCAGCTCGGCGTGCGCGTGCACCGCGGTGATCACGCTGACGTCGTGGCCGGCCCGCTGCTGGGCCTGCGCCAGGGACTGCACCTGGCTCTCGATCCCCCCGACGTCGGGGGCGAAGGAGTCTGCGACGTGGACGATCCTCACGGCCTGGTGGCCGGTGCCGTGGGCACGAGCCGGACGGGCACCGACTCGATCCCGTGGACGATGGACAACTCGCGGAACTGCAGCGACCGTGGTTCCACGGCGAGGGCCATGTCGGGATAGCGGCGGGACAGCGAGGAGAAGGTGGCTCGCAGCTCCATCCGGGCGAGCTCCGATCCGATGCACCGGTGCATCCCGTGACCGAACGCCAGGTGCCCGCGGCCCGGCCGGGAAGGATCCATCTCGTCCGGGCGATCGGCGAACTCCCCGTCGCGGTTCGCCCCGCTCAACGAGCACACCACTGCGTCCCCGGCCCGCACCTGCTGGCCGAACAGGGTCATGTCGTTGCGGGCGAAGCGGGGGAAGGCGATCTGCACGACGCTCAGGTAGCGCAACAGCTCGGAGACGACGCCGTCGACGGTGGCGTCGTCGGCGGCCAGCGCGTACGCCTCTCGATCCCGGAGCAGCGTCACCACACCGAGCGCGAGCATGCTCGCCGACGTCTCGTACCCACCGGTGAAGACGCCGTCGACGAGGCCGGTGAGCTCTGCATCGTCCAGCTCGTGGCCGTGCTTGCGCACGAGCGCGCCGATGAGGCCGTCGCCGGGTTCGCGGCGCTGCGCCCGCACGACCTCGGCCAGGAACTCCTGGGACCTCGACATCGCGCCAAAGGTTCCCGCCCCACCGCCGGTGACGTCGAACCGTGCGTGCCCGAGCTCGCGGAAGCGTTCGCGATCCTCGCCCGGCAGCCCCAGCAGCTCACAGATGACGTGAAACGGGATCGGGAACGCGCACGCCGACACGAAGTCGACGACGTCGCTTGGGTCGCCGGGGTCGCCGGACTCCTCGAGCAGGTCGAGCTGGTGCTCGACGATCTCGGTGATCTTCGGTGCCAGGGCGGCCAGCCGACGGCCCGCGAACTCGGGGATGAGGTAGCGCCGCAGCCGGGTGTGGTCCGGCGGGTCGGTGAACCCAAGGCCGCCGATGGCCAGGTCACCGTCGCCGCCCAGGATCGGCCGGATGTCGGTGGAGTAGCTGACCGAGTCGTTCAGCACCGCCCGGGCCTGCTCGTGGCTGGTGACGATCCAGACTGTGCGGCCCAGCACCCGCCCGATCTTGGCGACCGGGTGCTGGGCGCGCAGCGCGGCCAGCTCGGGCACCGGGTCGGTTCCCGTGCGCCGCAGCGGCATCGTCAGCTTCCTGGGCAGCACGGAGACGCCGGACAGGCCGGCAGCGTGACGCCTGGTGGTGGCGGCCAGCAGCATCGCCGCGCCCCAGCGGGCCACCAGCGAGGGCGACGTCACCGCGGTGCGGGCCAGCGTCCGTGCTCGCATCGGGTGGTTGCTCCTGGGGGTGGGTAGGGGCAGGTCGCCGGATCTTCCCGGCACGAGGACGGCATGAACCGGCAGGGCGACGATCCGATTCGCCAACCTACCGCGGCGCGGTTGCCGTGTGGGCCACCCGCGGTGGGTGTGGCGGCGAACGGTGCGGGCAGGTAGTCCGGGACGCCTGTGCGCAGGTGGGGGAGCGGGCGACGGGAATCGAACCCGCGTAATCAGTTTGGAAGACTGAGGCTCTACCATTGAGCTACGCCCGCGGGCACGTCGCAGCCGGGGGATCACCCCGACCACCACGTGCGGTGGCACAGCCTACCGGGCTGGCCCGTACGATCTGTCCGACGGGGTGTGGCGCAGCTTGGTAGCGCACTCGCTTTGGGAGCGAGGGGCCGTGGGTTCGAATCCCGCCACCCCGACGGCAACACCGCACGCCCGAGCACGTCCCCGTTCGATCACGTCCCGTCCGGTACTTCGTCGAAACCGCCAGAGGAGCACTTGCTGTGAAGAGCACCGTCGAGCAGATCAGCCCGACCCGGGTCCGCGTCCTCGTGGACGTCCCGTTCGACGAGCTGAAGCCCGACTTCGACCGTGCCTACAAGGCCCTGGCGCAACAGATCCGCCTTCCGGGCTTCCGGCCCGGCAAGGCCCCGGCCCGACTCATCGAGGCCCGGGTGGGTCGTGGTGCCGTGCTCGAGCAGGTGGTCAACGAGGCGATCCCGGCCAAGTACACCGAGGCCGTGACCTCGGCTGATCTGAAGGTCATCAGCCAGCCCGACATCGAGATCACCAAGATCACCGACGGTGAGGAGCTCTCCTTCACCGCCGAGGTCGACATTCGTCCGGAGATCATCGTGCCCGCCTTCGGGGAGCTGTCCGTGACCGTCGACCCGGTCGTGGTCGACGACGCCGAGGTGGTGGAGCAGCTCGACTCGCTGCGGGCCCGCTTCGGCACGCTCACGGGGGTGGAGCGTCCGGCCGCGATGGGCGACTTCGTCTCCATCGACCTCTCGGCCGCCGTGGCCGGCGAGGAGGTGGCGGACGCCTCGACCACCGGGATGTCCTACGAGATCGGCTCGGGTCAGCTCATCGAGGGCGTCGACGACGCCCTGATCGGCCGCTCGGCCGGCGAGAGCGGTGAGTTCACCACCGCGCTGGTCGCCGGCGCGCACGCCGGTGAGGACGCCGTCGTCACCGTCGTGGTCAACAGCGTCAAGGAGCGCGAGCTGCCCGACGCCGACGACGAGTTCGCCCAGCTCGCCAGCGAGTTCGACACCCTGGACGAGCTCACCGCCGACCTGCGGGAGCGGGTCACCCGCGTCAAGAAGGTGGAACAGGCCACCCAGGCCCGCGACAAGGTCCTCGACGCGCTGCTGGAGACCACCGACATCGCCGTCCCGGAGAAGGTGGTCCAGGCCGAGTACGACTCCCGCCTGCACGACGCGGTGCACCCCTTCGACCACGACGAGGACAAGCTGGCCGCCGCGCTGGCGGCCGAGGGGTCCAGCCGCGAGGAGTTCGACGCCGAGGCCCGTGCGGATGCTGAACGGTCCGTGCGCACCCAGCTGCTGCTGGACGCCATCGCCGAGGCGGAGGGCACCCAGGTGGGCAACGAGGAGCTCACCGAGCGGATCATCTTCCAGGCCCAGCGCTACGGCGTCGCTCCGGAGGAGTTCGTCCGTCAGGCTCAGGAGGCCAACCAGCTGCCGGCCATCTTCGCCGACGTGCGCAGGGGCAAGGCGCTGGCCGGAGTGGTCAACATGGCCACCATCACCGACACCGACGGCGCCACGGTCAACCTCGCCGAGCTGCTGGGCAACGACGGGCCCGACGACGAGGCCGCTGACGGCGACGCGGGTGCTGGCGACGACGTGGTGCTCGAGGGGGACGTGCTCGAGGAGAACAGCGTCGAGTCCTGACGCTGACAGCGAACACGGGCGGTGCCGGGACTGCGGCACCGCCCGTCTTGGTTACTGTCGGTGCAACGAGCTACACACCAAGAATCACGATCCCACCCCCACATCTCTGACGAAGGTAGGTCACGCTGTGACGCCGAAGAACCCCTCGATTCCTGTGACCTCGATGGCCGGGACCGCCGGGCTGAACCTCAGTGACTCGGTGTACGAGCGGCTGCTCCAGGAGCGGATCATCTTCCTGGGCACGCAGGTGGACGACGACATCGCCAACCGGTTGTGCGCACAGATCCTGCTGCTCTCGGCCGAGGACCCCACGCGCGACATCTCGCTCTACATCAACTCACCGGGCGGCTCGGTCAGTGCGGGTCTGTCGATCTTCGACACGATGCAGTTCATCAAGCCGGACGTCTCGACGTTGTGCATGGGGATCGCGGCGAGCATGGGTTCTTTCCTGCTGATGGCGGGCGCCAAAGGCAAGCGCTTCGCGTTACCGAATTCGCGCGTGATGATTCACCAGCCATCGGGCGGCGCTCAAGGTCAGGCGACCGACATCGAGATTCATGCGCGTGAAATCCTGAAGACGCGCGAGCAGCTCAACCGTATCTATGCCGAACGCACTGGCCAGCCGATCGAGAAGATTCGCGCCGACATGGAGCGCGATTTCTTCATGGATCCTGAGGAGTCAAAGGCCTACGGGTTGGTCGACAAGGTCCTGAGCCGACGCGATGCCGCGACGACAACGGAGTGACGCGCACGAGCTGCGCTTTAAGTCAGCACATCGTGAAGGGTGCCCTTTTTGTCGCCATGGCGTCGGTATCCATTGATCTATCATCAATGCACGGC